>JACSRJ010000016.1 GCA_014879835.1 Anaerolinea sp.
GCAAATCGAGATTGCAGCCCAGATCGTTGA
The DNA here is from genome assembly GCA_014879835.1 of Anaerolinea sp. Classification (GTDB taxonomy): domain Bacteria; phylum Chloroflexota; class Anaerolineae; order Aggregatilineales; family UBA2796; genus UBA2796. The sequence continues at coordinate 31 of JACSRJ010000016.1, forward strand.
CCAAGGGGGCGATTACTTGCTGGCGGTCAAAGGCAACCATGGTTCTGCAAGGTGCATTGGGACAGCAGGGCGTATCGGGGTGAGGGGAGGTGTTGTACAGACGATCTAGGCAGGTGCTTACACCTTCTCAGCACCACGATGAGATGCAGCAGGCAAATCGCCGATGATAATCAGGTGATGGCGAGCGCGAGATAAGCCTACGTAAAGAAGCTGATCAGCGATTTCAGGGCGCAGAGCCTGAAGCTCGGTCAAAATCACCACTGGGCTTTCCAAGCCTTTATAACTGTAGATGGTGCAGACCCGCGCTGCCATCGACATTTCAGTATCGAGATGCCACGTGATGATGAAGTTGCCAAGCTGATCATCAGGCTTCCATTGGCTGCGTTTCTCCGCCGATGGCGTGAGGATGACAATTTGTTCGACTGGAATACCTTCCTCGTTGACCAAACGGTGTAAAACACGCTGAAGCTCACGGCGTTCCGCGGTTTTATCAGCCGCCGGGATGATCTCCACTGGGCGCCCCTGCGGGCCAATACACTGCACCTCAGCATCGCGTGCGTAGGGTTTGAGCCGCTCATGGATATGTTGGGTGTTACGGAGATTCTCATCCAGATACAACGGGGCGGTATCCATTGGGATACTACTAATTTGGGTGAAGATACGCTGGTTATCATCAAAAAAGACGTAAAACACACCCTCTTGGACATCCTTGAGGGCATCGCGCAGGCCGATCCACCAAGTGTCCTGAAAATCCTGCCCCTCATCCACAATGATCGCGTCATACAACAGGGTGGGGTTCGCGTCTGGGGCGTGTAGGATGCCAAGAGCGTCCACCAGTGCCTCTGGGGCAAGGGCGTCAAACTCCTCCCAAGTACGGGTGTGGGGCATCGGGAGCCGCGCCCGCTGCACCATATGACCCACAAGCGCGTGGAAGGTGAATACATCAATGCTCAGATGCTGAAGACGGTTGCTGATCCACTTTGCCAGATTGGTGTTGTAACATACAAACAGGACGTGCAGCCCACTTTGGGCGAGCTGTGCCGCCTTCTCGATTGCCAGCAGGGTTTTACCAGTGCCAGCGCCCCCGATAATGGCGGCGCGCTTTTGGTAACGCAGGACGTTGAGGATTTTGAACTGCTGTTGGGTGAGCAGCTCGATCTTCCGATTTTCCTGCGCGAACATATCAACAATCCGTGGTTGCAAGCTGCGGGTGGGGACGAGAAGCTGCACCAGCGCTTCAACCGCATGTTTGCCCCCCATCACCGCGTTTTTGGCATCGGTGCGAGGTTTCCAGTAGGCGAAGATCGACAGCAGGCGGGTTTCCAGATCGTCCAGATGAGAGATGTCGATGAAGATGTCCTGCGGGCAATCTGGACGTATATGCCCCGCAACCCGCGAATCGGGCAGGGCAGCCGCCGGAAACAGGGCAAACGCAAGGCCTTTGGTACGGGGATCATGGCTTAACCAATCGTGCAAGGCGCGGCGGTTACGTTCCGCCTGTTCACAGGGGTCTTTGATCTCGTATTTACCGCTGAACCAACGCCCTTGTTCGATTCGAATCAGCCCGCCTTTGACTTCCATAATCAGCACCCCTAAGTCGGGATGGGCGATCAGGAAATCGATCTCACCCACCGTGCCGAGGGTGCGGGCAAACCACTTGACGGCGTGCAGCACCGTGAATGGCTCTGGCAGCTTTTCAAAAGCGTCGTAGAGGGCCAATTCAGCATCACTGGTGGTGTCATCGGAACCTGCGCCCCGATGAACTTTACCCAGATAAAACCCGCGTAAGTAACCCACCGTGATCTTTTCAGGACGTTTATTCAGTTCCCGAATGCCGAGGGTAGTGATGGTGAAGGTATCCTTTAGGCTGTCGCTGTGATGCGGATGTTTCTCCACAAAACCGGCCTTCACAAAATGTACATCGCACCACGCCACCCGGCTGACCAGCGTGAACTGACTGCCACTCATCGTTTGGGCTTCGGCTTCCGAGATGTTGAAATGCTGCGCCAGCCGAAAGAGCAGTTGGGCCCGGGTCGGGGACTGCCCATCACTGAGGCACTGGAGGAAGGGGAGCAGAAATTCATTTTGGGAGGGGATAGGCATGGTTACACCTCCCAATCTTCGATCCTGAGCCCGCCGATGCGGCTGAACTCTGCGGTATTGTGGGTAATGACGATCAACCCATGTACAATCGCAATCGCCGCAATCTGCATGTCATACGGACCGATGGGTGTTCCAGCCTGCTCCAAGCGGGCACGGATACGTCCATATTCCAGTGCAGCGACATCATCGAATGGCACAGTAACATAAGGTCTGAGAAAGCGCGCTTGCTTGTCAGAAGACACTTCAGGCATACGGCTCTTTGCGGCACCATAAGCCAATTCTCCACGCACCACACTGCATACTACAATGTCATGGGCAGGGACGGTTGGCAGCTTCTGGCGAATTGCCAGAGACCGCCCATTGATGTAGCGAATACAGGTATTGGTATCGAGCGAATACTTCATTCGATCTCGTCCCGCACATCAGGGTGAGAGGGCTGATTACGCTCAATCGGGTCATCTGCTAGGCTGCCGTAGGTTTCATCAAAATAACCGAGGGGATAACCCATGGCATCAACAGGCTCATTGATGATTCTTTGCATGACCAGTACAATTTCAAGCTCCTGATCAGCTTGATTGGTCGGTATTTCTAGGCGCAGAACGCCATCTTTTCCAGCACGCGCTTTTAAGGTTAAAGTTTCCATGACTCACCTCCCCGTTTCCCTCATTCTACCATTACTCCCTCATGGCCAAATGTCCTCTGCGGGTGGGCTGATAAATCCGAATACCAGAACCTGCGCCACCTTCCGCAGCCGCCGGGACGCCGAACTGACCAAAGCCATCTACCGCCGTGTGCCCGTCCTGATCCGGGAGGAACCGCTTGAGAATCCTTGGGGAATCTCGTTCCTGCGAATGTTTGATATGTCGAACGACTCGCACCTGTTCCGCACCCGTGAGCAGTTGGAGGCGGAAGGCTTGCGTCTGGAGGGCAATCGGTATGTGGGGAGCGCAGGCAGCCCTCAACCCTTGTCCAGCCCTCAACCCCCGGCCCCTTCTCCCAAGGGGCGAAGGGGAGAAGATTCGCCTCCCCCTGAGAGCATTGATTCCCCTCTCCACTTGGGAGAGGGGCTAGGGGTGAGGGCATTTTCCCCTCCACCTGAGGGGTTGAGGGCTGCCGATAAGCGCGTTTATCTGCCCCTGTATGAGGCAAAGATGATCCACCAGTTTGATCACCGCTGGGCAACCTATGATGGCGACGATGTGCGCGATCTGACCCTTGCGGAGAAGCAAGACCCCTCGAAACTGGTCATGCCGAGGTATTGGGTGGAGG
>JACSRJ010000015.1 GCA_014879835.1 Anaerolinea sp.
TGGTCTCCCTTGCCGGGGGGATTTTTGGGCTGTCGAAGTTTGGTAAGGAGTTGTTTAGTCAGGATGAGGGCGGCGGCGGGGGTAGGCATTCCTACGGAACGGCTGCTGAAATTCCGTTGTTGAATGGCAAATCACGCCAAGAAGTAGAAGCTATCTTACGGAATCATACTTCGGATGTAAGGATTACTGAAGGAGGGTACAACAGGTACAAATTTGAAGATGGTTCCGAGGTTTGGCTGAAGCCTGACGGAACAATCTACCGCATTCCTGTAAAGATGTACAATGCGGATGGATCGCGGATTAGGGGATATCATTTTGACGCCCGTAGCGGCACACTCGCTAGACCACATACATACTTGGAGGAGAAATTCATACCATAATGCTTAATGAACATGAAGTATTTCGAGCATTAGGGGTCGCTCCTGCGGGGCTATTGATAACCGGTATCCAAACTATTCTATGGGGAAGTGAGATTAGATTTGTTTGCCTGTATGATCCTGATCACCCCAGAACATTTCGGATGATCTTCAAAGATACCCTTTCGATTCTGTGGGAGGTGTTTGATCGGGTTGATGAGCGTGATACTACAGCCGATGTAATCGGCATCCTTTTCGATAACGAGAATCGCAAATGCATTATCACTACTGATGTGTTTGAAATCAGTGTTTCCTATGGTCAACTGATCTTTGAAAAGGACTGGTGAATACTGGTCACAAGCAGACGGCTTCTAGAACCTTGACCCCCGCCGCCTCGCGCTCATCCCCACCCCCTACCAGTGGGTGGAGAAGCTACCCCGATGACAGTGTGCATTCCGACCCTGCTTTGACCCGACAAACAAATATCCCCCTTCGGATACGCAAGCCAAAGGGGGAGGATGAACTGAAACTGAATGCCAAAAGTTCGCTTAGTTCGCTACCCGTTCGTGCTTCTTGAGACGCTCTTTCAGGGCATCAATGGAGTTAATCCCCTCTTCACCAGCACGCAGTTCTGAGACCACCAACTTCAGGTGCCCCTGCGCCATTGCCTGACGGGCCTTATCCCGATCTTTGAGCGGGTAGAAGTATTCCATCGACTGGCGAATGCGCATCTCTACCCGTTCCCGGATGGACGTCAGTTTGGTTGGGTCCGTCACGATCACAAACATCGTCGGCCCAAGATGCCCCAGAAAATCGGAGTCGTTGCCCATCTCGCGGATGGCGTTGTTCATCATCAGGGTGACGGCACGCAGCACATCATCCGAGTTGACAAACCCGTACATCTCGCGGAAGGCGTCTAATCCTTCAATCCCAACGGAAAGCACTCCCCAAGGATCGTTCGCGGCCAGAATCTGATTCAGGCGTTCGTCCACCAGTGAGCCTTCGGGGATGTTGGTGACAGGGTTGATCATGGTTGACTGTTCAGCACGGCGAAGGACGTTACGCACCCGCAGCCGCAGTTCCTGAATGTCAAAAGGTTTGGTGATATAGTCCACAACCCCCAATTCCAAACCCGCCAGCTTATCCACCCGATCCCGTTTTTCGGTGAGGAAGATCACAGGAATGTCCTGAGTACGGCGGTTGGTGCGGATTCGGCGGCAGACTTCGTAGCCATCAATATCCGGCAGGCGAATATCCAGCATGACCAGACTGGGGTTGTTCTCACGGGTTAACCGAACCGCATCCTCGCCCCAAGCTGCGGTGAGAACTTCATATCCCTGCACCCGGAAATAGTTCAGGAGCATTTCCGAGAGATCGGGATCATCTTCAACAATTATGATTTGCGCTTTATCCGCCACAGAGTCCGCTCCCGAAGCCAACCAACCAAATACTAACCAATGGGTTCCTTAAAGACCACAAAGACGCCGTTTTCGTCACCCTTTGCTTTACATTCCGTCTCCACCACCCGGAATTCGAGGCCGCCACTGACCCAGCGCAGGCCTTCCTGAAGCAAACCAACAGCGGTATGCCCCACCGGTTTATCGGTGGTACGCTGCCAGCACAAGGGGCAGCGTTTAATGATGTACGCAAAGTGATCGTCGTGTTCTTCAACCACGCTCAACTGATCGCTGAAGTTGGTGAAGATAGAGGCCATCGCAGGTAACCCCATTTTGAGCTTGGCCGCAAGGGGTAGGACTTTGAAGGCGAGATCACCAGCGCCTGCCAATGCCCCGAAGTTCTTTAAACCTTGGGCAAAACAGGCCCGTCCAGCACGCAGGGCCAGACCGCGTCCGCCGCGTGGGCCGTACATATCTTCCAATGCGATCTGGAGCGCAGTGAAATCCGCGAAATCGAACTCACGCTCAAGATTATCCGGGGGGAAGTTATCAATGTATTTTTGAAGCCCGGCAAGGTTCAAAATGGCGTTCAGACCATTTTTCCCCATCACGTCTTCCATCGCAGCGAGGAAGATGCGGGCGATCTTATTGGGGTAGTAGAGCTTCGCCATTTCCCGCACTTTTTCAGTCACGCAGTCCTCCCTAGCAGAGCTACTTTAAGTGAAGTGATTCTACGCTAAACTCAGACACACCTAGACCAGCTTCGCCAGTTCCTTCACGGCGCGACTCATGTCGAGGAAGATCAGACCGAGTCTCGCCTGTTCGCGTGCGAGGACCGTGAGCACGGCTTCATCCCCGACGGACATCAGAATGACGTACCCAAACTGCCCTTTCACATAGACCGTATCCAGACTCCCGCGTCCCAATTCGCCTGCGATTCGTTCACCCAGTGATAACATCGCTGCCGACATTGCTGAGACCCGGTCTTCGTCGTAATCAGTAGGCATGACTGCTGCCATGCTTAACCCATCGACGCTGACGAGGGCTGCTGCCTCTACGTCCGCTGAGCTTGCCTGCAAGTCGCGCAGGCGCTCCACCAGTTGGTCGTTTCGTGACTTAGCCAAAGCCTCATAACTCCTTGAGACGAATTGAACCTCAGTCCGCGTCTGTGGGGTGCGGTTGGGTTGAAATGCCTAACTTCAAAAAACGGATAATCCCGCATTTTGAGCCGTACTGTAGCACAGCGGGGTGGCATTGTCAAGCAACCCCAGACGTCCTTACTAAGGATATAAAACTTCTAAAAAACGCGCAAAGAAGCGCCTTTAACGTGCCCATTGTAACCTGTTTCGGGCGTGAGGGGAGCAACCACAAAAAAAATTCAGCGAAGAGAACCACACCAAAGGTTGGTTTTGAGGCTCCCTCACCCCCCTGAATTGCCCTTCTCTGCTGGAAAAGAGGGCGAATCGAATTTCTAGTGGGGCACTCCCTCAGAAGCCATTTGAAAACTCACCCTTCGATGATTAACCTCATCCCCCCTGCGCGACCACTTCGCGGTGCCCTTCTCCAAGCTGGAGAAGGGGGGGATAAGGTTCTTGAGGGGGCTTCCCCCTCAAACTGCCCCTTTCGATAAATAGAGGG
>JACSRJ010000298.1 GCA_014879835.1 Anaerolinea sp.
TTCACTTCGATTGGCTGGAGAAGTACGCTCCACCTATTCTATTGCGACAAATCTAAATCGTTTATCCATGAATTATTTTGTGTTGAGGAATACAGGCCCCAATCTTTTGACGAATTGAGTAAGAAGATCGACGGCATTACTAAAGACATCGCGCACTTTATGAAAACCCTGACGCCGGGCAAAATCATGGAATAGGAATGAGAGCAATGAATTGGGAGTTCGTTTCATATTCACTCGGCAACAACAGTGGCTATCAAAAGCCCGAAGGGCAAGTATCCATCGTTGACATACTTAGAATAGATGTCGAAGATCCAGCAGATATCGTAATTCACCCGCAGTTGGCGCTTGACACGCACTCCCTACAACAGGCTTTGGAAAGAGTTCGTCAGTCAAAACCTAATTGTATTACTAGCGTTTTTTTTCCTGCTGCGTACTTGTCCGATATCCAAATCGTCTTGGTTTGCTATTTTGGCATCCGGTTAGGTATGTCCACGCCACCGCCTGATCAGTCTAGGCATCTGAAAATCGCCAAGTACTTGGCACTAGGATCCAGGACAGATGGGATTATTGAGGTTCTCTGTTACAAAACTGAATCATTCAACTTGGAGGAGAACGATATGTTTTCGGCTGAAGAACTTGCCAATCCCTTTATCTTCAATCTGTGTGAATTATGGGAAACGAATCCTGGAGTATGTACTGTTCTCTATTATGCATATCTACTACGTCCTCTAAATCAACCTAGTCAAGACATCAAAGAACAACTTAGCAAAATGGTGAGTCTTCCTGGACCGAATTTTGACAATATCATATCGTCTCTTCAAAGACAACACATACTCAACAAACTCAACTGCTTAGTTAATGCCGCACATAAACAATACCGGGGGGATGCCCATGAGATCGTTGGACGGCTGATCATGCGAGATATAGGAGGCGATGGATCTCCTAACAATGTGCCCTTAAACGGGAAGAATATATTCGAAGCAGATGAGTCGGAACGAGAGGCACTTTGGGTCAATGCCGGTATTAAGGCAATAGAGGATATTTTTGGAAGTGTTCTAGACCTTCAACTTCAACGAGCACACTACGAAATCTCCGTGAATAGTAGTAGTTCGAAACTAATGGTAAACGGTTTACTGATTGATGGCGGAATCAAGCATCGTTCTATTATGTTTTTCTTTTTCAACTTGCCCTCACTTGAGTTAATTAGTGATGCAACGGCAATCGCGCTAGACATTGATCAAAATGTCAAGGATTTTAAAGAAGAAATCGAGATGCGTGAAGGCAGCCCTCCTCAAGAACCTGTTGTCATAATTGCAGCACCAACATATTCAAATGAGGTTGCTACATACTTCACATATAGGCAACCTCGACACATGATTGGTCCCATTCACCTCGCAGGACTCAATAAATTTTTTGCTGAGCGTTATTCAAAGCCAGGTAATGAACTCCACCGGGCGGACGACTTTGGTGAATTCATGGAGTATCTCCACGCCTCAGCGGGTGGAATTCTCTTCATGCCCAAAGTCCGACGGCTCTTCAAGTGCATTGATCAGGCACGGCGAAAAGGTGATATGGATCATGGATAGGGCGCTGACTTGTGAGAATATCTTCAGCATAAGGGGTGAACCAACACAGACACTCATTGCCCGTGAGAAGTATATAAAGCAAATAATTGGCACGCTGCGTGAAGGACAAATTCCATGTGTAGTGGGCATGTCCAAATCCGGAAAAACCTTGCTTGTGCGTCAAACCCTGTTTCTATTTCAAATCTCTTCCATTTGGTTATTTGGTAGCCAGATGGTACATCCCGATAGTGTATGGCGGCTTTTGGCTCAACAAATGCACATCGATGAGGATTTCCAGCGCAACCCTGAGCAGACTCAGGAGAAAATCCTGACAAGGTTGGTTTCGGAAGAGATTCTGCTAGTTATCGATGATTTCCACTTCATAATCAATCCAGAACATCGGTTAGCGGTTCTGCTTGCTTTAAAATTGGTCAACGAACGTTCTGGCAAAAGCGTTGTGATTGGAGTCAAATCACCCCAAACCCGTGAAATAGAGTACTTCAACGACCTTAACGGGCGAATTCGTTCTGTCATTATCGATAATTGGTCTATCCAAGAGTTAAGCAAGATCGCGCTCAAGGGGTTCAATGCCCGACAAAGCACCGTTGGGCGTCTTGAGCGACTTGCCTATGAGAGCTTTGGATCACCTTTCCTTATGCAACTCCTCTGTCAGATTTTCTGTAAACGAAAACTGGAGCCGTTTTTGCACTCGGAGGGGGGAATTGCCTCACTCGTAGAACATTCGGATCCTGCGACAATGTTCGAAGACGTTTTTCCTAGTGCAACTTTGTCTGTGCAGTATGGCAAACTTTATTCACTGCTCACCGAACCATCAGCATGTGAGGTTGATAGAAAATTTAGGCGGCACGACAATAGAGCGGGTAACCTCAATCAACTAATCCTCTATGCAGCTACTGGGAAATATCCATTAGGTGCAATGCCCTACTCTGATATTCAAACTGGCAGGTTGTGGCATCGGGTCAGAGAATGTCTCGCAGAGGACGAAATGATGCCATCTCAAGAGGAAACAGAACGTGCTGTCAAAAAGATGGTTGGACACTATTTTGAGTTTTATCGCGAAACGTCAACAACATTTAGTCGCCATGATCCACTAGTTGATTATGGGGAAGGCAAATTCTACATTCGCGATCCGTTCTTGCTGTTTTATATTCGACATTCACCTGAGGTTGAGGAATCATTTCTGGGATAGAGAGTGCACCAAATACATTAAAACTGGAGTATCTACTCAGACGTACTGCCTGAGGTCGCTGACCCGGATATACTGCCGAATAATGGGATTGGTATTGTTGATCCTCAAGCCCAACCACCCCGGTTTTTGGCATGAATCCGTCTTCCAAGCATCGTTACACATCGTACACTATCAGCCGGTTTATTGTCTCACAGAGGCAGTAAATCTTCGTAACTACTCAGACGTACTGACTGAGGTCGCTAACCCTGATATACTGCCAAATAACGGGGCTGGTGCTTTCGATCCTGAACGCCAACCACTTTGTACTGACCCAGCAGCGTCTCCGGCTGAGTGAGCAAGAGGGCTTCTTGCCACCGGTGGAGCGGACTGCCAATCCACACCATCACCAGCTGATCGAGCAGCGGAAATCGAGGCTGTTTGACTTGACGTTTAAGGATTATCAATTGCTGGCGTAGGAGCGCGTTTTCGAGCAGCAGGTGAGCTTTCGAGCGCACCGCATCTTGCACTGCTCTCACGACGAGCGAGGCTGTTTGTGGACTCAGCCAACCCCTCACGATTTTCTGAATGTCCTCTAACACTCGACAAACACCTTCGCTGAATGCTGCCACC
>JACSRJ010000013.1 GCA_014879835.1 Anaerolinea sp.
TGTGCTGTGCCCCGTGGTGTGCCGATCATTGAGGCGATGGTCGCTTATGTGTTGGCCAACGCGCTGTTGGAAAAATTGGGGGGGGACTCGTTGGCGGAAATGCAGGCCCGCTTCCTTCATCTGCGGCGCGGAAGGGTCGATGAACTGCCGATGGACAATATCCCATGGGGCTTTGGCTACGAATATGACCGTGACTCCGACCAACCCTGATCAGCCCACAAAGCGCCGCCACATCATCTTGTGTGGATTTATGGGAACAGGTAAATCAACGGTGGGACGGTTGATCGGCCTGAAGTTGAAGCTCCCCTTTGTGGATACCGATGCGCTCATTGAAGCCCGTCAGGGGCAGGCTATCAGCGCGATTTTTGCCCAAAAAGGGGAGGCATTTTTTCGCTCTCTTGAGCATCAGTTGTGCCAAGAGATCGCCTTGTGGGAACCAACTGTGATCGCAACTGGTGGAGGCATGGTCATTGATCCCCGCAATCGTGACCTGCTCGCGGGGGCAGGTTTGCTGGTCTGTCTGGATGCCTCACCGGGTTTGATCGCAGCCCGGTTAAGAGGACAAAGTCATCGGCCCTTGTTAGCCGCACCCGATCCTAAACAACGCATCGCCGAACTGCTGTCAGCGCGGGCGGCGGTATATGGGGCGATTACGCTTCATGTCAACACCAACCGTCAATCCCCTGATCGAATCGCTGCCCAGATCATCGAATTGTGGAATCAATCCGCCTGAACAGCACCCTCCAGCGAATTCTTGCCAGACAAATGAGCGTGCTCATCTCCCCATCCTCGAAATCTTGAGGCGAATTTGATGTGTTTTTCCTGTCGAGTGATTGCATGAGTAGGTGAAACCGATCACAATATGCATCAATCAGTGGGGTAGTGATTTCGGTTCCCAACCATTCGCAGCGACTCAACCAACAGGTGACGTAATTGATCTTATGATGCTTCAAATTGGCGATCAGTTCGATCATTTCCAAATTAACGCGCACCTAGCGCAGGGCGGGATGAGCGACATTTATACCGCCCGTGATCTGCTCACTGGAAATGAGGTGGTGCTCAAAATCCCCAACCAGATGGTCAGCCACGATCCAGCTCTGCGGGAACGGTTCCAGCGTGAGCTTCAGGTGATGAAGATCCTCAATCATCCCGCTGTCCAAAAGGGCTTGGGGTCAGGACACTTCAACCGGATGCCCTATCTGGTCACGGAACTGGTTGAAGGACGCTCCCTGCGCGACTGGATAACGCACGAAGCGCCTATCCCACCAGAGCAGGCGCTCCCCATCTTTAAAAAAGCGGCGGAGGGTATCGCCTACTGCCATGACCATGAAGTTGTCCACCGTGATCTGAAGCCGGAAAATATCCTTGTGACCCGCTCGGGGCAGCCCGTCATCCTCGATTTTGGACTGGCTCTGACGCGGGAGGGACGGCGGGTGACCTTCGCCAATGTCACAGCCACACCGGGCACACCCGATTATATGGCCCCCGAACAAATCGAGGGGCAGCGGGGCGATCCACGCACTGACCAGTACGCACTGGGGACGATCCTTTATGAAATGCTCAGTGGCAAGACGCCGTTTACAGGTGATAATCCGATGGCCGTGCTGTCGCAGCATCTGGCGGGGGTGCTGCCTCGGTTGGATAAAGAAGCTCCGGGTATTTCACCTCAACTCGCCGCAGTTGTGGCCAAAAGTCTTCAGAAAAACCCAGATGATCGGTATGCCACGGTGCGGGATTTCATTCAGGCGCTCGATCACCCCGAACAAGCGGATCTGTCACTTTTAAAAGAATCTTCGCCAGAGGGAACTGGCATTCCTTTTTTCCGTTCGCCAATTTTTATGGTCACTGCTGCGGGTTTGATCATTCTCCTTGCAGTGATCGTTGTGATTGTTGTGCTCTCCCAGACTGCCCGTGTTCCGTAACCTGACCCTGAAGTACGTCCAATCTACCAAGAGAATTCCTAATGAGCCAAATGCCCTCAAATACCTCCTCCCCTTCAGCCCAAGAGATTATCGAACGGGTGGAGCGGGAAAAAGTCGTGTTTATTGATCTTCAGTTCACGGATATTGTGGGTATTGTTAAAAATATCACCATCCCGGCCCAAGAACTGCCTTCTGCCATTGATCACGGGGCGTGGTTTGACGGTTCCTCGATTGAGGGGTTTGCCCGTATCGCGGAGAGCGATATGTACCTTGTACCTGATCTGGCAACTTTTGCCCTTATTCCGTGGCTGCCAGAAGAAGAAAAAACCGCTCGGCTGATCTGTAACGTGTATACCCCTAGTGGACACCCCTTCATCGGTGATCCCAGAGGAGTCTTAGGGCGGGTGCTCGCAGAGGCCGACAAGATGGGTCTGGTCTACAATACCGGGCCTGAGTTGGAGTTTTTTCTGCTGAAGTCCAATGGCAGCGGTGAGTATATGCTACCCCTCACACCCCATGACAGCGCCGGTTATTTTGACGCCCCCGAAGACAGCGCCGCCGGGCTGCGTCGCAAAATGGTCTCCACCCTCGCCGCATTCGGGATTACCGTGGAGGCCCTTCATCACGAGGTGGCCAACGGGCAGCACGAGATCGACTTTCGTTACTCAGATGCACTGCGCACGGCAGATAATGCGGTCACCTTCCGTTTAGCCCTCAAGAACATTGCCCAGCGGCACGGCATGTATGCCACTTTTTTACCCAAACCCATGCGCGGCGTGAGTGGTAATGGGATGCACGTCCACCAGAGCCTCCTGTACAAAAGTGGGGGTGTGAATGCTTTTGCGGATTCGGGGGATACCCATGGATTATCGACCCTTGCCAAGCAGTTCATCGCGGGGCAGCTTGCCCATGCACGAGGGATGTGCGCCATTCTCGCCCCGTTGGTGAACTCCTATAAACGTTTGGTGGCTGGTTACGAAGCCCCGGTTTATATCAGTTGGGGGCGGATTAATCGCTCAGCTTTGATCCGGGTTCCTCGCGCCCACGCCGAAGAATCAACCCGGCTGGAACTGCGCTGCCCTGATCCAAGCTGCAATCCCTACCTCGCCTTTGCGGTGATGCTGGCGGCCGGGCTGGACGGGATTAAACGTGGACTCACCCCACCTGAAGCCACTGATGAGAACCTTTATCTGCGCAAAAACCAGAATGAACGCCAACATGATTTACTGCCCCGCACCCTTGATGAAGCTCTTGAGGCTCTTGAAAAAGATCAAGTGGTGAGGGATGCCTTGGGTCAGCATGTTTTTGAACGTTTTGTAAATGCCAAACGGGCCGAATGGGAAGATTATCTGCTCGAAGTGACCAACTGGGAACTGCGCACCTACCTTTCAGTGTTTTAGGGCGGTCTGATCGAACTTGGTAGGGGGATGTGGGGGACGGGCCCCAAAAGGG
>JACSRJ010000179.1 GCA_014879835.1 Anaerolinea sp.
GCTATCAATCGGTCTAAGTGGGGACGATGATCCCGGACTCGCTGAGGGCTAATGTTGGTGAACAGGACAGTAAACCCCTCAAACTCCCCGATCCGGGGGTCGTGGGGGACGCCCCACAAAATAAATCCCCCTTCTCTCCCACATTGTGGGAGAGAAGGGGGCAGGGGGATGAGAGGGCTGTCAACCTACCATAGAACTTAGTATCCCCCTTCTACCGCGTGCGGGCAGGCACCGCGCAGCGTTTGTGGGTTAGGGGGATGAGGGTAACCCACTGTTGCCCCCCTCAGTTTGCGAAGTTGAGCAAAGAGCGAAGGGTAAACGGGCTTAACCACCTGCCAAAGCGGTATAACGGGCCCACAGTTCAGGGGCGCGGGCGCAGGCCTCAGCCGCGATCTTCTCCGCATCTAAAGTCAGAATCTGCCGATCCCACATGAGGACTTGACCACCGCAGATCGTCGCTGTGATCATTGAGGACTCAACCCCAAAAAGCACATGCCACGGCAGATTGCCTCCAGTGAGCGGGGTATACGGATGGTAGTCCACAAGGATCAGGTCTGCGGCTGCACCGGCCTCAATCATCCCGATCTCAAGGTTGGGGAAAAACATCTCCACCAATTCTGCATTATGCACTGCACCGATTTGGGCGATGTGTTCGCCGTTGGCTGCACGGGGATCCCGGTTGACGACTTTGTGCAGCAGGTAAGCCGCTTTCCATTCATCAAACATGTAGTTGGAAAAACCATCATTGCCGAGTGCAAGTTTGATGCCCCCGCGCATCATCTCATCCAATGCCGCAGCCCCCACCCCATTGTTCATGTTAGAGCGGGGCTGATGGGTTACCCACGTCTCGGTCTCGCGGAGCAGTTCCATCTCCCACGCATCAACATGCACTGCATGGGCCACAATTGAGCGCGGGCCCAAGATATTGTAGTGGACAAGCCGACGGGCGGTGCGCACCCCAGATCGCTGTAAACTATCCTCTTCATCGGCCTCATGTTCGGCCAGATGGATATGGAAGCTGCTTCCAAAGGGTTCATTGGCCTTCTGGCAGTCCTCTAAGGTGGTGTGCGAGAGGGTTAAGCTGGCATGAAGCCCAAAGGTCGCTGCAATTTGTTTGCGGTTGCTCGCTTTTTTGAGGAAACGCACATTCTCGGCGATTCCAGCGCGGGATTTCGCCTCACCGTCGCGGTCGGTCACTTCATAACACAACACCGCCCGAAGTCCGGCACTCTCAACCGCATCAGCGATCACATCTAAACTACCATCAATCGCGTTTGGGCTGGCGTGATGATCGATCAGGGTGGTGGTCCCATGCCGGATCGCATCCACCAGCGAGACCAGCGCACTGTACCTGACATCTTCAAGGGTGAGCGCCTTATCAAGGGGCCACCACAAACGCTGAAGGATTTCGGGGAAATCGCGGGGGGGGGCACCGGGGATTGCCATGCCCCGCGCAAACGCCCCATAAAAATGGGTGTGGGCGCAGATGTTACCCGGCATCAACAGCTTGCCCTTACCATCCCACGTTTGTGCATGAGGAGAGAGCGCTCCCAGCGTTTCAGGTTCCCCTACGGCGGCGATGGTGTCCCCCTGAATCAGGACTGCCTGTCCGGGGCTAATGGTTCGAGGCATCCAGTTCACTACGGTGACATTGGTTATGAGTACATCACTACCCATTATTTTATGGCCCTCAAAGAGATGGCATCGCCCCTCATTTTACACCAACTAAATAGTCGGCAAGGAACTGACCGGTATAACTGCGACCTGCGTTTTGAACAATGTCTTCCGGAGTCCCCCACGCGATCACCTCGCCACCCCGATCCCCACCTTCTGGCCCCATATCAATCAGCCAATCAGCCACCTTTATAATGTCAAGATTGTGCTCGATCACCACCACCGTATTGCCCTGATCGACCAAGGTATGCAGGACATGGATCAGGCGCTCCACATCGGCGGCGTGCAGCCCCACCGAAGGCTCATCAAGGACGTACAGGGTGCGTCCTGTGCCTCGCTTAGACAGTTCCCGGCTCAGTTTGATACGTTGGGCCTCACCGCCAGAGAGGGTGGTCGCAGGCTGCCCGATGCGGATATAGCCTAGACCCACCGCGTTGAGGGTTTGTAGCGGGCGCTGAATGGCAGGGAAGTTTTGGAAGAACTCCAGCCCTTCAGCCACAGTCATATCCAGCACCTCCGCGATGTTTTTGCCTTTGTACTTCACCTGAAGGGTCTCGCGGTTGTAGCGTGCCCCGTGACACACGTCACAAGGCACAAAAATGTCAGGCAGGAACTGCATTTCGATCTGAAGCTGCCCCTGCCCTTCGCAGTTCTCGCACCGCCCACCCTTGACATTGAAGGAGAAGCGTCCCTGCGTGTAGCCGCGCACCTTACTTTCGGGCATTTCCGCAAACAAAGAGCGGATGTTGTCGAACATCTTGGTATAGGTGGCGGGGTTGCTGCGTGGGGTGCGCCCAATTGGGGTCTGATCAATGTTGATGATCTTGTCGATAGCATCCAGCCCTTCGATCTGATCGTGATCACCGGCCCGGTCTCGGGCCCCGTTTAGCACCTGTGCCAGACGTTTATAGAGAATCTCGATCAATAGGGAGGATTTACCGCTGCCGCTCACCCCGGTGATCACCACCAGTTTGCCCAGCGGGATGTCCACATTGATGTTCTTGAGGTTGTTCTCACGTGCGCCTCGGATCGAGATCGTCTGACCATTCCCGGTGCGTCGCTGATCCGGGATGGTGATCCGCCGCCGTCCAGACAGAAACGCCCCTGTGACGCTCTCAGAGTGTTCCATAATCATCTGAGGGGTGCCCTCGGCGATGATCTTGCCCCCATGTTCACCCGCGCCGGGGCCAAGGTCAATGATCCAGTCGGCAGCGCGCATGGTTTCATCATCGTGTTCGACGACCAATAGGGTGTTGCCTAGATCGCGCATCCGTTCGAGGGTGTGGATGAGGCGGGCATTGTCGCGCTGATGCAGTCCTATGGAAGGTTCATCAAGGACATACAGAACCCCTGTAAGCTGGCTGCCGATCTGGGTGGCCAACCGGATACGCTGTGCCTCACCCCCACTGAGTGAACCCGATGAACGGGACATCGAGAGATAATCCAGCCCCACATCGATCAAGAAGCTCACCCGCTCGTTGATCTCCTTCAGCACCTGCCCCGCGATGGCCTGATCACGCTCACTGAGCAGCGGCGGTTGGGTCTTGCTGCCCCGAAGTGAATCGACCCAACTTTTAAGCTTGATCACGGGCAGGCGGCTGATCTCCACGATATTCTGGTCACCCACCGTGACCGCGAGCATCTCCGGGCGCAGCCGTGCCCCTTTGCATTCTGGGCAGGGACGCTCCGCCATCAGTGACTGGTACTTCCAGCGCATGTAGTCAGAGACCGTTTGTTCATAACGACGCTGAATCATGGGCACAATCCCTTCCCAGTGTCCATTCCAAGAACGCTGGGTGCCATCAGCGGCTGTGAACTTGACCATATAACGCTGGTTGCCCGTCCCAGAGAGCACGATCTCACGCTGCTGTTCACTTAGGCTGCGCCACGGTTTATCGACCGGAATCCCTTGTTCGCGCAGCACCGTGAGCAGAAAGTTCATACTGGCGCTGTCAGCATCACGAGGGAAGGCCACTTCGCTGATCGCCCCTTCGCTGATGGACATATCCGGGTTCGGCACGATCAGCGCCGGATCAAGCTCCATGCGGATGCCCAACCCCTGACAAACAGGGCAGGCGCCGTGAGGACTGTTGAAGCTAAATGAACGTGGTTCGATCTCTGGGATGGAGCCGTGACCGTTAACACAGGCCAGCTTCTCACTGAGAAGGGTATCGGTGGGGTGCTGGGGATCGGTCACATCGTTGACGATGATTAGCCCGTCGCCCAATTCAAGGGAGGTCTCCACGGAGTCGGTGAGGCGGCTGCGGGCAGATTTCGCTTCCTCACCTTCGGGATCTTCATGATGGCGTACCACCAGCCGATCCACCACCACTTCGATGGTGTGCATCTCGTAGCGTGCGAGCGAAATCTCTTCTTCTAGATCGCGCAGCTCACCATCCACACGAGCGCGCATGAACCCAGACTTGCGCAGATCTTCAAAGACCTTTTCATGTTTGCCTTTACGATCCTTGATCACCGGTGCAAGAAGCTGCACCCGCGTCCCGTCAGGCAGAGACTCGATCTTCTCCACGATCTGTTGGGCACTCTGGGCTTCTACCCGCACCCCGCATACTGGACAATGGGGAATGCCTACCCGCGCATAGAGCAGGCGCAGATAATCGTAAATCTCAGTGACCGTGCCCACCGTAGAACGCGGGTTGGCGCTCACGCCCTTTTGATCGATAGAGATCGCCGGGGAAAGCCCTTCGATTTGGTCAACATCGGGCTTTTCCATCTGCCCCACAAACTGTCGGGCATAAGCCGAAAGGGACTCGACGTAACGCCGCTGCCCCTCCGCAAAAATGGTATCAAACGCTAACGATGACTTGCCGCTGCCGGATAAACCGGTGATCACGACCAACTTGTTTCGGGGGATTTCGACACTAATGTTCTTGAGATTGTGTTCTCGTGCCCCGCGCACAATGATCTTGTCTTGCGCCATAGCCTTTGCTGCCCGTCCTTAACTGATGATCCAGTTGACACGGATGATAGGGTTGAGTGGGGAGAGTGCTGAAGTTGATCAGCCTACCGATTGTACACTTGTTCGGGTCTGATCGCAAGACGGAGATCAAGAAACCTTTCGGACAGCCTGAAGCCTCACCCAAACACCGATCAGGGTAGTGTACACCCATCTCTCAGACCATCGACAGCCCACCATCAACATGGATCGCTTGTCCAGTGATGAACGAGGCCCCATCACTGACCAAAAACAAGGCCACTGCTGCGACTTCTTCTGGGGTTCCAATGCGCTCTTGAGGGTTGCTGGGAACAGCGGTTGTCCCTTCCGTATCTGCTATCTGCGCCGGGCAAATAGCGTTAACCCTTACCTGAAGCGGGGCAAGCTCCCGGGCCACTTCCCGCGTTAAGCCGATCACCCCCGCTTTGCTGGCCGTATAAGCGGCATGTTGAGTCAGTGACAAAGTGTGGCCAAAAACACTGGCGATATTTACGATCACCCCGCCACCTTCATCCGCCATCACCCGCCCCACCAACTGGGTGCAGTAGAATACCCCGGTCAGATTGACCTCAATGATCCGCCGCCAATCGTAATCATCAAGCTTCAAGAAAGTGGAAGGACGGCTTACCCCTGCGGCATTGATCAGGATATGGAGCTTGCCAAATTGATCACGGCACGCCTCGATCATGGACGCCATCTGAAATTTGTTGGAAGCATCGGCAGTCCATTCTAGGCTGTCTCTGCCCATGGACACAATCTCGTCTCGCACTTTTGCAGCCCGGTCCGGGTTGATGTCGTTCACACACACATTGGCCCCGGCCGCGGCCAAAGTAAGAGCAATGGCTTTTCCCACCCCCTCACCAGCACCAGTCACAATCGCATTCTGTCCGCTCAGATTGACGCTAAAATTCATGAATATGCCTTTCTTGTTGGGTAACCTTGAGCCTCAATTGTGCCTGCCATCCTTACGGAAGGCAATATAAGAGGCAGTGTTTGCACGTCCCTTTTGAGGGTGTCAGCGGCGACACTGATTTTCAGGTAGGCTGATAGCCCTCACCCCACAACCGCTGCGCGGTGGCTGCTCCCGACCGCCGCTTCGCGGCGAGGAGAACCTCTGGTGGGTGCCGTCCCCCACACCACCAGAGTTTGAGGGGTTTACCTCTCAGAGTTTAGATTTCCCCCTTCTCCAAGCTGGAGAAGGGGGGTTAGGGGGATGAGGTCTACCAACGAAGGATTACTTTTCAAACAGTCTTTCAGTCCGATTGAAGGCTGAACCGGCCGCATCTTCTGGGGGCGTAAGCGACTGCGTGCGGTGAGGGCAGGGTTGTAGAACAAACTTTCGATTCGATCTGGTTCTAGGGTGCGCTTTGTGATATGATCGTCTTTGATACGCCTCACAGGCCCTGAATAATTCGCACATCGCCCAATCTCATCTATTCTGATCTATACTAGGTGGATAAGTTTTATTCTCAACCGCGTCTGATTCGACAAGTTCGGTGAACGCATAAGGTGGCACGCTCATGAGCATATTCGGCGGCGGTAAAGACCCCGAAGACAAAGATAAAAAAGAGGGTGAGGAGAAGGGCGGCGCAAAGTCCTCTAGCACTGGTGCGTTCAACAACCGGAACAGTCTGTTTAACAAACTGAGCGACAAATTGGACTCGAAGCCTTCCGACAAACCTGAGGAAAAAACAGGCAGCCCTTTTAAGAGTCCCTTTGGCAAAACTGAATCAAAACCCTTTGACAAAAACGAGGACAAAGGCAGCGGCAGCGGTTCGCAAGGCGGCAGCAAGTCCACCGGTTTTTTCTCCAAACCGAGCACTGGCAGCAGCGATAAATCACCGTCTTCGTCAAATAATCCCTTTCAAAACAAACCAGCCACATCTTCAGGGGGATTCCAAAAGCCGGGAGGCGGCAGCCCCTTCCCCCAAAAAGATGACAAAAAAGACCCCGGCAAGGATGAAAAGACCAGTACCAGCTCCTTTGGCAAACCTGCCTTTGGCGGTGGTAAGCCCGACGAAAAAACCAGTACCAGTTCCTTTGGCAAACCCGCCTTTGGCGGGAACAAACCCGACGAAAAAACCAGCACCAGTTCCTTTGGCAAACCCGCCTTTGGGGGCGGTAGACCGGATGAGAAGAAGGACGATAAACCCGCAAGCAGTTCCTTTGGCAAACCCGCCTTTGGCAGCAAACCCGATGATAAAAAGGATGATAAAAAAGAAAGCAAACCTGCGGGTGGCTTATTTGGGCGCTTTGGCGGAGGCGGCAAAGGCGCTGACGACAAAAAAGAGGATAAGAAGGACGATAAAAAGGAGAGCAAGCCCGCAGGCGGCGGCTTAGGCGGGTTCCGTTTTGGGGGCGGCAAACCCGAAGAAAAGAAAGACGATAAAAAAGAGAGCAAGCCCGCAGGTGGTGGCTTAGGTGGATTCCGCTTTGGGGGCGGCAAACCCGAAGAAAAGAAGGACGATAAAAAAGAACCGCCTAAATCGGGGGCTTTCCCCAAACCGTCGGATAAAAAGGATGAAAAGCCCAGCGCTCCCAGTTCGGGCGGTGGTATTTTGGGCCGTCTTTCGTTCGGCAAAAAGGAAGAGCCTAAAGATACCAAAGGGCCTACCCCCACCCCTTTAAAAACCCCAAGCACCAAACCACCGGATAAAAAAGATGAAGGTGCAAAACCGGGTGGGTTGTTCGGGCGCATCACAGGGCGCGCTGAAACCAAAGATGATGATAAAAAAGGCGCATTTAAACCTTCGACCACGCCTCCGCCCAAACTGACTCCTTCCGGCCCCACATCGGGCAGTACGGCTTCATCACCCAAGCCCGGGGCCACAGCACCGAAAGCCCCGCCTCTAACCGCATTCCTCTCCCGATTCCGCCGTGGGGGTGCGGGCAGTGCACCAACAACCGCTGCCGACCGTAAGGCCTTGATCGGTACCAATAAGGCGGGCGCACCCCCAACCCGTCTAGATAAGCCCGCAAAACCGCTCGACAAACCCCTGACTCAGGTGGCCGTGAAGCGGCAGGGATTATCCCTCGATCAGAAGCTCGATTTCGCAGGTTGGGCACTGTTGATTACTGGGGCGGTCATTTTCTTTGGGACTGTCCAACCGGGTGAAGGTACGATCACCGATACCTTGGTGCGAGTGGCAGGCGGTTTGTTTGGTTATGCCCGTTATATTGTGCCAGCGGTCTTGGTCGCCTTGGGCGGATGGCTGCTCGTCCGGCGTTTCCGCGAGAATCCCTTCCTCGAATTTGACATCCGCCAGCTCACTGGGGCAGTGATCCTGTTCCTGACCTTGGTCACGACCCTGCACGCGCTGGAGCTGCTCCAAAAGGAAGTGGATACATGGGAACAGCTTGATCAGGTCTCTAACAGCGCGGTGGATGTGATGCAGGGTGGGGGTTGGGTAGGTAGTTTTCTCTACCTGATCCTGATCCGCGTCGCCAACGAATTTGGGCTGTGGGCAGTCCTCGGTGGTTTCTGGATCGTCTCGGTCATGCTTACCTTCGAGATCACCACCGCCGAAATCTCCACCTACACCAAATCTGTGGTTGGGGGCATCAACCGCCGTTTCCGGGGTATAGCGGATCGCCGTCGGGTGTGGGTTGAAGGGCGTGTTCAGCGTAAACAAACCCGACAGCAGGCGCGGGCCGCTCAACTTGCGGCAAAACAAGCGGCGGCGGCACAGTTACAGGCGCAGCAGCCACAAGGACAGCAGCCTGCGGCCATTCCCGCAGCCGCTACCCTGCTCACGGCCGCACCCGCACCCATCGGCATCAAGAGACCCATGACCACCGAACCGATTGCCGAACCAGTGGGAATGACCAGCGCCCCTGCGCCAGCCCGCTTAGGGGGAGCATCAAGCCCCGCAGCAGTCGAAGCCAAGCCTACGCCCTTTACCGGTCTGCGCAAAACAGGCGCGGCCTCAGCCGCAAGGTCGCCGATGGCAGAAGAAGAGCCAGCACCGCTCACCCCGACGGCGCGCCCTGCACCTGCGGCATTGGGTACACGCTCTAAATCTGTACCAGCGCCTGATGTCTCAGCCGAAGATGAGCCTGTGGCCGCCCCTGCTCCAATCAGGGCCACCCCCCTCGGCTCCAAAACCCTCTCCACCAAAGTGGTCGAAGGTGATACCGGCACGATGCAGGCCACAAAATCGTTGGAGCCGGTGCCCGATGCCCCCCCACCCACTCTGGGCAACAAGCCCGGTGGTGCCGCGAAGTTCTCCGGCACTTTTGGCAAAGTGGAGCCCAAACCTGCTGAACCTGAAACCACCAAGGCGGAACCAAGATCATTTTCAGACGGTGAGACTGTGCCCCCTCCTCCCACTCTGCCTCGAAGTGGGCTGAAGTCGCCCTTTGGCGAAAGTCCCAAAACCGTATCTGAGGCGAAATCCGACCTTAAACCTGAAACCGCCCCCGCCCCGGCGTTGGATACCAAATCTGAAGTGAAGATGGAAGTGCCCTCGGCGGCACCCGCTTCTGTTGCGGCTGCCCCAGAACCGCCCAAAGCCTCACCTTTTGGGGCAAAGATCGCCTCACCCTTTGGTCCCAAAGCACCCCAGAGCAGCGATCTGAACAAGGCACAACCACCCAAGACCGAAGCGCAGCCGAGCAAGACAGAGGTCAAGGCCGAAACCGCCGAACAATCATCCCCTGAAACGCCTAGGCCCTCACCCTTTGGAGGGGCTAAACCTGTTCCTACCCCAACCGGTAGTGTGAACAAAATTGAGGAACCGCCCGCACCTCCCAAAGAAGAGTCCAAACCCGGGTCCGTCCCAGAAAAGACGACAGCCCCAACGCCGGAGATCAGCGCGGAAGCGAAACCCGATTCCAAGCCTGCTACGGCCGCGCCAGAGGTGAAATCGCCTTTTAACAAACCCAATCCCTTTGGCGCAAAATTAGGAACCGGAACCTTTGGGGGAGCACCCAAGCCAGCCCCGAAGCCTACGGCTGAGAACAAGGCAGTGGAATCGACGGAAGGTGATGAGGATGGCGAACTGAAATACGAGACGGCGGAGGATACGCCGCCTGCATCCTCAATCAAGGCATCCACGCCACCAAGCGGATCGCCGTTCAAGGCTGGTTCACCGTTTGCCAGCGGCAGCAAAGGCACACCCTTTGGCAGTCCGCCCGCAAAACCAACATCAGAACCAGACGCAGATCCACGCCCAACGGATCCAGCCAAAGCGGAGACCCCCAAACCAGCCTTTGGGGGGGCCTTTGGAGCAAAGCCCGCAGTACCTCCACCGTCGCCAGCGGCCGAAACCAAGCCTCCGCTGAGCACCACCCCGAAAGTGGAGGAAAAAGCGGACGTTCCAACGGTGCGCCGTACCAGCGGTGGTTGGGAACTGCCGGAGTTCCGAGAACTGCTTGAGGCAGGCACCCAAAAACACATTCAAGATGAGGTACTCCGCGAACAGGCAAAAATGATCGAGGATACCCTTGAAGCCTTTGGTGCCCCCGGCAAAGTGATTGCCACCAACCCCGGCCCCGTGATTACCCAGTTTGGGGTTGAACCCGGTTATCTTTCCGGACGAGGCGGCAGCAAAACCAGAGTCAAGGTGAGTGCCATCGCCAAACTTGATGCTGATCTGGCCTTAGCGCTGGCCGCACGCTCGATCCGAATTGAAGCCCCCGTCCCCGGCAAGGGTTATGTGGGTATCGAAGTGCCCAATCCAGAAGCGGCGCTGGTGGGGCTGCGTGACATCATGGAAGACAAGGTCTTCACCAAGATCAATTCCAAACTGCGGGTCGCGCTGGGGCGGAGCATCGACGGTGCGCCCATCATCACCGATCTAACTGGGCTGCCGCATATGCTCATCGCAGGTACAACCGGATCGGGGAAATCCGTGTGTGTTAATGCGGTCATTGCCTGTCTGCTCCTAGAAAATTCCCCCGAAGATCTCCAGATGATCATGGTTGACCCCAAACGGGTCGAACTGACGGGTTACAACGGCATCCCGCACCTAATCTCACCGGTCGTGGTTGATCTGGAGCGGATCGTTGGGGTTCTGAAGTGGGTCACGCGGGAAATGGATGAACGCTACAAAAAATTCTCCGCGATGGGCGCACGCAATATCACCGACTACAACAATCGTCTGCCCGTTGGTGACCGGAAGATGCCCTACCTTGTGGTGATCATCGACGAACTGGCCGACTTGATGATGCTTGCCCCCGATGAGACCGAGCGCGTTCTCACTCGCTTAGCACAGATGGCCCGTGCAACCGGGATTCACCTGATCCTCTCAACCCAGCGCCCCAGCGTTGATGTGGTCACCGGGCTGATCAAAGCGAACTTCCCCGCCCGTATCTCCTTCGCCGTGGCCTCTGGGGTGGACTCCCGTGTCATCCTCGATCAACCGGGCGCGGAAAAACTGCTTGGCCGGGGTGATATGCTTTATCAGGCACCTGACGCGCCCGCGCCCCTACGGGTGCAGGGGGTTTTTGTCTCCGACGCTGAGATCAATCGGATCACCAAATACTGGCGCGATGCGGCGGCTCAATTCAAAGGTGCCAAAGCCTCTATTCCGCTCTCCTCGTTTGAGAGCAGTGAGCGAAATGGTGGCGCGGCCGTTGGTGGCGGTGGGGGCAGCACTCCACGGTTGGGGGGATTCCCCACTGCCAGTCGTTCCTCAACCCCTATCCCTAGCGGCGACAAAGCCTTCTATGATGCTATCCGCGAACCCGAACCCTCCGATAGCGAGGATGCAGGGGATGTTGAGGAGCACTACAAACAAGCGGTTGCACTCTTTAACGACATGAAGAAGATCTCCGTTTCGCTTTTACAGCGCCGGCTGCGAATCGGGTTTAATCGTGCCCGAAAAGTCATCGATCTGATGAAGCAGCGTGGGGTTCTAGGCGCAAATGATCCTGTTGCGGAGGAGGCTGATGATCCCTCGTGAGTGTGTTCACTGACCTCGTCGAAGTGGGGAGAGTGTTGCGCGTCGAATTCGTTGAACCTTGGAACATGGGTGAATTCATCGCCACTTTCCCCTCAGCAAGGGCGCATTTTGATCAGGTCAACCATCAGGTTCACGCATTGGTCGTGATGTCGGGTATCACCCGTGATCCTAATGGGGTGCTGCGCTTTCGGGAACATCCCAGCTTCAGCCACCCCCGCGCCGGATATACCGTGTTTGTGGGTGCGGATCGTCGGGCACGTTTGATCGTTGAAACAGGTCTGAGGTTGATTGGTTTCAGGCGTTATGAGTTTCACCCTACTGAAGTTGAAGGGCGCGAATCCTTACGCCGTCGCATTCAGGACGAACAGTAACTGCCAGAGGGTTTAACTTTCTGGGATCGGACATAGAATCACAAAACCATGACGGATGCCCACGCTTTCACTTCCCACACTGAAAGTCGGCTGCTGCGCTTCATCGCTGCGAGCGTTGGATTAGGCATCCTTGTCCTCTTGGGGCTGGTGATTGTGGTTTTTGTCGCCACCTATCAAGGCACCCGCGAAGTGGTTCTAGAGCAGTATTACCAACAGCAAAGTGAACTGCTCCTTGCCCTAAGTCGTGAGATCGAAACCGTCTTTTCTACCCTCAGTGGCGAACTTGGGACACTTGGCCGCTACATGGTCATGACTCGTTCAGATGAGGAGGTGTTCTCTCAGCTTACGGCACTTCTCAACGGGCATTATCAAGAGCTAAAAGCAGTTGTTCGATTCAACCCTGATAAAAAGCCGATTCAGGCTGTACCCGCCTCATATCAATCCCTAATCAACAGCGGTGCAGACCTCCCTTGGTCTCTCCCGCCACAAATGGACGCCGTGATCCGCAACATCAACGGAATTTTGCTCACCCCCTCTGGCAATTACTGGTTGATGATCGCTCCCATATACACCAACCGCCAAACGTTCTCCGGTTATGTGGCCATGGAATTTCGCTGGGATGTAGCCGTTGCCGGAATCTTTCGGCGTTTAGAGCGCCTTGGACAGATTCGCCTCTGGTGGCTGCCCTCCCCTAATTTGGAAGTGCCTATCACCCCTGAAGAAAGCGCCATGCGCGACTTCCTCCTCAGTATTGGGGATAACTGGGGACGGCAGGTGATTCGCAACAGCGAAGGCATCTATCTGACCTTCGCCCCTGTCCTTGCAGGCAATTCTCGCTGGTGGCTGGCTTTGGGCACTTCTGAGGAAGTGATCTTGGGCAAGGCCCGCCCTTATTTGACCACGGCCGCATTAATGCTGGGAGGCACGGCGGTTGGTATCTTGGTTTTTGGCCTGCTGCTGCTGGCTTCACTGCGGCGCTTGAATCTCCTGAGCATGGCCCGTCTAAAGAGCATCAATCAAGGGTTACAACGCCGCGCTGCTGCACTGGAGAAGTCTGCCATCGTAAGTCGGGAAATTTCGGGCAGCCTTTCCGTGGATACCCTTTACCAGACTGCCGTGGCCCACATTCAAAGTGTTTTTGATCTGTATTACGCTGCCATGTATGTGCGTGTTGATGACACCCTTGTCTTGCGCAGCACCTCAGGCATTCAGCTTCCTGCGGATCACAACAATCTTTTTCCCTTCACCATTCACCTTGATGAGATCAGCCTGAACAGCCGCGCTGTGAAGGAGCGCCGTGCCCTGCGGGTGAATGATGTCAGCCGCAGCGCCGACTTTCTGCCCAGTCGATACCTTGAGTCCCTCCGTGCAGAGTTGATCCTGCCGTTGATGATTGAAGATCAAGTGATCGGGACTCTTGACTTGGGGAGCAGCCACCCAGATGCTTTTAGCGATGAGGATGAACTGATCTTTGGGGGTCTTGCCAACCAACTGGCCATCACCATCCGGAATGCCGAACTGTACGAAGCCGAACAGATCGCCAAAGCAGAAGCCGAGACCTCAAACGTTCTAAAAAGCCGCTTTTTGGCAAACATGAGCCACGAACTGCGCACACCGCTCAACTCCATCATTGGTTACACCGACTTGATGCGTAAAGGGGTTTACGGCGAGTGTAACGAGCAGCAGTTAAATCGACTGGAAAAGGTGGCCCGAAACGGACAGAGCCTTTTGGCCCTGATCAATGACATCCTTGATCTGAGCAAGATCGAAGCGGGCAAAATCGATCTCCATCTTGAGGTGCTGGATCCGCTGCCATTGGCAAAAGATGTGGCCAACACGGTGCTGCCCTTGGTCAATCAGAACGGCAACATCTTTGAGCTGCACCTCGCCGAGAATGTCGGCAGAATTTTTGCTGACTCTGGCAAACTCCGCCAGATTTTGTTTAACTTGCTCAGCAACGCCAGTAAATTCACCCAGTCGGGGAAGGTAACGCTGAGTGTGCAGCGGCAGACTGACGAAGAGGGCAAAGTGTGGATTGCTTTTGCTGTGAACGATACTGGAATCGGCATCAGTCAAGAACATCTGCCCGAACTGTTTAAGGAGTTTCAGCAGGTTGATTCCTCTGCTACCCGCAAATATGGCGGATCGGGGTTGGGACTTGCTTTAAGCCGACACTTCTGCCGGATGATGGGCGGGGACATTAAGGTCGTCAGCGAATTGAGCAAAGGCTCAACCTTCACCGCGATTCTGCCCGTTCATGAAGGTGATCTCCCTCTCTGACCCGCGCTTATAGACCACCACTGGTTATGGCTTGCCGGACTGAGTCCATACCCTGAAGGAGGTTCATTCTTCTCCCACTCCCTCTTTGGCATCTTCTGAGACCGCCACTTAACCAAAATTTAAGGCACATTTGAGTCCCCGTTTAAACATCCCCGCCTGTACAAGCGTATCCTTGGGAACATGTGAAGCTTAAAGCATAGGATTTACGCAGTTGAACTTGTTTCCCCCTTCTCCCTCAGGGAGCGGGTACCGCGAAGCGGTCGAAGGAAATGAGGGCAAGCGCGTAATGCTTATAGAAATGGACACCTTCAAATGGCTAACCCCAATCAAGGTCGTAAATTGATGGTACGGACAGCGCTTGTAACGGGTGCAACTGTGGCGTCCCTCATAGGGGCACAAAGCCTAGCGCTCATGGATAAAACCGCACTTGCCGCAGCCGAGTTCACCCCTTCCCCAGAGGTTGCGGATGCATCGCCTGTCCTGAACGAAACCCCTATTGCTGCCAAGACCTCGCCCAACATCACGATTCAGCGGGCAGCCCCAAGTGTGATCATCTTGCGCCATCCGGGGCAATCAACCCCCAGCACAGGCAAAACGAGCGTCCGCCCTGCGCCTAAAAACGTCGTGATCCAGCCACCTGTACCTGCCCAGATCAGCGCGCCCGATCCGGTGATTGTGTCACAGCCCGCCCCAGCAGTAACCCGATCCAGCCGATGAGTCCCATCTATTCCAGCCAATTTCGGGCGATGGGCTGCACCTTCGAGGTTCAGTTAGAAACCGAACATGACGGGAAATCAATTCTGGCGGCAGTACCCGCAAAGGTCGAAGCGCTGGAATCGTGTTTGTCCCGCTTTCGCCCGGAGAGTGAGCTTTCCCGCCTGAATCAGCGCTCCGGAGAGTGGGTTACGGTCTCGCAGGAACTGCTCGATAACCTTGTTGCCGCCAAACACGCGGCGCGGCTTACCGACGGGGCCTTTAATCCGTTGATTTTATCGGCGCTGTCTGCTTGTGGTTATGACCGTACCTTTGAAGCGATCTCAAAGCCTTGGGTCGAGAGGTCTGCCTCCATCGCCAATTGGCGTGACATCCGCTTCCGACTCCCTGACCGACAGGTTATGCTGCCGCCGGGCGGGATGGTTGACCTAGGCGGGATCGCCAAAGGCTGGACAGTGCAGCAGATCGCCCACGAACTCTCAGTTTATGGCTCAGCACTGGTCAATGGTGGAGGTGATATTTCCGTGTTTGGCGCTCCTACAGGGCGTTCGGGGTGGCAGGTGGATGTTGCCCACCCAGACTCGGATCAGGCTTTATGCAGCCTTTCTATCGCTGGAGGCAGTGTGGTCACCAGCGCCATTGATTTTCGCCGCTGGGAATCAGCACAAGGTAAGGCCTATCATCACATTATTGATCCCCGTACTGGACAACCAGCGCAGACCAACGTCATCTCGGCAACAGTTGTTCACCCGGATTGCACCATCGCAGAGGCGCTTGCCAAGTCTATTCTGGTTCAGGGCAGTGACAAAGGGCTTGCCCTCCTTGATCGTTATCCCGAAACGGCGGCTTTGGTCATAGGGAACAATGGGTCGGTTCTAGCGACCTCAACCCTCATGCCTTATCTGATCTCACCAGTATCCTGAAGGAGAAACCCATGAAACGTCTGATCATTCTATTCCTCAACCTTGTTGTCGCTGCAACCGCAGTTCTCCCTGTGGTTGCTCAGGATAACGGGGTAATCGATGCCATTACCTTAAACGATGCCACACCGAGCATCGATGTGGTCATCACTTTGCCCCCAGACACAACCGGATCAATCTCGCTCAGCCTCAGCATGGCTGCGGTCAAAATGCTTGATCAACACGGTGGCATTGTCTTTGAAGCAGCCGATCCCCGTATTCACATGCTGGAACTGAATATTGCCCCCAATACGGGCACCCATACGCTGGTGGTCGAGCGTTTGCCCAACATCAGCCAAGCCTATGTGAAAATTGCCTCCCTACCCGAACTCACCAATACGGGCGTGGTCACAGAGGTCACCAGTAATACCCTCAACCAGTACCAAGGCTATACCTTCCCTGTCACCAGCACCGAACCCGCCGGGGATGTCTCTTTTAGCATCCCTGATCAGTCCACCGGTGTGATCACAGCCAGTTTCCTTGGGATGAACGCAGTTGCTCAATTTGAGGATGATAAAGGGACTGTTCTGGCCATAAGTCACGCTCATGTCGATGGCTTAAACATCGTTTTGGACGGGGGCACCTACAAGGCAGCGATTCTCGCCATTGGTCTCACTGAGGAAAAACGTATTGGGGTGCAGCTTGTGCCAGTCGATGGTCTAAACTTCGCCCTGCTGCCTACATCTGAATCTCCTGCGGAGTCTGTCGCGGGTGCCAATAATGTTCCCTGCAAGGCCACCGTGACTGCCATCTCTGCCAATCTGCGCAGCGGGCCCGGCACCGGTTACAGTGTTTTGAACTACACCCAACGAGGCCAAACATTGATGGTTGGCGGTACCAATCCTGAACAAAACTGGATTGTGGTGGCAGCCAGTGAAGGTACATCTGCATGGCTTTCGCGTGATCTGGTTCAGCTTGAAGGCGTATGCAGCAGCCTGACTGTCTTTAATATCCCCTTGCGCAATGCACCCCCGGTAACCATTCAGGTTGTGCCTTCGAACCCTGATGCCTCCAATCTGGGTGGGCGTGAACATGAAGATCACGACGATGATGATCACGACGAACACGACGATCATGACGACGATGAAGGTGATCACGATTAATTGCTCATAAGAAGGTGGATACTCTCAGAGACCGTTTGACAAGGAGCGCTGTGTGTTTTGGTCTCATCCCCCTTTTCCACCCTCTCCTAGCCGCGCACCGGCGGCCGGGAGAGGGCTACCGTGTAACGCTGTTCGGTTAGGGCTTACGCCGATTGAACCTGTTTGCCCTCTATTTACCGAAAGGAGCAGTTGGAGGGGGAAGCCCCCTCAAGAACCTTATTCCCCCCTTCTCCAGCTTGGAGACGGGCACCGTGCAGCGGT
>JACSRJ010000205.1 GCA_014879835.1 Anaerolinea sp.
GGTGAAAGCTGGGTGTTTCCGATAATGGACGCTCTCGGCAGCTTACGCGGGGTGGTGAACCCCACCGGAGAAGTGCTCGAAGGGCAGCATTACACCCCCTATGGAACCCTCTTTGGGCAGACGGGCACGGCGCAAACACCCTTCGGTTTCACGGGGGAGCAAACCGACCCCAACGACCTGCTCTACCTGCGGGCGCGGTATTATGTGCCCGCGTTGGGGGTGTTTCCCAGCCTCGACCTGGTGGAGGAGGGCAATCAGTATGGGTATGTGGGCGGGGATGTGGTCAATAGAGTCGATCCCAGTGGGATGGTGGGGGAGAGTCCGGAAAGGTGGGATGGGTGCCAACAGCAAGGAACAATCTGCCCGGTATGTGTCAAGGGAATGAAACAACTTCAGGAAAAACATTAGGGAAGATTTGTCTTTGAAGGTGGGTTAATCCAGACCTCCTTTGGAGGGGCAGCGACGACGGGCAGCCCCTTGCTGAAGCGTTCGGGATGGGCGGCGTAGGCGGCGTTCATGACTGCCTGGCGCTGCTGGCGAATGGTCTCTGCTTGCCCGAAGTGGACACTTGCAGGCGTGAGCAGGTTGAGACCCGTATGGTAATGCTCCTGGTTGTACCAGTTGAAGAAGGGACGCGCCCAGGCACGGGCGTCCTGGATCGAGCCGAAGCGGTCGGGATAGCCCGGATGGTACTTGAGGGTCTTGAACTGCGCCTCGGAGAACGGATTGTCGTCGGAGGTGTGCGGGCGGCTGTGGCTGGCGCTGACGCCCAGGTCGTCCAGTAGCAGTGCCAGCGACTTGGCGCGCATCGGGCCGCCGTTGTCGGCGTGCAGGGTGAGCTGCTCACGAGCGATGCCTTGACGAGTGCAGGCGGTCTCAACCAGTTCCTGCGCCAGCGCAGCGGTCTCGCGCTCGGCAATCATCCAACCGACGATGTAGCGACTGTAGATGTCCAGCAGCACATACAGGTAGAAGTACGTCCACTTGACCGGACCCCGCAGCTTGGTGATGTCCCACGACCAGACCTGGTTGGGAGCACTCGCCAACAGTTCGGGCTTGTGGTAAGTGGGATGCGTCAGCAGGTTACGCCGCTCGCGCACCTCATCATGCTTTGCCAGCACGCGGTACATCGTGCGCCAGTGGCACAGGTACGCCCCTTCATCTAATAAGGCGGCATAGACCTGACGCGGCGCTTGGTCGGCAAAGCGCTGGCTGTTGAGCGTCTGGCGCACCTGCTCCCGCTCGTCGCTGGAGAGCGCGGCGGCAGGCTGCGGACGTGGCGATGGTTCCCGCTCAGGCAGTCGCGCCCGGTAGAGGCGGCTGCGCGGCACATCCAACACCGCACACGCCTGCTTCAGACCGATATGCTGTCCCAACACTTCGGCGATGGCGCTCATTTCCCCGCGCTCTCCCGGCTGTCCAACAGCCGTGCTAGCTTTTTTTGCGCGTCAATAATCGCCTCCGCCTGCTCCAACTTGCGCTTCAACGCCGCGTTCTCCTGCGCCAGTCGCTTCATCTGCGCTCGCTCCGGGTTCGGTCGCGGTCCGCGCGGGCGGTCTGCCAGCGTCCCTAGTTCACGCTCCCCGCGCCACTTCTTCAGATGCGAGTAGTACAATCCCTCCCGCCGCAGCAGTGCCCCGACTTGTCCGCGTGGACAGGCATCCGCTTCTGCCAGGATACGCCGCTTGTACTCCGCGCTGGACCTCCGCCGTGTCGCCCGCGGCTGCACCTCAACCGACCTGTTCTTGCCATTCTCGTGTGCCATCGCATTCCATCCTTCTTCGCCCTCGAGTCTACATTAAACTTGAGACCGAAGTTGTTTCATCCATTCTGGCACAGAGGGATGCGCTATATTTGTGTTTGGATGCGCAAAACTGTAATTCACCCCTGCTGAGTAGGCAGCCAACCGATGTTGTAGATGCTTTGGCGTTGTTGGTCGAATTTGCACATGCTCAATCTCCTCTGAGAAGATCCCAAGGTCTCACAAACGCCATCTCAATCGTTCTGTTAGGAACCTACGGTACCGATACCATATTGCGCGCTTCATACAATGGAAATAGGGCACATCCTCTACGAGAACTCTCCAGTGGAATTCACTCGGATTTTCATCAAGCAACAGGGCAACCATTTCATTTTTGGGCCTATCTCAACACGGAGGCACAGGGTTCTATTTATAGCTTTACGGGTGATTTTGTCCACGAGTGTCTAGGTGATTTTCAGGGCACAGGAACTGTAGAAGACGCAAGGCTAACTACCCTTGCCTATCGCATTGGTGGAGAGGTTAGGCGAGGAAACCTTTCCCCGCTTGCGTTAGCAGGTCAGATACGTTCTGGACTACGAACTGCCTTCACTGGATGTCTTGCTCCGTGGTACTACTCTTTGCCTTGTAAGGCTTTGAGGGAGACTGATAAAGCTCAAAGAGGGCAGTATGCGCTGAATTGTTGAGGATCGACTCCAGCTCATGCCCAAGGCAGCTTCTCCACAAGGTTGCACTGAGGGAGATGCCCATGCCCATCAACTATGTAACACTGCATCACCCTCCAAATCCAAAAACTATCGAGGTAACGCTGGCTTTATTTGCCACAGTGGAAGAGGAAAGCGCTTGAAGGTTATGGCTCCAGTTGGAAATCGCCTTACGTGGACTTACGCTCTGTTAGCAGTTTTCTCCACTGCCTTATGCGGGGTTATCTTTAACATGAGCGTGTGGCTAAAACTAACATTTATACCTTCGGCATTTGACATTTATATCGTTGTCTACTGGATATCAAGCGTTGCTTGGCTACCAATATTCTTCATTCTTCTTGCTCTCAAACCACGCAAAGGACTCACATGGATAAATCTTCTGGTGGGAAGTTTATTTTTCTTGGTGGTCCTCTTAAGCACTCTAGTAGGTGTATTCGTCATTCCCTTGCACCGTCCTCAGCACTGTGTTATCAACAGCCTGCCTTCAGGGAAAACACACTACCAATGCATGGTCGGTACGGATCAAGAGCAGTTTGAGGTGGACACTGGCTCCATCCTGATGACTCCCTTGCCTCCTCCCTAATCCATTTAGGATCCATATAGTTCAGCATCTGATTCGGTGTGATCAGTAGTGAAAATCTGCCAGAAAATAGCGGTAAGTGAATGGTCTGATTCAACCAAATTCCATCTCATTCAGGAAAAACTAGAACCGGTTGCGTAGAATGACCTCATGGGGTTGGTGAAAGTCCTGAACAGCGAAAGCAATGGAGACACAACCCGTTACCTGCACGACATTTCCGGCTTGCACAGACAACAAACGCCGGGTGAGGATTGGGTCTTTCCGATAATGGACGCTCTCGGCAGTTTACGGGGGGTGGTGAACCCCACTGGAGAAGTGCTCGAAGGG
>JACSRJ010000321.1 GCA_014879835.1 Anaerolinea sp.
GGGGCATCCCCCTCAACCTTCCCCTTTCGATAAATGGGGGGCAAATAGGTTCAATCTGCGTAAATCCCGTCCTTTTCAAACGGTCTCTCAGGCTTACCCTCAAACGCCCCGCTAACAGTTCAATTTTCAGGGCAAATGCTGTAAAACGCAGCGGGTGGATGTCTTATCAAGCGTCAATATTCGTTCGGGCGGCGGGCAAAGCCGCCTGATTCTTTTTAGTGTTACCCTCTTGCCCTCACTCCCAACTGCCGTAACCGCCATCCCTACGAAGAATGTTGTAGGAGCCGCCCGGTATTTTGCTTGCACGCGCCGGGCGACCATGTGGGGTTGCCCCTACAGCGACTTCGCTCCTGTTGGGGCAGTGGGGGGACACACCCACAAAATATCTTCCCCCTCTCCTAGCCGCAAAGCGGCGGTTGGGAGCGGGCACCGCGCAGCGGTCGTGGGGGTGAGGGCTGTCAACCTACCCTGAAATTTTGTGTCGCCCCCTCGGCTGAAAGGGGGATGAGGGCATAACTTCAGCCAACCCGCACCACCCGAAAGCCGTAACGTTCGTAACGCATTCGGGCGCTGGCCCCGATTCGGGAAGTGGTACGTGCTTGGGACGGTTCAAAGAAGTAAGCGCCGCCGCGCAGGGCCCGTTCACCGCTTCCCTCAAGCCCGGTCTGCTGAGGCTGGGCAAACTCGTTGAGACACCACTCCCACACGTTGCCGCACATATCCATGACCCCATAGGGGGAGGCGCTGCTTGCGGGGAAAACCCCAACGGCGGTAGTACTTTCGAGTGCATAGGCGCTGATTCGGGCGCTGCGCTCATCCACATTGGCATAACCCGAAACGTACTCGTGCCCCCAAGGGTAAAGGCGTCCATCTTCACCCCGTGCCGCTTTTTCCCATTCCGGTTCTGTTGGCAGCCGAATCTCAAACCCTAAACGGGCGCTCAGCCAGCGGCAGAAGGCCACTGCATCCAGCCAATTCACCCCTTCGCGGGGATGGTTGCTGAAGGCGAAGGTCTGATCGCCGGGTTTCTTTTCCTGTCGGGGCAGCCCCGCCCACCATTGGGCCTGAGCAAAACCATCAGAGGCATCAATGAACGCCTGAAACTGCCCAAAGGTGATCGGGTACTGGCTTATGGCAAATGTTGGCAGATGGCGGGTTTCGCCGTTTTGGTAAACAAAGACCCCATCCGGCACTTCTGACCAGACCAGATCGGGCAAGCCGTCAGCCCGCAGCCCCACCCCCGGACGGGGATCACCCATCTGGGCCAGTGTGCGCCCCACCTCAAGGCGCTCTGAAGGGGTGGTGTAGAGCGACGCCAGCCGTTCCAACAGACGGCCAAAGGCTGGGTTCATGGGATGTCCTTTCAGCGTGTACGAAACGGGTCGATCCTATTATACTTTGAGGGCATAGCTTGAGGGAGATCATTTTGAGTACAGTTGATTTGTTGGATGGATTGAATCCCGCGCAGCAGGCGGCGGTTTCCGCCCCCTCTGGGGCCACATTGGTCGTAGCGGGCCCGGGCAGCGGCAAGACTCGCGTCCTTTCGCGGCGGGTGGCCTACCTGATCCGTGAGATGGGCGTTTACCCCGAACAGATCATGGCTGTGACCTTCACCAACAAAGCCGCCTCGGAGATGCGCTCACGCATCGAAAAACTTCTGGGCATGTCCATGCGTGGGCTGATGGTGGGCACCTTCCATGCGATCTGCGCCCGCATTTTGCGCCGCGATGGGAGTCAAATAGGGCTGCGCACCGACTTTGTGATCTACGATACCGATGATCAACTGGCAGTGATGCGGCAGGCAGTTGAGGAGTCCAACCTCGATCCCGATAAGTTCAAACCTCGCGGTGTTCTGAGCATGGTTTCCGCCGCCAAAAATGAGCTGATCACCCCGGATCGTTACCCGGATGGCAATCCAGCCGATAAGGCCGTATCCAAGCTCTATCAGCGTTACGATCAACTGCTGCGTCAGAACAACGCCCTCGACTTTGATGATCTACTGATGCAAACGGTCTTTTTGTTTCGGCGTCATCCGGCGGTGCTGGCCGATTATCGGGCGCGCTTTCGACACATTTTGGTAGACGAGTTTCAGGATACCAACGCCGCTCAGTACGCCCTGATTCGGGCCCTTGAAGGGGACGAGAACAGCCTGTTTTGTGTGGGCGACCCGGATCAGAGCATTTATGCCTTTCGGGGCGCGGATTACCGCAACGTGACCCGCTTTCAAGGCGATCACCCCGATCTGCGTGTGATCCTGCTGGAGGAGAACTACCGCTCGCATCAATTCATCTTGGATGCGGCCATGGCGGTGATTGATCGCAACCCCAACCGGATCAAAAAGCAGCTCAGCACCCGACGCAGTGATACCCATCCGATTGTACTCAAGCAGCTCTCCGATGATCGGGATGAGGCCCAGTATGTGGCGTGGACGATCCGTGAGTACCAGCGGGTGGGGCATCACCTGAAGGACTGTGCCGTCATGTACCGTACCAACGCCCAGTCCCGCGCACTGGAAGAAGCGTTTCGAAGCATCCGTATTCCCTATCGGCTGATCGGCGGTATTCGCTTCTACAGCCGCAAGGAAGTGAAGGATGTGCTTTCTTACCTGCGGGTGATCCAAAACCCAGATGATTCGGTCAGTCTGAAACGGATCATCAATGTGCCGGCCCGGGCCATCGGCAAACAAACCATTTCGCAGTTGGAGGCATGGGCCACCGTGCGTGAAAAGAGCCTTTACGCAGCCCTTCAAGACCTCCCCAACACCAGCGATCATCCCTTTAACAAACGAGCGGCCAACGCCCTCAATGACTTCCTGTTGTTGATCGAACGCTGGCGGGCGATGCGTGAGACAGCGCGCATCAGCGACCTGCTCAAGGATATCCTTGATCAAACCGATTATCGGGTCTATGTGGACGACAATACCATTGAGGGCAAAGAACGCGCCCAAAACGTTGAAGAGCTGGTTAAAGCAACCCTTGAAGCGGGCGACAAAACCCTCTCCCAGTACCTCGAAGAAGTATCCCTTGTGGCCGATGTTGACAACTATGATGAGGAAGCCGAAGGCGCGGTGATGATGACCCTTCATTCCGCCAAGGGATTAGAATTCCCCATCGTGTTTATCGTGGGTTTAGAGGAGCGCATCCTGCCTCATCAGAACTCCATCGAGGATGAAGAACAGCTTGCCGAGGAGCGTCGCCTGCTCTATGTAGGCATTACCAGAGCACAGGATCACCTGCACCTGACATGGACGCGCCGCCGCGCCACCTATGGGGGCATGGGCGAGATGGTAGTGCCCTCCCGTTTTTTGAGTGACCTGCCTGAAAATTTGGTCATTGGCACCCCGCTGCCGACCAGCGCTGC
>JACSRJ010000270.1 GCA_014879835.1 Anaerolinea sp.
AGCGGCCGGAAGTTCCGGCTCCGGCATAGATCAGCCGTCCGCCTTTTCGGAAAGAGTCTGCGACGATTTCGACTACGCGCGAGATTTCGGGGATGACCCGGGAAATTGCCGCCGGTACAGTGCTATCCTCGCGATTCATCAGTTCGAGGACGGCTCGAGTGTTGAGGCGATCGAGGTTGTGCGATGACTTGTTGCGCGACTCGGTCGTTAGGGTTCGAAGTTGTTCGTAAAGTTTCTTGCCCATTCCTATGAGCCGGCCACCGCCGTGATCGTCTTGCGCGGCGAAATGTAAATTGCTCCGAACTGGCCCGTTACGCCGACCCGGTCAATGTTTTCGATGAATACACCGTCGGGAATCGTAAACGGAATATATGGCGAGGCAATCGGCTGTTCGATGCGGGAGACGACCCAAACGTTGTAGGTGCCGGTTTTGTAGTTGCCTTGCGAATCGCGAAAGGCGTCGAGGGGAATCGTACCTTGAGTTCCGGAGAATAGATTAAATGAGCCAACAGCGCTATTTAGTGACGAGCTTGGTTCAGTAACGATGAAATAGCCGCCAGCAACGTTTTCGAAATCAGAAGCCGTCCAGCGGACATTGACAACATTGGTTGAACTGAATACCTGATTGTTCGGCAATTGTTCGAAGTCGAATGAAAACGTATCCGGCACGACGATCAACTGCTGAAACTGGAACGGATCCAGCGGGGTCGTGATTGAGATCAGCGAAGTGTCGGAGAGCAGGGCCGGATCGAGGTTGGCTGTATACTTGCCGTTACCGAGCGATTGCACGCTTTGATTATCTACCTTGAGGACGGCGGACAAGCGGAGTGGAGTCAGTATACGGGCTATGGGGCGCGGATCAACTCGACCTTTCGGGCCTATATGGTGGATGCTCAGGGCAAACTGGTTTATGACAACACCATTCGCCTCAACGGGAAAGGGATGCGCGGCCCGGAAGTCGCATATGACAAACCCGCCGACGTTTACCGTATCTTGATCATTGGGGATTCGTTTGTGGAGGCCGTTCAAGTCCCGGATGAGCAGACCTTCGCTGCACAGTTGAGTCAGGCACTGGCAGGCATCACCCCCAATGTGCCCGGCAAAACCCGCTTTGAGGTTGCAGCCATGGGGCGTATGGGTTGGGGGACCCTTCAGGAGTACTTATACTATCAAGTCGAAGGGGCGAAATTCAACCCTGATCTGGTGATTTTGAGCTTCTACATCAACGATGTGCCCGATAACCGCCCTGCCTTCTTTTACCCCAATATCAACAACACCAACTACGACTTTGTCTTTGAAGGCGATTCGGTGAGGATTGTGGACACCAACTTGCAGCCGCTCCCACCCAATGGGGCCCGGCTGCTCTATAATGGACTGTCCCCGGTCTTTCAGGGCACAAACCTTGCCCGGCTGATGATCCGCTGGTTTGACCCACCGCCGGATGTACGTCCACAAGATGGGGTGCTGGATCGAGTCCATCCTCAGTGGTATATCTATGTGAGTGACCCACCCATCCCCGGCTTTGAAGAAGCATGGCGGCGCACCGCATGGGGCCTGACCCATTTTGCGCAGGCTGTCACCAAACATGGGGCGAAGTTCGCCGTCATGCCCATCTTTATCGGGACGGAGCAGGTACTCAACGTTTCCCAATGGTATCCCGAACTGGTTAAAGGCTGGCAGTGGGATGTAAATCTGCCGGATGAGCGCTTGGCCCAAATTCTGCGCGATCAGCCTGCTTTGATCTTCCCTACCCGCCCTACCTTTGAAGCATACGCGCAGTCCCAAAAAGGGCAGGTCTTTCAACTGCTGTACATTCAGGAAGATCGCCACTTTAACGGGCTGGGGCATCGCCTCACCAGCGCAGCCCTCCTCGCTGGGCTGCGTGAGGCGGGGATTGCGCCCCACTGAGGGTGCTTGCTGCGTTTACCAATCGCCCAAAAACTTCACTCTGGCAAGGCAAAGTCACCTATGATATACTCACTTCACATATGGTGGCCGTGGTGAAGTGGTATCACGTCTGGTTGTGGCCCAGAAGAACGTGGGTTCGAAACCCACCGGTCACCCACAGAGCGAGCAGCACTGCTCGCTCTTTTTTTGCCTAATTACCCCCGCAACTGAATCAGCGAAAACATATCATAACCAGCCTCAACACTGCCGTTAACAGCCGGTGGCTGCACCTTCACAAGGGGCAGAATCACCCGAAAGGTCGTGCCCACACCAAC
Source organism: Anaerolinea sp. (assembly GCA_014879835.1). Taxonomy (GTDB): domain Bacteria; phylum Chloroflexota; class Anaerolineae; order Aggregatilineales; family UBA2796; genus UBA2796. Next base: position 2,223 of record JACSRJ010000270.1, read on the forward strand.
TTCGCTTTCGACTTCCAACCGTCCTTTAAAGTGTGCGATCATCTGATTCACGGTGGTTATGCCCAACCCCGTGCCTACAATGCCTGATTCTTTGGCATTGGGGGCGCGGTAGAACTCCTCCCCAAGACGGGCAATGGCTTCCGGGGGGATGCCGATCCCGGTATCGCTCACGGTGATTCGAACTTCTGCGCGAGCGTAATCCGCTTCCAACTTCACCGTGATGGTGCCCCCAATGGGGGTGTATTTCACCGCATTACCAATGAGGTTATCAAAGATGCGCCCCAACCCCTGCTCATGGGCCGATACAATGAAGGTTTCAAAGGGATAGTCCTTGTGAACGGTCTGGCGTTTCTCGTGGAGGATACCCTGAACCCGCTCCACAGAAGCGATCAGAGCGGGCAGGATATTTAGATGCTCTAAAGGCTGCTGAAAATCACGGGCACGGGCAGCCGAGAGTGAGAGCAGGTCATTGATCAAGATCAGGAGCGAATCGATCCGGCGCGAGGTACGCTTTAGAATATCCTGTTGATCGGCAGTGAGCGTGCCTACAAAGTTCCCTAACAGAAGCCGGAGCAGGCTTTGTGCCCCCGTCACCGGGGCGCGCAGTTCATGGGTGAGCACATGCGCAAACTGTGTGCGCTGCCGATCTGCTTCGTGTAGGGCATGATGGGCCAGCGAATGCTCAATGGCCTTTGCCCCCTGTGCGGCAAGAGCGGTTGCCAAAAGGAGACTGTAGGGTGCTTCTTCAGATGTGGGTGCAGGGTCAAAGATGCTCACCACCCCCAAGGGGCGTTGACCCAGAATAGGCACAATCAAAGCCCGTCCTAGACGTCCTCCCCCAACTTGGAGCGCTTCAACTGCGCTTAAGACCAACGATGTGCCCTTTAAAGCCCGATCAAAAAAGGGACATTCGGAGCGGCGGCAGTTGCCCAACCCGGCGCTTTCTTCCCCCGCCCCGGCTGCACGGGTGAGAGTCTCCCCATCGAGTTCTAACAGATGCACGGTCACAGCGCGGGCACCTAAACTTTTCACTGCGCTTTCTGCAAGCCCAGAAAGGACCTCACCAATTTCGAGTGAAGCAAAGGCTGCAAGGTTGGTCTCATAAAGGGCCTGCAAATGGCGTTCGCGGGTGCGCAAAGGGGTCACAATGGAGGCACTGATTAAGGCTGTAGCTCCCATTCCTACTGCCGCAAAAAGGCTTTGGATCACAATGTGTTCGGTCTGTTCAAAGGTACTGCCATTCTGAGGGGTGATGGAAAAGTGAGGCAGCGCCCCAGAGGCTTCTAACAACCCCAGCGTAAGCAGCGCGCCGCTCATGCCCACTGCATACAAGTAGGGTGCAATCCCCGATAAAAGGATCGTGACCATGATCACGTGCAGCCCTAAAAAGATCAGACCGGGGCTGTAAATGCCCCCCGTGAGATGGATGAAGATCAACAGGCTGAGGGCATCCAACCCGATCTGAACCAAGATCAACCGCCGCAGTCCGGGCAGATCGGGATGGTCCTCGTCTTGTGAACGGGTGAGCAAAAAGACCGCGGCATCATACAGCAGCACCCATGCTCCCAGTGCGTACAAAGCCGTCTGAGGCAGGGTATACCCGGCGATCTGAGCGCTCACCCATGTCCCCATCACAACCAGTATCCCTGCTGCCAACCGGGTTCCGATCAGACGCTGGTTATATACAACCAGATCAATGGGCAGCAGAGAGGCGATCTTGGGCTGCACGGCGGTGATGGTCATATGTTCCTCTCGATCAGGGATGGCTCTCCTTTGCCAAAAGTTCCTGAACCGTTTTGAGAAATTGTGCGGGTTCAATGGGTTTATCCACAAACGCATCGACTGGTAAGTAACTTTCATCGGGACCAAAACGGATCGGTGTGGTCTGATGAATGGCGGTCAGGGTGATGATGGGAATATGGCGGTAGGGTGCATATTCGGACGCAGGATCAGGGCTGCGAAGGGCCAGTGCCGTATGGAACCCTGCCGTTGGGGACTCCATCATCACATCCAACACGATCAGATCAGGATTTTCGAGTTTGACCTTTTCCAAGCCACTTTGACCGCTGTGTGCTTCAATCACGGTATAACCGGCGCTCTCCAGTACAAGTTTTGTGGCAAGGGAAATATCGGGATCATCATCCACTACCAGAATCTTGACCATTCGTGAAAGCCTCCCAATGCTCTGTTATCTTCCGTCCAATTTGAGGTACAACGGCCCTCACCGGATCGCTTAAGCCCGGCTCCCACCCGATGATTTCGGGCTGCACGCCATAGATCACAATCTCCGAGGGGAGAATACCAAGTGCCTGTGCGAGTGCCAGCGCCTCCGCCAGTCCGGCATTGTGAAGCGTTCCTCGCAGTGCCTCTTGATCCTCTCGCAAATGTCCGTGTGAAGGAGAGAACCGCCGCCATGTACCGGGGGCAGTACCCATCTCGGCCGCATCAATGATGATCACCCGCCCATAGTCACGGATGATCAAGGCCGTTTCCAGTCCGGGGGTGCCCCCATCTAGTAAGGTCACCCCCGGCGGTAAAACACAATTTTCCAGATACGCTAACACGGCTGCGCCTACCCCATCATCACCCCGGAGGGGGTTTCCTAGCGCCAACACGAGGGTGGGCCGCAGATCAATCACAGTTCACCTCACTCAAACTTCACATTGAGGAGATGAGTCGAACACGAGATGCAGGGGTCATAAGCCCGTACCAACATCTCCATCATGTGGGTAATATCCGCTTGCGATTTATCCAAAATGGTGGGCACCAAGGCCCGCATATCCGCCTCAATGTTAGCCAGATTCTGCCCCGTGGGGATGATGCAGTTTGCGCCCACTACTCGGCCCTTGTCGATCACGTAGTTGTGGAATAGGGTGCCGCGAGGCACATCACATGCGCCCACCCCTTCGCCAGAGCGCCGAGCGATGGGAACCGGCTCTTCGGCGCGCACGCCCATCTTCAGAATTTGCTCCGTCAGGCTGATCGCGTCTTCTAAGCAGTGGACGATCTCGACCACCTGTGCCGCAGTGTTGTAAAAGGGTTTGATCACTTTAGGCTTCAGTTTCATCGCCGCCGCGGCCGTCTTGGCCCGGGCATGAAGCTGATCATAGTTCACGTTGAAGCGCGCTAGTGCCCCCACTGCATAGGAATCACGCTGATTGTGGGTATGTTTGGCGGAAGAATGCTTCACAATGGATTCATTGGTTACCTTCCGGTAATCCTCGATGGGCCATTCACCGCCGTCGGTGCTTTTGATCACCCCATCAATGAAGCAGTACTCATCATCCTTGTGCAAAGCGATGTACTCTGTATCTCGCTCAAAGGCGGGGATAGGCAGTTGGCTGTACAGTTCCACCGTTGCATCCACATCAGTACGCATTGCAACCAAACGTTTGTGAAGGGCTTCTAGTTCGCTGGTCAGAGGGAAGTGGGTGAAACCACCAACGGTCATGGCGATGGGATGGGTGTGCCGTCCGCAGATGATCTTACACAGATCGCCCGCTACCTGTTTCATACGCAGTGCGCGCAGCACCACCTCTGGGGCGGCTTTGGCCAGCGGGATGACACTGCCTACCCCCAGAAAGTCAGGCGCAACCAGCATATAGGCGTGTAGGATATGACTGTCAAGGATTTCACCATGAAAGTTGAGCTTTCGCAGCAGTACGGTCTGAGGGCTTGGGTTGACTCCAAGCGCCTTTTCGGTTGCCCGCAGCGAGGCAGTCGCATGACCGACCGCGCAAATGCCGCAGATGCGAGAGGTGATGTGCGATGACTCCTCGTAGGGCCGCCCCCGCAGCATCGCTTCAAAAAAGCGAGGTGTCTCCACGATCTCCAATTCACACTGTTTCAGTTCACCATTGACCACATCTACAACGATGTTTCCGTGTCCTTCAACCCGAGTCAGGTGGTGGACATCCACCGTCATTCTTTCGACCGCCATCGGACTCACCTCTTTTCCTCAAGACGCATCTTTTGATAGGTGAGGAACATGGTCATCTTGGCGTCAATTTCTTCCTCACTCATGCCGTGTTCACGGAGCACCTGTTTCAGGGACTCGATATTGGGCTTGGGGATCAACCCGCGGCAGCCCTCACAACCATCGCCATAGGCCGGGCAGATCGCCCCACACCCGGATCGGGTGATGGGCCCGAGGCAGGCCTTGCCCCGCTGGAACATACACACGTTTTCCATCAGCTTACATTCGATGCACAGGGGGTAATCTGGGATGTTGGGCATTCGCCCCTGCAAAAGATGAGAGACGGCCATCGCAAACTCGTTGCGGTCGATGGGGCAGCCGGGGATCACCGCATCTACGGTGATCACCGCCTCGATGGGGCGGGCCACATAGGTATCAAACCAGTCCGCTTTATCGCCATACACGTACTGACGCACTTCCTCCAAAGGTTGGCGGTTGCGGATGGCGTTGATCCCACCCAGATGGGCACATGCCCCTAATGCCACCACGATCTTCGCCTGCTGGCGAATCTCTTTGAGGCGGGTTTCGTCGTGTGGGCGGGTGCAGGAACCTTCCACAAAAGCGATCTGATAATCCTCGCCGCGTTCACTCATAGCCTCCCGAAACTGGACGATCTCAACCACATTGAGCAGTTCCGGGTGCGCTTGTAGGGTATCCACAACGGTGAGCTGGCAGCCTTCGCAGCTTGTGAATTCAAAGAAGGCGATGCGGGGGAGTGTTTGGGTGGTCATCACAGCGCCTCCTCAAGGTTCTTGATCTGCGCATAGGAAAAGGCGGGGCCATCCTGACAGGTATAGATATGATGCATCTGGCAGTGCCCGCATTTGCCTACCGCACACTTCATCTGGCGTTCAAAACTGAGCCAGATATTGCCGTCGGCGAGGCCTCTGGCCAGCAGTTCCATCAGCACAAAGCGGTACATCACGGGCGGTCCCACGACCACCGCAACCATGTTTCGAGAATGGAACCGGAGTTTTGGGAAGAGGGTGGTGATCACACCGATATTGCCATCCCAGCCGGGCGCGGTGCGGTCTACCGTTAAATGCACCTCGGTGCGCGGGGCGTTAGCCCACAATTTAAGGTCTTCACTAAAGAGAATATCGTTGGGCGAACGGCTTCCATAAAGGATATATACCCGCCCGTACTTACCTCGATCTGCGATCACTTCCTCGATCAGTGAACGCAGGGGGGCGATTCCCAACCCGCCCGCCACAAAGATAATGTCCTTACCCCGGAAGCGCTCTATGGGGAAACCCCGTCCGAACGGGCCACGGATCGCAATCGTACCGCCGGGGGAAAGGCGGTGCAGGGCATTGGTCAACTTTCCTGCGGATCGCACACACAGCTCAAAGGAGCCATTGCTGTGACTGGGTGAGGAGCAAATACTGATAGGCGCTTCACCTACCCCAAAGATCGAGACCTCCACAAACTGCCCCGGACGATGCGCCAGCGAAAATCCGCTGGGCAGGGCCACCCGAAAGAGCTTCTCGGTTGCGGTCATGGGATTAATGGTCGCAATTCGGGCGGGGGTGGGTATGTAGATCGATTCTTGGCGCAGGGTCTCATTCAGTAAGGTTGTCATGGCTGCGGCTCCTTGATCTGAGGCTGAGGCACGGCTTTGGCGCTCTGACGCATCCGATACAGCTCGTTAAAGGTATCCACAGGGGTAATGTGAACCAAACAGGCAGCCGCGCATCGTCCACAACCTACACAGCCCATCAGCCCAAAGGCCTCATACTGATATTTGCCCTTACGCATAAAGCGGTGACGCTGGCGCAGCGCTCTTGAGGATCGGAAGTTATGCCCGCCTGCAACCACTGCGAATTTCTCGATCTGGCACGAATCCCATGTGCGTACCCGTTCGCCTTTTTCGAGGTTTAGATCAATCTCATCGGTCACATCAAAGCAGTAGCAAGTAGGGCAGACTTTGGTACACATCCCACAAGCGAGACAACGCTCGCCAAGTTCATCCCACAGAGGGCTTTTTTGACTAATGGAGAGCAGATCAGGAAGCTCGGTAACATCGCACTCAAGCCGATAGGAGAAGTGGGGCCACTTGGCGGCCATCACATTGTTCACCCGCTCATAGTCGGATTCGGTTGGTTCCCATACGGAACTGAACCCTTCTAGCAGTTCTTCACCCTTTTCACTGCCCACATCAACCGCATAATCACTGCCCAGATCGGTAAGGTGGAGATCAAATGCTTCGGGCACCGTGAGGGTTCCCATGCTTTTGCAGAAGCTGCCCTCCATACAGGGTTTGAGGCATTCTATCGAGACCAGATAAGTTGCGGCCCGGTGTGCCTTGTAGTGTTGATCGGCGTAACCGGTGTTATGCACCTTGTCGAGGAGGGCGATGGCGTGCATATCACAAGTATGCACCCCAAAGATGATCAGCGGCTCTACCGTGATCTCCGCATGAGATTCCATGGTGCGGGCATTAAAACGGAAGAGGGTTTCACGCGGGGGAAGTAGGAATTTTTTGGGTGGTAGAACGGAAGTTGGGTAGTCCAGCACCAGATCATTGGGATCTGTGATCTCATCAAAGATGTACTGGCCGTGTAGGGACTTAGGACCTACAACCTTAAATTGGCGAGACTGCAAGCGGGTGACCCATGCCTTTAGCGCTCCTTTGGGCATGATCCTTAGGCTCATTGATGCCCTCCAAAAGTCAAAAAATGCCTCGTGAATAAAACACAAAAGGGACTCTCCGCAAGCAGCGGTTGGAGTCCCTTAAGTTACCTGATCTCACCATGTGCCGCGTTCATGATTTTCGAGCAGCGCCCGTACTCACGCGGATGAGGGAGCTTATCACAGCCCTAAAAAGACACGGACGCTTCCCCTAATTCCAAGTGTAGCCATGAGCATCCCAGATCAATAGTGATGAATGTCACAATCTCACCCACACAGGGCAGATTGTGGAGATTACATCATGCCCGTTAAGTGTTCAAGAGGTTTTCACCGTACAATGAACATGCGCCACCTCAAGTGCGTACAGAGAGCAGGAAGGACGGCAAACATGCCAATCTACGCCGATTCCATCGTGACCGAGGCCACTGACGCTGAATTAAGTGCAATGGTGGAGGAAAATCTCTTTGCCCTCTTTCGGGCAATGGCGGGATTTATCCCCGGCGGACAGCTTGTGGAGCAAAAGCACCTAAGTTATCACCTAACCGCGCCCCAAAATCCCATGTTTAAGGGTGTGTGGCAGGCCCGCCTGAACGAGCACAACGCCGATCAAGTGATTGATCAGACGCTTGCGTGGTTCCGTTCTCAGGGCGCGCCTTTTTTGTTCTGGTGGACAGGAACTTCAACGACCCCTAACGATATTGGGCACCGCCTTATGGCGCGGGGGCTGCTGTCTTACGAGGCCCAGATGGAGGATTTTGCGCCGGGCATCGTCTCTACCAATCTCGGCGCACCCGGTATGATCGCTGATCTGCGGCACATGAATGAAAGCGTCCTGACCCAAACCCCACCCGATTTTAAGATCGAAACGGTCTCAACTCCGGCTCAGTTGGAAGGATTCAAACAGGTCTTTATCACCAGCTATGACATCCCCGCATGGGCGGCCCAAGCATGGCTTGAGGCCACCCTTACCATTGGTTTTGAACATCTTCCTTGGCGTATCTACCTCGGAACCCTGAACGGTGAACCGGTCGCCACCAATATCCTCTTTTGTGGGGGCGGTGTTGCCGGGGTATTTGGGGTCGGCACCATTCCGTCGGCACGAGGCAAGGGTATTGGGGCTGCGATCACCCTGAAGCCACTTTTGGATGCCCGTGACAGTGGGTATCGATACGGGGTTCTGTTCGCCACCAAAATGGGTGTCCCCGTTTATGAGCGGATCGGGTTTCGCCTGACCGATGCACGCATCAACCGCTATCTGTGGCGGGCAGGATGAGAAGGGACTCTCACCATCATCGATGGGGAGTCCCTTTGCGCTTGGGTACCTCAGAATTCGGAACCGTCTAACTTGGGGGTGCTCAGCCCATGTCTTGAGGTATCGCTCTCATCCCAATAGGCGATCCGTCCATCGCGCAAGGTTAGGATCGCCTTCGCCATCTCCTGAACAGCCATCACCGGGCTTTGTGAAGCCTCCTCAAGCAGTCTTTCCCCGGCGCTGGTCATGAGACTCACGATGATTCGAAGCATTTGGGCTTGGGTATCAGGGTCAGGTTCAGTACGATAGGCTTGGGTGTACAAAGCCTCGGATTCGGGAACCCGCACCCACGAGAGCAGCCACACTGCCGCAAGGCGTGTGCCGCTGTGGTCATCCTTTAAGCTCTGCTCACAGGCGTTGAGGATGCGCGGCGCAATCTGGGGTGCGGTCAGGTCGATCCCCAAATAATTGGTACCGTGAAAGATGCCCTTGAGGGTCGATTCGCGGACTGCCCTCGTGGTGTGCTTCAGCATCTCCGTGATCGGAAGCAGAGCGGATTCGCCTACCAATTCCAACAGGCTCAGAACCGCCGCGTATTTCACCTCTGGATCAGGATCGTCAAGCGCTGCCTGTGTGATAGGTACTGCCTGTACACTACCATTAAAGCCCAATGACTCCAATGCCTGTACCCGCACTTCGGGATCATCACAGGCGAGGGCAGCCGCGAGTGTAGGCACTGCGGCGGGGTCTTGGCACTCACGCAGGGCCCATGCAGCCGCAAGTTTCAGATTGTGGCTGTCACCTTCTACCGCTTGGGCCAACCGTTGATAAGCGAATCCATCATCCATGTCACAAAGGGCATAAACGACCGCCTCACGAACGCGCTCATCGGGATCAGCCAAAGCCTTCTCGATCAGGGGTTGGATACTCATCCAACTAAAACCACCCAAGTGGCGGGCCGCAGAGGCCCGCGAAGGGGCTGAACCGTCATTCAGAACCCGCTCCAGCACAATACGCGCATCTCTATCCCCACGACGGGATAACACTTTGGCGGCGGCGTAGCGGGTGAAAAAAGCATCACTGCGTAATGCACTCTCGGCCGCATCGAGTGAGATCGACTCTGGCGGCAAGGCATTAAGCATGGTCGCCACGCCTCGCAAGCTTAAGCGGCGGTCCCCATGCTGGCTGTGGGAAGGGGAAAGGCGTGGTTCACGCCCAGTGATCGGATCGCTCATAGTGGTCGGTTCTCCTGATTAGCGCAGAGTCACAAGGGGGCAATTTTCAAGGATGGTCTTACCCGTTTGCAGATCAATCGCAGTGACCCACAAAGCCCGCTCCGCATCCACCCGAAACTCTGCCCGAATCCGATCCTTTCCCGGCTGTCCGGGCGGATCAAGGGGGGCGGTAAGGGGTGGTGCGCCTGCATTCAGCGCGATCACCTGTACGGACTGCATATCAGGGCGAGCCACAAAGACGGGTTTACCGTCCTCATAACGAACTTCAAGGGCGCTGGTGGCCTCAGGGTTGAGCATCCCAATCACAAATTCGACCGATTCCTGATCAGGGTGAGAAGGTCCTAACAGCACCTCGATAGGATGTGTAGAGGGGTAGCGGGTACCTTGCGGGATGATCTCATCATAAGCGTGAGCGCCCGTTTCGGGATCAAGGTGGCGAAGCCCATAACTGTTCACCAGATAATCCTCCAACCCCATGCCTGAGGCGGCCATAAGGGAGCCTTCGACCACCGCCGTAAAAGGTTTCTCGGTATACTGCGCCGCATTTTCAAAGTAACTTTGGAGCGCCCGCCGCACGGAGGGAATTAAGGTTGTGCCCCCCACCAGCGCCACATGTTCAATGTCTTCTTTGTAGATGCCTTCGCGGTGCGCCACATGCATGAGCCGATCCAAGGTTTGGCGGAGGCTGCCAAAGAACCCATTCACCTCTAACAACCGGCGCAAATCGGTTTGAGAGAAGGGAATTGAATAGGACTTAGACCCGATCACGGCTTCAATGACCACGCTTTCCTGACTCGACAGTGCAATTTTGGCCGTTTCGCAGTGGGTCAGAAGCGGCGATTCATCGTCCCCAAGCGATTCCACCGTAAGGCCCAAACGCTGGCAGACTTCAACCAGCAGCCAGCGATCAACATCACTGCCCCCTAAGGCCCGCCCTGTTTTGGCGATCACTTTGGCGCTGTACTCACCACCGCGGACGCGCCGAATCAGATTCAATCCTCCACCGGTGCGCTGGCGATCTTGGGGAAGTTGAACTAACGAGAGATCAAGCGTGCCACCGCCAAAATCCACCACCAACACCAGCGCCCCCGGAACCCGCACGGCATACCCAAGGGCGGCTGCGGTGGATTCATCCACAACAAAGATTTTGTCGGTGGTGCCTACATCAAGGGTCTTGCTCAACCATACCAAATACTGATCAAGCGCGCCCACTGGGGCCGTTAGGACAAGGGTCTCGATCTGGCTGAGGGGCATCGGCAGGGCTGCCAGAAGGCGCGTTAGAAAGTATCTGGCGGCGTCTCGGTCTGTCCACGGTTTTCCCTCAATAGGGCGGATCACCTCTGTACCGGGGGTGATGATGCTGCGCTTAAAGTTGCGAAACAAGCGCCGATCCGGGCGCTGATCGAGATTGAGTGCACGTACCCGCGCCCCAATAATCACTTCCTCCTGACCTGCATACACAAGGGAGGGAACCAGTGGTAGTTTGCCATCCAAACTGAGATCAGGGAGGTTCAATATCTCCGCTTCGTTCCGATCTTCGTTCCAATATGCGGTGGCAGTGTTGGTTGTGCCAAAATCAACCGCAAAACGCGCTCCCATACATTCTTCCTCTGATTTCTTAGGTGAGGCTCAGCCCATCAACAACCTTTTGACTATACCATTCCTACAGAATCAGGGCGAACCATCGGCCGCGTTTCAGAAATCGGGACAGGCTTGGTACGGTCTGATTAGCACAGCATGTTATAATCGTTCTTAGAGTAGTGCAAAGGGTGAAGACGCCCTCTAAGGCCATCGGAAGTAAACCTGTGAATGACAAGCACATTCTGATTGTGGAAGATGACGCGGTGACTCGTACCCTGCTGCGTGAGGTACTAGAGCGGGCGGGTTTCTCGGTCTCTACCGCTGGCGATGGGCCCGATGCGCTCACCCTGCTGCAACGTCAGGGTCTGCCCCATTTAATGGTTGTGGATCTAGGCCTGCCCACGATGCACGGCTTTGAGGTCTGCCGTCGGGTCAAACGGATGGGGGACGTGCCCATTATCATCCTCACAGGCGAGGCCTCGCTCGAATCGGTTCTAGAAGGTATTGACAACTACGCTGAAGATTACATCCGCAAACCCTTCCATCTGGACGAGGTGGTAGCCCGCATCCGCCGCGTCCTGAGCCGACTTCCGGAAGGGTTGAATAACGTGCCGGTGCAGATCATTGATGATTATCTGTCCGTCGATTTCGCCAATAATCGACTGATTGTGGAGGATCAAAGCATCCTCCTAACCCCAACTGAATCGAAGCTCCTGTACCTCCTGCTTACCCATCAGGGGAAAGTGGTGAGAGCCACCACCCTCATGGCGCGGGTCTGGCAAGACGATGGGAACGAGGATACCCTTCGGGTACATATGAGTCGACTGCGCCGAAAAATGCACAATCGTAAGCACCCCCGCAGTTATATCCACACTGAGCGCGGTGTCGGGTACTTCTTCTCCATCGAGGATATCAAGGATGACGGAAACGAAACCGAAGAAGATAGTGATGAATAACCCGGATGATCCCGATAAACCCCCACTGGATATTGACTGGAATAGACTGCTTTCCACTGCCGGGCTAAGCATCATCACGACTGATCTGAATGGCTTGATCACCTCCTTTAACCGCGCTGCTGAGCAGCTTTACGGGCATGAAGGACAGGATCTCATGGGCGAAGCGATCAGCCGTTTGGTTCACCCGTACAGCCGAACGGATCATGATCGGATGGTGTGGGTGATCACCCGTGAGAACCGCACCCTTGAGATACAAATGGATCACCTTCACGCAGATGGCAGGGCGCTAGGGGTGCGGGTTGCTGGTTCTCCCCTCCACAACCCACAGGGGGCTGTGATCGGGATGATGTTCATCAGCGTTTATGTGGGTGAACAAACGGCGATTGTCGGTGCCCTTCAGCAGGAACGCGACGTCCTTGAAGCCATTTTGGAGACCACCAACGATGCGATCTTAATGATCGATCCTGAAGGTCAAATTTTGACCATGAACTTTCAGTTTGAGACCTTCTTTCGGTTGCAGCGTTATCAACTTGTGGGTCAGCAGGTGGATGCGCTTATTGAGGAAATCCGAGGGCGTCCCGATCTGCCCTCTGACCTGCTCAATTTGGTGGTCACTTTTGGGCTTGAAGGCACCCGCAGCGGCGGCGGTGACTTTCAGATCAAGGAGCCAGTACGCCGCATCGTGGTGTGGTACAGCGCGCCCGTGCATTCCCATGATGGGGTGGTTATGGGGCGTTTGTTTGTCTTTCAGGATGCGACCCGTGAGCGTGAATTGGATCGGATGAAAACTGAGTTTCTCTCGCTGATCTCGCACGAACTGCGCACCCCCTTGACCTCGATCATGGGTTTTAACGAGATGCTCATGGATGGTGATGCAGGCGAGTTGGCGGTCGATGCCCTCGGCTTTTTGGACATTATCCGCCTCAATGCCCACCGACTGCGTGTACTCATTGATGACATTCTCGACCTGACCAAAATCGAATCGGGTCATGTGGAGCTTCGGGCCAACAGCCACGAATTGATCCCCATTATCAACGATGTGGTGCGCTCGATGCGGCCCATGCTGGAGGCCCGCAAACAGCACCTAACCATCGACCTTCAGCCGGAAATGCCCCGAATCTGGGCGGATCGAGAGCGTTTGATCCAAGTGTTGAGCAACCTGCTCACCAACGCCAACAAATACACCCTTGATAATGGTCATGTGGAACTTCGGGCTTATGTGGTGGAGGATGAATCCAACTTGCCCAAGGATTCCCCTAGAGGGATCACCCTGCCCGCCTTTTTGATCTCCGTGCAGGATGACGGTATCGGCATTGATCTTAAAGATCAGCCCAGCATTTTCACCAGCTTTTTCCGCACGGAGGAGGTCTCCCGGCGGCAAATTCAGGGCAGTGGTTTAGGTTTAACCATCGTTAAGTCTTTTGTGGAGTTACACGGAGGCAAAATCTGGTTACAATCTGAGGGCAAAGATAAAGGTGCTGCCTTCTTTTTTACAATTCCTGTGGTGCGAGGTATCTGAAAGCCCATGTCCTACATTCTTATTGCAGAAGACGACCCCTACATCCAGTTGATGGTAAAGCGTAAGTTAGAGGGCGCTGGGTTCATCGTCCGAGCCACGCCAGACGGCGATCAGGTAATCCCCATGATGCAGGAAGAAATGCCCATCATGGTCTTGTTGGACGTCATGCTCCCCGGACGAACGGGCTTAGAACTGTGCCAAGACATCAAAGGTTATCTGGGGGAATCCGCACCGCCGGTGATTATCGTGTCGGCGCGTGGGCGTGAAACCGATGTTGAGGCCGGGATGCGTGCAGGGGCCGACGATTATTTGATCAAACCTTTTTCGCCGAAACAACTGCTTGATCTGGTTCAAGCTCGATTGGGGGGCTAAAAGCGCCGCTCTTTAGCTTTTTTTTGATCGCGTTTGATAGGGGCTGAGAGCTCGTTGCGCTTTAGGGCAACCATCGGGGAAGGTAGGCATCCTTGGCAATTGGGCTCACCTGCCCGGTGGCGGCATCTAAGACCCAGATCGAGGGTACAGCCTCTGTCCCTGTGGGTGAAAAGCGCTGCATCACCAGTTTATCCCCTGCTGGACTCCAACTGACAGCCCCGTGAATATACTCCGGTGCATCCACCAACAGCCTGATCGTGCCCGTCTCTAGGGCAAACTCGTACACCTGAGCATTCAACGCCCCAGAGCCATCCAGCCAACGTCGGGTGAAGGCGAGCCGCGCCCCATCAGGATGCCATGCAGGTTGAGCATCCTCTACCGGCGGCGTATCGGCTCCACTGAGCTTGATCACGCCCCGTTCGGGATCAGTTACATCCACCATCGACAGGGTGGTAGTGAAGCGCCCCGGAAAGACCAGCAGTTCTGGGAATACAAAGTGCGCTGAATCGGGGGCAAAGGTGTACATGCCCGACTCGCCTTCCTGCGTGGGGATGTTCTGAACTGCCGTTGTGACCAAATCATAAATCACAATCTCGCCCCGATTGAGATCAAATACCGCTATTTTGGTCCCATCTGGTGACCATTCTGGTGCGGCACCCAACAGCAGCGGATTGGCCAGCAGAGGCGCGGTGGACAGATCCCGCAGGTTAACGATCCATGCGCGGGGCACATCCCGATCTTCTTCAGGCAGGCCGGGGTTGAGTTCACGGCGCTCATAAACAATCCGAAAACCATCAGGACTCCAACGGGGGGCAAGGCACCTCGCCTCCACCGCGCCACAGTTGGTGATCGGCTGTACTGCACCGCTCTGAACCTGAAGCACATACAGATCAGAAGTGCCCCGCGTCCCGTTGAGCACATACACAATGCGGCTTCCGTCGGGGCTGGGCTGATAATCGGTCACCCCTAAAGTCGTCCGGGTAAGCTGCCGAGGCTGATCGGGGGCTTGGGGATCCACAAGCCACAGGTTGGGCGCTTCGGAGTCGGGGCTTAAGTTTGCCGGGGCAAGATAAACCACGCGGGGTGGGGCAGGGCTGAACGTCCAGCGCACCGACTCCTTCAACTGGCGTCCCTGCTGTGCCTGTGCCCCCGCGCTTAGGGTGATGGTGTAACGCACCCCCAAAGACCATGCGCGTTCTGGATAAAAAGTGAGCACTGCACCTACCCAACTGAAACGACCGGACATGGGCGGATCAATGCGAAAGTGGGACTCCACACTTTCTGGGTTCATGCGCTCGCTGAACTGAATCCGGATGGGGCTGGTGACCCGCGCCTCACCCGCTTGATCCGCCGGGGAGTTCTCCAGCACCCCCACCCCCGCC
>JACSRJ010000277.1 GCA_014879835.1 Anaerolinea sp.
GATCAAGATCACCGTGGGAAAAGGCGTGCTGGTCGGGGGCAGGTTTAAGGGCGTCGCCGTCAGGATTCCGGAGGACGTTGGTGAAGGCTGCACGGAAGGGCTGGTCGAAGGGCTAAGGGTGGGCGTGTCAGAGGGCGGTGGGGTCACGGAGGCACTTGCGGTGGCGGTGAAGGTTGAGGTATGGCTGGGTGTTAGACTGGGCGTTTGGCTGGGCAGGTCGGTAGGGACTTCAGTGGTACTGATCAGGTCGATCAGGGTGCGGCTGGGGGTGATGGTTGCGCTTGGGCGGATCAGGGTGATGGTAGGTGAAGGCGATGCCGTCTCCGTAGGCGGGAAAGCAATCACTGTCTGAGTGATGGCATGGGTGGGGGCAAGAGTCGGGGTAACTGGTATGCCCTGCAAATTGCAGGCCATGAGTGCCAGCCCGATCAGCAACCCGCTTAACCCAGTCCGCGCTCGTGCGATCATCTCGTGCCCCTCTCATTCTGTACCATGCCCATTTCAGCCATCTTTCATTATGCGTCATTGTGGCTGAGACGGTATGAAGATTCCCCCCGCGCCCGATCAACGTTTGCTGGGCGTTTACCCGGCGCAAGCACTCTGAGGTGCCTTGACCGCTTCAATTGTTGCATCATTCGCCCTGACCCGCTATAAACCCTATATCCCGACGGAATACAAAAGGCACAGGCAGCCCGGTGATCCCTGATTATCATTTTCTCTTTGTCCCCCCTGTCCTCAGCGCCGACTGGCTCTTTGAAGCCGCCCGCCGCTACTGGGATCGCTTTCGCCCGATGGTGATTCACGATCTTGAGGTGGTGGGTTTTGCGCCTAAGGGCAAAAAGGTGGCGATCACCGTAATCGCCCGGCGCGACCTTGCCCCCAGCCTGATCGCAGAGGTCAAAAAACGGTTTCCTTCAGCCTACCTCGATCCCCTCGTTTATGATGTGGTGCGTGATATGCGCCTGACCCTCGATGGGCGGGCCAATTATGGGCAGCGCTTTGGGCTTCCAGAAACCAACGAAGGGAACTAAATAACGATGCTCCTGAGCGAATATCAGTGGTCACGTAACCCACGAGGTATGCACAATTTCAGCGCGGCGGCCCGGATGGATCTGGGCAAACTGGTGCAGATGCACATGGGTTGGGCCAAACTGGTCACCCTTGGGCCGGATTACCTTGATCTGGTTGAGGAAATGCTCAAAAACGGGATCACCCCGATTGTGCGGGTGTGGCGTCCCCGTTTTGGGGCGGGCGCACCCACGTCTGATCTAGTAGGCATTTGGCGGGCGTTTTTTGAGCGCGGGGTGCGTTGGTTTGAATTCTACAATGAGCCTAACCTCGACAACGAATGGCAGGAAGGTCACCTCCCTGATTGGCGCGATATGGAGGGGACGATCATCCCCATCCTCCAAAACTGGCTCGCTTTTGCGGAGATCATCATCGGTATGGGCGGCTATCCGGCCTTCCCGGCGCTCTCGGAGTCCGTTGGCATTCATTATGACGTCAGCCGCTGGCTGGACGTGATGATGAACTACCTTGCGGAGCAGCACTATGATCGTTTTCGAGGGATCGCTCAAAATGGGTTGTGGGTAGCGACGCATCCTTACATTTACAACCACTTTTATCAGGAGGGCACAAACCCGCTTGATGCCCGCGCTGCGGGGGCACAGCGGGCATGGGAACCGGGCTGGCGTTTTGAGTATCCCTATGACCCCATCACCCAAGCCAGCAAACCGGGGATCACCTCCATTTCTGGCCCGGCGGATGCGCCCCTCGGTGATCCGGTGGGGTTGGTGGGCATGGGTTACGCTTTTATGAAGAAGTTTGAGATGCTTTTTGGGGGCGGCGCGATCCCGGTAGTGGGCACGGAGGGTGGTATCAACCCTGTCCCCAAATTCCCCGGCGAGTATCACCAACTGGACACCCGCTTCCCCGGTTATTCCTACGAGAGTCACGGGGAAGCCACGGTAGCCATGTTTAACTGGATCGCGCAGTCCGCGCCGCCGTGGATGTTTGGGGTAACCCTGTGGAAAGAGGATGAATATTATGTTGGGGATACCGGGGTGACTGCGGTGCGCCGCCTGAGCGAAAGCCCGCCCATCTACAAAAATGTCCCCCCACTAGAGCCATTTGGGGGTATTGATCCCCGTGAACGGCTCAAAGGCCCCGGGCCCATTCATGGTACCCCCGATCTGCATTTTGTGATTCTGGCCCCGGGCTTTCAGGGGGACTGGTTCTTTGAACAGGGGCGCGCCTACTACGAGCGTTTCCGTCCTATCCTTTTGCCCTCTGTGGATTACCTCGCCTATATTCCTTATGAACGTAGTGTGGGGGTGACGCTGCTCACCCCGCCGGGCATGAGCGAGTTTATGAAAGCACAGATCAGCGAACGCTACCCCTACATCTGGATCGATCTACTGCCCATCGATCAACCTGAACAGGTGGGGCAAATTCTCAATGCCCGCGCCGCCAGTGGGCGAAAGTTTGGTTAAGGGTGAGAAGGCGGCAGGCGAGGAATCTGGGGCGACCATGCACGGTCGCCCGATCTGTACTGCCCAATCCGCACTGTCTCAGATTAGGCGGGCAAGCCCTCTGACAACCACATCTGGGCAGCGATGCCCCACTGATCACTGTAATTTGACCTCTACAATGGCCAGATTGTGGTTGGACTGGATGATGGGTGCTACCCCCACAAATTGAGGGTCAATGCCTTTGAGCCACAGGTAATCAACCCGCACAGGGGCTTCGTTCACCAAACGCAAAGTGACCGCTCGTTCGGTGGGATAGTCTTTGAAGGGATCGATGAAGTCGTTCTGAGTGAGGAAGATGTAAATATCGCCGCCGGGGGCGTGGTTAAAAGTTCCTCCCAGCACGGAACGTCGCTCAAGGGAGTCGTTCACCTTGATGAAATCAAAAACTTCAAGCATCTGGCGAATCTGTTCCTCTTCCTGCTGCTCCACGCTGAGTGCGCCGCCGCGGAAGATCAGGGTTAGGGCAGTGTTGTACAGATCGATGGTCTCGCCATCCTGAGCGCGGATGCGCACAAACTGGATGCCCGTGGCCCGGCTTTGGGTGCTAAGCGGCGCGGTGAGGACGCTTTCGATGGGCAGGCGCGAGAGGATTGCCAGTCCGTGCAGTCCCTCATTGGTAGCGAAGTAGTTCAACTGCATCCCTAATTCACGGGCGAGCCACGCCGCCTGATCCACCCCATAACTGGTCAAACGCCCGCCTTCGACTTCTTGAAGGAGCAGCACATCCACCCCGTTTTGGCGAATTTCCGCGGCCACACCGGGCATATCTGCGCCATAATACAGGCTGAAACCACTGTGAAGATTCAGGGT
>JACSRJ010000271.1 GCA_014879835.1 Anaerolinea sp.
CAATCTTACCCTCATCCCCCTGCGCCCACGACCGCTGCGCGGTGCCCGCCCGCACGCGGGAGAAGGGGGGAGGCTTCTTTTGAGGGGAAGCCCTTCAATCTCCCCGCTAATAGCGCATCTTTCAAGACAACCGCTATAGGCGTTACGCACTTGCCCTCATCCCCCCATTCCTCCCTTCTCCACTGGAGATACACATTACCCACATGTCATCTTGACCCGTTCTACCCCCCTTGACAATCGAAAAATAGCGACTGCTAAAGAGCATCTGAAGGGTGGGAAGGGGATATGGGTAATGCATAGAGGTGGACAGGGCTTACCCTGTCCCTACGAAAAGCGGCATCCCCTAGGGACAACGCCCGCCTTGTCCGCACCCGTATTGTCCCCCTACACTAGACCCATTTTTGTGGGGACGTCGCTCACCGCATCCGGCTGGCAGTGCCAAATTTTCATGCAGTCGCCTAATCCCTCTAAGAGCTTTGGTTTGTGTAGGATTCCCCTGTAGGGTAGACTTATCGACAGCGCCATCTTGTGCGCCGACCCTAAGTGCAGCAAACACCAAGCGGAAACCCGTTTCAAATCTCACGAGTGGCTTGGCAGCTTCTGAAGGACACCCATATGCGACGTTCGATCACGGTCTTGTTCCTTGTGTCTCTCCTATTGGCAGGATGTGGCGGCGAAACCCCCAGCCCCACTCCGGCGGAATCGGTTTTGAACTGGGATCGCACACCGGGCGCTGTGGTGATTCGACTAGATCGACTTATCGGCGGTGAGACCGACTTGCAGCGGGTGAATCGTATCCCCGCCTGCACCGTTTATGGCGATGGCCGTGTGGTGTGGGTGAACAGCCTGCCCACCGAAGGCGATCAGGTGCTGGAAGCCTACGTGAATGAGGTAGGGCTGCGGGCCTTTGTGGAATTTATGATCCGCGATCTCCAGTTCTACAGTGTGCCTGATTATGCGGCGCAGGAACTGCCCCCCTCGGAGACCTCACCTGTGGAAGTCATCTCGTTGGTGGTGAACCAAAAACCCTACACCGTGCGCAGTTACCGCCCATGGAAAGATAACCTCTACCTACAGGTATTAGAGCGCTGCCGCAAATTGTCCGATACCCCTGCGCTGGTGGTGCCTGATGCGGGCTGGGTGACTGTTTATGAAATACCCCGCAGCGCCGAACTCCCCTTTAAGTATTGGTCGCCAAGTGCGCCTTTCAGCATGACGCAAACGGCAGCGTCAGGTGCGGCAATCTGGGCCGGTGGGCCCGCTTTTAAGGAGATTTGGATCACGCTCCGCCAAAGTTTGGGCGAGATTCAGTGGGTGGAAGGCGAAAAGGCCTTCCGGGTTGCCCTTCAGGTGCCGGGGGTCTCGCGGGATGCGCCCCCTGCGCCAGCGATCACCCCTACCCCAACTGAAGCAGAGTGAGAGGAGCCGGGATCAATGAAACTGGTGGTTGCCAATATTCAAGATCAAGACCTTGAGACTGCCGGAAATGCGCTTACCGACCGGGGCTTCCGCTTCACCCGAATCGGCTCCACCGGCGGCTTTTTACGCCAAGGGAACACCACCCTCTTGGTTGGGGTGGAGGCGGATCAGGTATCAGCGGTGGTGGAGATTCTTCGCACCGCCAGCAAACGCCGTCAGCGCTACATTCCTCTGGCAACAGGGACTACTCCCAACGGTATGACCCTCTATAACTACATCGAAGTTGAAGTCGGTGGGGCGACCATTTTTGTGATCGATGTGGATCATTTTGAACAGGTGTAGCACAAGTGTAGGCGGTGAGACTGATGAAAAAATTAATCTTTGCGATTGTTCTTTCCGATGCGGTTGAACCCGTGTGTAATGCCCTTGTTGAAGCGCAGTTTAGTGTCACACAGGTGAGCAGTATGGGCGGATTCCTCCGTCGAGGCAGCACCACCTTGATGATCGGCACGGATTCTGATCAGGTTGAGAACGCCCTTGGGCTGATCCGCCAGCACTGTACGCCTTTCAGCAAGGGCAGTGAACATGCCGCAACGATTTTTGTGATTGCCGCCAACGATTTTATCCAGATTTAGGAGGGTATATGCTGGTCACCACGACTTCCACCCTTGAGGGCAAACGCATTACCAAGTATCTCGGACTTGTATCCGGTGAGACCATTTTAGGGGCGCATCTATTTCGTGATCTTCGGGCATCGTTCACCAACATCGTTGGAGGGCGGGCCGCGGGATACGAGCGCTCCCTTCGAGAGGCCAAAGCCACCGCCCTAGAGGAAATGGTCACGGAGGCCCAAGCCTTAGGCGCAAACGCAGTTATCGCCGTCGATATTGACTACGAGTCGATCAGTACCGGGATGCTCATGGTCACCGCAGCCGGGACGGCTATTTTTTATGAGTGATCCGGAATGAGGACAGGGCCTTTCACGGTGGATATTGAGAGCATCGGACGAGTTCTGTTGATCGGTGGGTTGGCGGTGGCCGGGGTCGGCGGCCTGATGCTCCTTTTGAGCCGTGTCCCGGTGATCAACCAGTTGTTTAACCTGCCGGGAGATGTTCGGATTCAAGGTGAAAACTTCTCTTGTTTTGTGCCCATCGTCAGCATGATCATCATCTCCGTGGTGCTTACGGTGGTGGTGAACTTGCTGCTGCGCATCTTTAACCGTCAGTGAACGAGCCTGTACCCCCAATGGAACCACGCCTCGAAGACTATCATTACGATCTGCCACCAGAGTTTATCGCCCAAACCCCCATAGAACCCCGTGATGCTTCCAAACTGCTGGTCATCCGGCGCGATGGGGGGGACTTTGAACACCGCACCTTTCGGGAACTGCCTGAATACCTGCGCCCCGGTGATGCATTGGTATTGAATCAAACACGGGTCATCCCGGCGCGGCTTCACGCCCGCAAAGCGGCCACAGGCGGCGCGGTTGAACTGCTTTTGGTAGAGCGCCACACTGATCTGCGCTGGCTGGCGCTGGTGGGTGGGAAACGGATGCGAGTCGGGACTCGGCTTGAGATTCTAGGCGCGCCCCTCGGTGCGGAGATCGTGGAGGAGCAGGAGGAGGCGCTGCGGGTGGTAACCTTCAGCGAACCGATTGAGCCGCACCTCGACGCCATCGGTGAGGCCCCGCTGCCCCCCTATATCCACCACAAATTGGAAGACCCGGAACGTTACCAGACGGTGTATGCCCGTTCCCCCGGCTCTGCGGCTGCACCTACAGCGGGGCTGCACTTCACCCCCGATCTGCTCCTGACCCTGAGGGATCAGGGGATAAAGATTATAACCTGCACGCTCCATGTGGGTTTGGGCACTTTTTTGCCCGTGAAGCCGGAACAGGTCTTGTCTAAACGACTCCATGCGGAACATGCCGAACTTTCCCCAGAGGCGGCCCGCACCCTCAACGAGACCCGGCTTGCCGGAGGGCGTATTGTGGCAGTGGGCACAACTTCTGTGCGAACCCTAGAGACGGCAGCGCTTCATGCCCTTGGGGTGACCGATGTAGGGGGCGACAACGCTTACACCGATGCCTGCCCGTGGAAGCCCGTCTCGGCCTTTTCCGGCTCCACCCAGTTGTTTATCATGCCCGGTTTTCGTTTTCGGGCGGTGGATGTGATGATCACCAACTTTCACCTGCCCCAATCCTCGCTGCTGATGCTGGTGGGTGCATTTGCAGGACGTGAGCGCATCCTAGAAGCCTACCACGCTGCCAAAACGCACGGGTATCGCTTTTACAGTCTGGGTGATGCGTGCTTGATCCTTTAATTTCTCTCCGTTTTGAGCGAAAATATCCTCACATTTGTGCAAAGTGACGAAGTCGCGTTGATCAAACGACTCAGCGTGAACTGAAGTTCACAACGGCGGGGGTGTGACCAATCATCCCGGATGCCCCGCCATTTTCCACATCGTTAACAGGAGGTATCCCCAATGACATTTACACCCGGCGACAAAGCCCGCCAAATTCTGGAACGCGATTCTGAGGTGATGTCCCCCTCATATACCAGAGGTTATCCCTTTGTGATGGGGCGGGGCAAGGGCGCGGAAGTATGGGATGTGGATGGCAAACGCTTTTTGGACTTCACTACGGGTATCGCTGTCACCGCCACTGGACACGCACACCCAGCGGTGGTAAAAGCCATTCAAGAGCAGGCTGAAAAATTCATTCACATGTCTGGAACCGATTTTTATTATGAGATTCAGGTTGAACTTGCCGAAAAATTAAGCGCCATTGCGCCTTTTGGGGGCGAACCAGCGATGGTCTTTTTCACTAACAGCGGTACGGAAGCCATCGAAGCCGCCTTAAAACTGGCCCGTTATCACACTGGGCGCCCGCAGTATGTAGCTTTTATGGGCGCATTTCACGGGCGCACCATGGGCGCGCTGAGCATGACCGGGAGTAAGTCAGTCCAGCGCCGAGGGTTTTTCCCCACCGTCCCCGGTGTGACTCATGTACCCTATGCAGACGCCTTTCGCCCGATCTTAAACACGGAGGGCTTCAGCGATTACGGTGAGCGGGTGGTGGACTACCTTGAAAACACCGTCATGCGCCAGATTGTGCCTGCCCAAGAAGTGGCCGCGGTGCTGGTCGAGTCCATTCAGGGTGAGGGGGGGTATGTGGTACCCACACCGGGATTCTTCCCCGCCCTGCGCGATTTGTGCAACCGTCATGGGATTCTGCTGATCGTGGATGAAGTACAGGCAGGCATGGGGCGCACAGGCAAATGGTGGGGCATTGAACACTTTGGGGTGGAACCCGATATTGTGGTCTCGGCCAAAGGGCTGGCCAGCGGGATGCCTTTAGGGGCGATGATCGCCCGCCGCCCCCTGATGACGTGGACTCCCGGCGCTCACGCTAGTACCTTTGGGGGCAACCCGGTGTGCTGCGCCGCCGCGCTGGCCACGATCAAACTGCTCGAAGATGGGTTGATCGAAAACGCGGCGGAGATGGGCACACTGCTCATGGGCAAGCTGCGTGAACTCCAGATACGTTACCCCTTCATCGGCGATGTACGTGGACGTGGGCTGATGATCGGGTTGGATTTCGTGGCCGATCCCCAGACCCGCAAGCCAGATCGAGACTGCCGTGATGCGGTGGTGGATACGGCCTTCCATGAAGGGCTGCTGCTGCTGGGCGCGGGCTTAAGCACCATTCGAGTGATTCCACCGCTGAATGTGACCGAGGACGCGATCAATGAGGCCATTGCCATCTTGGACAAGGTGCTGCTGAAGGTGGCCCATCAGTATCATCCTCATGTGGTGCGGGAATACGGCGCATAGATAGGGTTACACCTCACAAAATCCACGTTTGTAGGGGCAGCCCCGTGTGGCTGCCCGGTATTTATCCCCACAAGCCGGGGTGATGTTCACGGCGTCCACCAATGCAGATCGATCAGGGCTGTTTTTTACAATAGGAGTTACGTACTTGCCCTAGATAGCCCTCACCCCCCTTCTCCCTCGCTATGCGGGAGACGGGCACCGCGCAGCGGTCGCTAGGGGGATGAGGGCAAAGCTGCTGTTGCCCCCACCAACCTATCCGCCGCTCCTCAAGGAACGCTCACCCAATGCCTGAGGAAAAATCGCCAAAGGCGTGTACAATGGGTGGCTGTGATTTCTCGAAGAATGGCGATGCTTAACTCATGAAACGTTGGGCAAGTATTCTGCTGGGAGTCCTGATCAGCGCTGCGACGCTTGCATATGCGTTAGGCGGGCAGGATTTCTCAAAAATTGGGACAGAACTACGCACTGCGCGATATGTCTGGGTTGTGCCCACCCTGCTTCTGGTGTTGATCGGTTTGGGCTTTCGGGGGATGCGCTGGCGCGAGCTGCTCAATAACCGCACTTCCTTCATCCACAGCTTTCACATCATGAACGTTGGCTATTTCTTTAACGCATGGCTGCCCCTGCGGCTGGGGGAAGTAGCGCGGGCGTTCCTGACCACCCGTCTTCAGCCGCCGCTCTCGATCTTTTTGGCCCTTTCGAGTGTGGTGGTGGAGCGTCTGGTTGATTTGCTCTCGGTGGTGGGCTTGGTCGTCGTTGCGGTCTTGATCGCGCCCGTCTCACCCGACTTCCAGCGGGGCGCAGCGGTCACCGCGGCTTTGGCCGTTGGGGGCATCTTGGTTCTCGGTTTATTTGCAGCACGCCGTTCTTTAGCCCATCAGATTTTGGGGATCATCCTCAAGATTTTGCCCTTTTTGGAGCGGCTGCACCTGCGACAAGTACTGGATCACACCCTTGACGGGATCGCGCCTCTCAGTTCACCCCGGCGGATGGGTTTGGCCTTGTTCTGGTCGGCGCTGGCATGGGCGTCCTCGGTGGTTGCTGGGTTCGTCCTGCTCCTCGCCTTTTACGATGATCCCAACTGGATCGCCGCGCTGCTGATGATCGCCGCTGCTTCGATTGCGGTGGCCCTGCCCGCTGTTCCCGGAAATGTGGGCCCGTTTGAGGCAGCGGTGATCTTGGGCTTGAATGCGGGCGGCATGATCAACGCCACCCACACCCAAGAAAAAGCGTTCGCCTTTGCGGTTGTGATCCACATCGTTAATGTTGGTTCTTATGCCTTTTTGGGATGGATTGGTTTGAACTACGAAAAAGTCACCTTTGGGGAAGTGATCCGTTCAGCCCGGATGCTGGTTGCACGCCGCAATCAGGAGTCCGCGCCGGCGGCGGAAACCCCTTCCGAACGAGGGCAGGCGCAGCATGACTGAACCGCGTCCTCTCAAAATCCTGATCTCGATCCTGTATTATGTGCCCCACTATACCGGGTACACGATCCATGTGCGGGATGTGGCCGAGGCGCTTGCCGCACGGGGGCACGAAGTTACCGTGATCTGTGCCCGCCATCACCTTGATCTGCCCCGTGACGAAGTGATCAATGGGGTGCGCATTGTGCGCCTTTGGGCCCCGATCCGTCTCAGCCGGGCGATGATCATGCCCACCTACCCACTGGCCCTGTATGCCTTTATGCGTAAGTACGACGTGATCTTCTCCAACTCGCCTTCGTTTGAGACCGTACTCACTTCACTGGTGGCCCGCCTGACGGGCAAGAGTGTGATCAATACCCATCACGGAGACCTGATCCTGCCGGCTGGCTTCACCAACCGCTTCATTCAGGGGGTGACCTTTGAGCTGTTTAAGTTTATGGCGCGCCATGCGCATCGGCTGATCGCCTATTCCCACGATTACGCCGACAACAGTTACTACCTTCAGCCTTTCCGTGAAAAGGTCTCGGTGATTTACCCGCCCGTACAGCTTCCTAAACCTGATCCGGTGAGAGTCAAAGAACTGCGCGCTCAGTGGCAAAAAGATGGGGGTGTTCTGATCGGCTACTCCGGGCGTTTTGTTCAAGAAAAACGCCCCGAACTGCTGATCAAGGCCCTCGAAGGGATCAACAAAACCTACCCCAATGCCCGGATCGTTTTTGCGGGGCAGTATGATATTCCCTACGAGGATACGTGGAAAATCCACCAACCGCTGATCGAAAAGTACCGCGATCAATTGATCTTTTTGGGCATTATCACCAGCCGTGAGGCCATGGCGAACTTCTACGCGGCGTTGGATGTGTTGGTGCTGCCCAGCGACACCGAGTGTTTTGCCTTGGTGCAGGTGGAAGCAATGCTGTGCGGCACGCCCGTGGTGATGACCGATACCCCCGGCGGCCGAGTCCCCGTGACCGTCACGGGCATGGGCAAGATCGTACCTCGCGGTGATTATCGAGCGATTGCTAATGCGGTGGTTGAAATCCTCCAAGACCGCGATGCGTACCGCAAACCCCGGACAGAGATCGAGAAGGACTTCAGTTTTGAAGAGACCATCAACCGCTATGAGCGCCACTTCCGGGAAGCAGCCAAGCACAGTCGGGTGAAGCTGCCGGGGTTAGAACCATCGCCCGAATCGAACTGATAAGGGGGTGGCCCTAGATTTTAGGGTAGGATGATAGCCCTCACCCCTCACGACCGCTGCGCGGCTAGGAGAGGGGAGGAAAACCTTTGGTGGGGGCGTCCCCCACAACCAACAGATCGGGCAGTTTGAGGGTTTACCCCTCAAGAATCTGATTCCCCCTTCTCCCCGCATAGCGAGGGAGAAGGGGGCTAGGGGGATGAGGGTAAGGCTGCAAGTAGCGGCTCAACCCTGTAGGAAACCGCTCTAAGGTGCGCCCACGATGCGATAGAGCGTACCCACCGCTACTGAGGCAGCATTCGCCCCGTCCAGATCAACCCGGAAGGTTGATTCAGACTGATCCGCAGAGGCCGTCAGGCTGTAATAGATGCCATCCAAACCCCACACCAACCCCGTAATGGTCTGATCCTGCTCTGACTGGGTGAATTTGCTGATGGCTTCGCGTCCGGTGCCGTCCAATTTCATCCGGTACAAATTGACCGCATCACCCGAAGCGCCCTTTGAGGTAGTGACTACATAACGCCCATCAGGGGAGAGCGCCACCAACGTATCCGACTCACCCTGTGGGGTGATGCGGGTCAGTTGGGCCGAACCATCAAGCTTAAAGACGTTCACTGCGGCCCCCCCCTCCATATCCCCAGTGAGGGTCAAAAAGCCGCTGCCATCCGTAAGCCACTGGACAAAGCCGAGGATCGCCTCTGGCGGCAGGCTGGTTGATTGGCTGCTGGCCAGATCAAGAACGGCGGGCAAACTACCTTCACCCCCGATACCTTCTGCGTTGGCGTCTGCAACCACGTACAGCAGGCGGTTACCATCGGGCGAAAAGGCAATCGAATTCACGATCTGACCGGGAGTGCTGATCTGAGTCAAGTGGCGGGTTTGCCCCGACGCCAGATCGTAATAGTAGATCACTTTGCTGGTCGGGCGATTCTCACCCGGCGGGGGGAAGTCAAAAAAGGCGAACCCGGACGAGTCGGCTTTCCACGTAATGCCCGGCCCAGAAAACCCCACCCCTTCAGGGATGGCTTTAGGGCTTTCGGGTTGGACGCTGTAATCGATCAGTTCCAGATCAAAAACGTCTTTGTTGGCTTTCAGGCGCACTCCGTAGCGCCCATTGGGCGCACCCTGTGCCCCAAAGCGCTCATCAGCAAGGGTGATGGTGCGTTTGTCAGGGGTCTGGGCGATAGGCCGGCCCAATTGGGTCAGAATCAGGGTTCCAGTGGGGAAGGCTTCATTGACCATCGCTACTGCTGTAGGTACCGCAGAGGTTACGACCAGCGTCGCATTCGCATCGGGAATGCCCGCACCGGGGGTAGGGGTTGGGCTGGTGCCGCCGCCGCACGCCACAAGCACAAGGGCCAGTGCGGTCAGCAGACTCAGTCCGCGCAAAGTGTGCCAGCGCATCATGGTTCTTCTCCAGACTTCAGGACAAGCGTTTCGCTTTTGGTTCCATTTTGAACAGGGATCACATCCTTGCCCCCCATCCACCTAAGCCGCCCTCAGAGCGTAAGGCGAAAAGGGGTTCACTTGGGTGAATCCTCATTAAAAACAAGTATAACGCGGGCGAGGCTGATCCGTGTAAGGCGGGTGTTCAATGATCACACAACGCTCAAGGTGACGCCCCTCATCGAAGCGCTTTGCAGGGGGTGGAGGAAGGTACTGTTACCGGGGAATTTGAGGAGACGTCCCCAAGCCCGCTCAGGGGAAAACGCATCAATTCAAACATCGAGAATTTGATGCGCCTCCCCTTTGGCGCGGGCCGCTTGCCGCGTTTTACCAGCCGCGCTTTGCCATGATCGTGTTTTCTGGGGTCACATTGATGCCCACCATCGCTTCACCGAGGTTGCGGCTCACTTCGGCCAGCACCTTCGGGTCGTTGTAATGGGTGACAGCCTGCACAATGGCGCGGGCGCGCTTGGCCGGATCGCCACTCTTGAAGATACCGCTGCCCACAAACACCCCGTCAACCCCTAACTGCATCATCAGGGCCGCATCGGCCGGGGTTGCGACTCCGCCCGCGGCGAAGTTCACCACTGGCAGGTGTCCATTCGTAGCCACTTCCTTCACCAGCGCATAGGGAGCCTGAATTTCCTTGGCAAAGGTGAACAGTTCATCTTCGTCCATGGAGGTCAGTTTGCGGATGTCGCGCATCACCTGACGGGCGTGGCGCACCGCTTCCACCACATCACCCGTGCCTGCCTCGCCTTTGGTACGGAGCATCGCAGCACCTTCAGCCACCCGGCGCAGGGCCTCACCCAGATTACGGCAGCCACACACAAAGGGCACATTAAACTTGTGTTTGTTGACGTGGTTTTCCTCGTCGGCAGGGGTCAGCACTTCGCTCTCGTCGATGTAGTCGATCCCGATTGCCTCCAGAATCTGGGCTTCCACAAAATGCCCAATCCGGCATTTGGCCATGACAGGGATGCTCACAGCCGCCATGATCTTCTCGATCATGTCTGGGTCGCTCATACGGGCAACCCCACCCTGCACCCGAATATCGGCCGGGACGCGCTCCAGCGCCATCACAGCGCACGCCCCCGCATCTTCAGCGATCCGTGCCTGCTCTGGGGTCACCACATCCATGATCACCCCACCCTTAAGCATCTGGGCCAAACCACGTTTCAGCAGAGTCTTGTCTTCATTCCCGTTCACATGTCCATTGGAACCATTTTCAGCCATGATCAACCTCTCCGAATCTCCTTGATCCTGTCAAGTGCTAATTCGATCCTAAAGCACCACTACAAGGTTCGCTAGTACCAAGTAAGACCAAGCGAAGCCAAATCGGGGTCATCCTTTTTTAGGGTCACCCGATCTACCCAGCGTCAAACTCCGCGCAATCGCCAGATCAGGTGGTGCTTAATGCGGACTTTTGAGGCGAGATTCAGTACAATGGAGCCGAATTCACACCCAATGGACGATAGATACAATCATGCAAACCGCACCCAAGTCCCCTATTTCCCCTGATCAACTGGATGCTATTGTCCGCGCTCACTTAGGCACAGACAGACCCTTAAAGACCGCCACCGAACTCAAAGAAGGTTATTTCAATACCGCCTATCTCATCGAATTGAGTGATGGCTTTCGGTGTGTTCTCAAAGCGGCCCCCCCACAGTCTCAACGCATCCTCACCTATGAAAAAAACATCCTCAAAATTGAGTTTGAGATGATCACCCTTGCGGCTGAACGCACCGAGATGCCTGTGCCTAAACTCTACGGGCTCGACACGACGCATCAGATTCTGGCAAGCGACTATTATCTGATGGAGTTTCTGACGGGCACGCCCTTGCACAAGCTGCGCCCGTCACTGTCTGAGGCTGAACAAACGGCTATTGATCACGAGTTAGGACGTTTGACCCGGCAGCTTAATACGATCACCGGGGATGCCTTTGGGTATCCGGGGCAGGCTCACTTGCAAAGCCGTTCTTGGACTGAGGCTTTTGGGGTGATGCTGCAAACGGTGCTGAATGATGGGATCGCTGTGGGGGCCGTTATCCCCCGCCCTTACGACCAAATCTATGCAGGTGCAGTACCCCATTTTGAGGTGCTAGCGGAGATCACCGTCCCTAGGTTGGTTCACTGGGATCTGTGGGATGGCAATGTCTTCATTCACCCCGAAACTAAACGCATCACGGGGATTATTGACTTTGAGCGCGCCCTGTGGGGTGATCCCTTGATGGAGGCAACCTTAGGGGACATGCGTGATGATATTCCTTTCATCCAAGGGTACGGCCAACCCTTGTTTGACAACCCCTCCAAAATCCGTCGCCGTCACCTATATAACCTCTACCTATTCCTGATCATGGTGATCGAAGCTTATTATCGTGATTATGTGGAGTCGGACATCACCCTTTGGGCGCGGGGGCGGCTGAACAGCACCCTAGAAGCGCTCCAGATTTAGAAGCCCCTTGAACACTCGCCCTTCTCCAACTTGGAAACGGGTACCGCGAAGCGGTCGCAAAGGAAAAGAGACGAAGTCGAAACACGTAGGATTACTTTTTAAACGGTCTCTGAAGCCTGTGAGGGTAACTTGCCCATTGGACTCATTTTGGGCAATTCATCTAAAAAATTGGGTTCAGAAGTTCGGATATTTCAGACATATCTCCTGATTTTATAATGCCCTAAAATGGTGGTTATGTTGGGTTTCCCGAAGTGACCGGAAGTGCAGTGGTTTCTGTGCTGCCACCACACTTCTTGGTGGATCAGTCTGTATGGTTGATCCCTGTCATCTCTTTCTTACCTCCTGTCGAACAGGCGAACTCCCTGAGTTCGTCTGTTTGATTCCTCAGATCAGGCAAGGTGCATAACCATAATCCCCTTTTTTTGTACAGGTTGCCGCATGACAGAAATCCCCGGTGTGCTATCCTTTCTCCACTACTTAAACCATGCCTTTATTCCCTGAATTACACCCAATTCAGTTGCTATCACAAAGCCAGTCACGGGGGATACCGATGATGAACCTGATGCCGCCGCCGGAGGAAAATCAACGCCCATATCTTGATGAGCATGATGCCTGCGCCCTGATCGCCAACGTGCGTAAGGCGGGGCAGACGACACACGGGAACGTCAAACGCACCCTTGCGGCCCTTTCGCGCATGGGACACCGTACTGGGGAAGTCGCGGGTGAAGGGGATGGCTGCGGCATTCTGACCGACATTCCGCGGATCATTTGGCAGCGCACCTTGATCGCCGCTGGGCAATCTGGTGATCTGCCCAACGATCCCAACTTTTTTGTAGCCCACCTGTTTTTGCCGCAGCGTGACACCGCCTCCATCGTTCAGCGTATCCACGAGATCGCCAAGCTCCATATTCTTCAGATCGTGTACAGCGAAGCAGGCCAGACCCGCCCAGAGATGCTTGGGCCTCTGGCGCGTGCGCAAGAACCGGCTTTTTGGCAGTTGGCCGGGTTTGCCCCCGGACGTGATGCCCGTGACGCCAACGCCCGTTTGTTTGAGTTCCAGATGCAGATCGAGCGTGATCTACCGCTGCATGTGGTGAGTTGCAGCACCCACAGTGTGGTCTATAAAGTGCGTGGGCATGTGGACACCCTCTACAAGTATTACCCCGATCTGCGCGACCCCGAATATCAATCGGTGATCTCCATTGGCCATTCCCGCTACAGCACCAACACCGAAACCGCCTTTGAACGTGTGCAGCCTTTTTCGCTGCTCGGTCATAACGGGGAGATCAACACCATTGCGCGGCTGCGCCAAGAAGCCCGGATGCTGGGCACCCAATTGGTCGAAAGCGGCTCGGACTCTCAGGATTTGAACCGTCTGCTCGAAGCCCTCATCCATCGTTATGGATTCACCTTGTTGGAGGCGATGGAAATTGCCTTCCCGCCCGTCCCCCACGAGGCCGCAGCCCTTTCCGCGTTGCAGCAGCCCCTCTATCGGCGCTACCGCATGGGCTGGGGGCCTTTTGCCCAAGGGCCGGCGGGGATCGTCTCCCGTTTTGGGGATGAGTGCGTCTTCAGTGTGGATGCGATGGGGCTGCGCCCGCTCTGGTTTGGTGAGACCGAAAAAGACTACTTCTTCTCCTCCGAACAAGGGGTGGTGCCGCTGGAAGAAAACCTGCGTGACCCACGTCCCCTTGCGCCGGGCGAAAAGGTGGTGCTGAGTATTCATCGGGGTTCCACGGTGCGGGTCTTTAATGACGTTGAAGTGCGTCAGGAAGTGCTGCGCCGTGCCCGTGCCCTGAATCCGGTCAAACTGCCCCAGATTCAGAACGATACCCCTGTCTGGGCTGCCCCTGAGGGCCCGGCCAACCTTGATGGCTGGCGGACTGCGACGGGCTGGTATCGCACCGACCGCGACAACGCCGTGGAAATGGCCGATAAAGCCGCCGATCCCATCGGTTCTTTGGGTTATGATGGCCCCCTTGCGGCCGTCTCCAGTGATGGCCCCCGCAATCTCGCCGAATACTTCAAAGAAGCGGTTGCGGTGGTCACCAACCCGGCCATTGACCGCGAACGGGAAACCGAACACTTCAGCACCGAGTCAGTGGTGGGACCGCGCCCACTGCTGAACGCCAACGATCCCGACGATTATCCTGCCCCGATCTCGCTTCAACTGCCTGTATTGGCCGGCGGACAGATCGCGGGGGAACCCCTGTTGGACTTCCCCCTGTACCGTAAGACCGCCCAGCGTGCCGGCACGTGGATGTACGAGGATGTACTTGCCGCCTTCGGTTCGCGTGCGGCCATTTTGGATATGTCTATCCTGCCGGGGGAGAGCCTTCATAAAGCGCTGGAGCGTCTGGTGGAAGAAGCGCTGGCGGCGGTCAAAGATGGGGCACGCCTGCTCAGCCTTGATGACGGTCTGACCTTCAGTGAAGGGCGCCACTGGCTTGATGCGCATCTGGCCTTGGCCACGGTGGATCGGGCCCTGCGCCTCAAATTCGACAGTCAGGGGCGCAGCTATCGGCGCAAATGTGGCTTGATCGTCCGGGCGGCGGGCATTCGTAATCTGCATGATCTGATCCTTGCGGTGGGTTTGGGTGCGGATGCGGTTAATCCCTATTTGCTGATCGAAACCTCGGTGATGCGCAGTGGAACCCCCGAAGATCGGGCGGATCGGGTGGTGCGCCTTCTGACCGCCCTCGAAAAAGGCTTACAGAAGATCACCTCCACTATGGGGGTACACGAACTGCGGGGTTACGGCAAGACCTTTGCTTCTATCGGGCTTTCCACCCCAGTGGCCGAAGTGATGGGCTGCGTCAACTATGCGGGCACGGTCGAGCGAGGGGTGACGTGGGAGATGCTTGATCAAGAAGCGCGCTCACGGGCCGCTTTTGTGGAGAGCAAGGGCGCACGCCTGCCCAAAGAGACCCGCATCTATCCCCATATTTATAAAATGGCGGGACAGGTGGCCAAAGGCGAAGTCGATTACACCGGGATCATGGAGCGGCTCAACGAGATTGAGCGCACCACCCCGGTAGCGATGCGTCACACCCTCGACTTCCGCACTGATCCCTCCAGCCGGATTGACACCGACGAGGTTGATCTGGGGGTGGGTCATCACAGCTTGCCTTTTGTGATCTCTTCGATGTCCTTTGGTTCTCAAGGCGAAGTTGCCTTCCGGGCCTACGCCGAAGCCGCCTTCCAACTGGACATGTACAGCCTGAACGGTGAGGGCGGTGAGATCAAAGATATGTTGGGCAAGTACCCCCACCACCGTGGGCAGCAGATCGCCTCTGGGCGCTTTGGGGTGAACGCCGAACTGATCAACTCCTCCTTCCTGTTGGAGATCAAAGTGGGACAGGGGGCCAAACCCGGCGAGGGCGGTCATCTGCCCGGCAAAAAGGTCTCTGCCAAAGTGGCCGCGGCCCGTAACGCCAATATCGGGGTTGACTTGATCTCCCCTTCCAACAACCATGACATCTACTCGATTGAGGACCTTGCCCAGTTCATTGAGGAACTCAAGACCAGCAACCCCCGGGTGAAGGTGGCGGTGAAGCTGCCTGTAGTGCCGGGGATCGGGGTGATCGCGGTGGGGGTGGCCAAGGCCAACGCGGACATCATCAACATCACTGGCTACGACGGGGGCACAGGCGCGGCCCGCCAGCACTCGCTGAAGTATGTGGGACTGCCCGCCGAAATTGGGGTGGCCGAAGCGCACGCTGCGCTGATCAAAGCCGGGCTGCGCGACAAGGTTGAAATCTGGTGCGACGGGGGCATGAAGTCCGGCACCGATGTGGTCAAGATGGTGCTGCTGGGTGCAAACCGGATCGGTTTTGGCACCATGGCTATGGTGGCCATCGGCTGTACCATCTGTCGCAAGTGTCAGACCGATACCTGTCATGTGGGCATTGCGACTCAGATTGAAAACAAAGAGCAGGCCGTGGCGCACGGACTGAAGGCCTTTGAACCTCAGGTCTATGAAGACGCGGTAGAGCAGCTTCGGGCCTTGTTTAACGCCATCGCCGCGGAAGCCCGCGAAGTGACCGCACGTTTGGGTTATCAACGTCTGCAAGACCTCGTAGGGCGGGCCGACCTGCTTCAGCAAACCCGCCTGCTGGATCAACTTGATATGCAGCCCCTGCTTCAGGTGGCTGCGATTCCCACCCGGCAGCATATCGGACGTACTGTGGGGCGTGCCCTACGCCGTCCGCGTAACCACCTCACCGAGATCATCAGCGATATGGTTGGTGAGGCCATTGAGGTTGGTGAGGATGTGATCACCTATGAAGACTCCGAAGCCTCCAGTATTGATCGGGCGGTGGGCACCCATTTAGTAGGGGCATTGGTGCGCCGTTACGGGTTCGCCAATGGACTCACCCTAGGCGCACGCGACGGGATCAATTTCCGCCAGACCCAGAAGCGCCCCAATGTGATCAAACTTAACTTCAACGGCTCCACCATCCCCGGCAACGGCTTGGCCGCTTTTCATGGCAGCGAAGTGGAGATTGTGGTTGAAGGCGCAACCCAAGACGGCATGGGCAAATGCTCCATTGGAGGCAAAGTGGCTGTGCTTAAGGGACTCAACCATAAAGGGGTGCGGGTCGGCGGCAGTGTGGGCAAGAGTTTTGCCTACGGTGCGCAAAAAGGCATGTTCATCATTCAGGGCAGCGCCGACAGCCGCGCCGGGGTACGGCTCTCTGGGGCAGACTTGATCATCGGCGGTGAGATCACCGAGAAGATCAAGGACGATCAGGGCTTCCTTGCCACCCGGGCCAACATCAAGGGTTTTGCCTTTGAGTACATGACCGCGGGCCGTGCGCTGGTAATGGGCGATCCCGGGCCGTGGATTTGCAGCGGCATGACTGGCGGGGTGGTCTACGTTCGGCTGCGCCCCGAACTCGGTTTTGACGCTGAAGCGATCAAACGGCGGCTGGCGAAAGGCGCAAACGTCAAGATCGTGAATGTAGACAAGCGCGATCAGAGCAACCTATACGATCTGCTGTGCGCCTACCGTGAAGCCCTCGCGGACGCCAACCAGCACGAATCAGCCCGCCGCATCGACGAGATTTTGGGGCGGTGGGAGAAGGAATTTGTGAAGGTCATCCCGGCCAACTTGCAGGTGGATCAAACCGTCGCCACGGAGTAAAAACCGCTAAAGGGTCAGCCCCTCACCCCAACGCCGAGTACGGCGAGAAGAGGGGCTGAAAACCTGTAAGTCCCCCCACCCCCAATCCGGCA
>JACSRJ010000117.1 GCA_014879835.1 Anaerolinea sp.
CTATCAATCGGTCTAAGTGGGGACGATGATCCCGGACTCGATGAGGGCTAATGTTGGTGAACAGGACATCCCCCTCAACCTTCCCCTTTCGATAAATTTTTCGATAAATGGGGGGCAAATAGGTTCAATCTGTGTAAATCCCGGCCTTTTCAAACGGTCTCTCATCCCCCTGTCCCCCTTCACCCGCACATGGGAGAAGGGGCAGGCTTTTTTTGAGGGGTTTCCCTCAATCTCCCCGCTAATAGCTCAAGCTTCAAGGACCCCGCCATAAGTCCCTAACGAGGCCCTTTTCTCAACCGGCTACCCATACCGGGATACCGTTAAGGATATTTTGCAGGTGTTTGGGGAAATCATTCATGTTGACTGGTTTCCCCAAAAACCCATCAAAACCCATCTCCCGTACCTGCTGAATCTCGCTGGTATGCACCGAATAAGCGATCACAGGGGCATTCAAGCCGAGGTCTTGTTTGATCAGCTTCAGCATATCAGGGCCACTCAGGTAGGGCATCTCCAAATCCAAAAAGATGACGTCGACTTGGGGTAGATTCCGAAGTACCGTGCTTGCTTTGCGTGGGTCTTGAATGGTGGTGTGGCTGGCTTGGGTCATCTCCAGCAAACTTGACAGCACCTTTAAGCCTAATTCGGTGTCATCAATAATGACCGCGTGTATGGTAGCCATGAAGGTTTCTCCGAAGGTGATTGGGTATACGATAAGATCGGGATTAGGGCCGTTGCCCTGATTCCAGCATCCGCTCATTCAGCCTCAATGCGTTGGGAGTTACGCACTTGTCCTTATGCCCTCAGTGTCCGTCGCTGCGATCTCAATAGGCAAGTGCACATGGAAAGTTGCACCCTCACCGCGCACGCTTTCTAGCCACAATTTACCCCCATGTGCTTCTGCCAGTTTTTGGGAAATGGGCATTCCTAAACCAGTGCCGCCGCCACTTCGCAGTCCAGCCTCAGTTTGTTTGAAGGTCTCAAAGACCGCCCTATGATCTTCCGGCGCAATACCGGGCCCAGTATCCTGCACCCACAGATGGATATGCCCATTTTCTCGCTTCGCCCCCACCGTGATCGAGCCAGCCTCTGTGAACTTGCAAGCGTTAGCGATGATATTTAACATAATTTGGCGAATGCGGCGTTTATCCCCCGTGATGCGGGGCAGATTCGGGGCGATCTCCTGCCGGAGCTGTACCGGCTTGTCTCCCAACAAGGGCTGCGCACTCCGAAGCAGATCATCCAGTTCAGCATTGAGGTCAATATCGGATTCCACAAATAATCTCAGTGAGCCGGACTCAATCTTGGAAATGTCCAGCACATCGTTAATGAGGGCCAGCAGATGATTGCCCGCTTTGCCCACATCACGCAGGGCACTTTGCTGTTTTTCATTTACAGGGCCAAACAAACCCTCGGCGACAAAAGCGCTGAAGTTGATAATCCCGTTAAGGGGAGTACGCAGTTCATGGCTAACCATCGCCAGAAATTGGGTTTTGATACCGTTAGCGCGATCTGCCTCAACTTTGGCTGCCTGCAACTCCAGCGTTCGCTGCTCTAGGGCGTGGGTGCGTTCTACGACTCGGTTTTCCAGCTTTGCTTCGGATTCGCGCACCGCATTCAGGGCATCTCGAAGGGCCTGCTGGCGAATGCGCTCAACACCGTCTCGGTGGCGTATCACCACCAGAATCAGGACAATCACGGTCATCGGAAAGCTCATGATCGAAGCCGCATCGCGGAAGGTCAGGCTGGGATAAAGCAGCGGGGTCACCAAAATGAAGCCTATGTTAATCAGGGCAGAGTAAAAAACGCCTCGTATAGAAAATAATGCACTGGCGATTAGTACCGGAATGATAGACCAGTACAGGATCGAGCGGGCACTGGCGAGATTCAAATCGGGCACTTCCCCCAAGTAGAGGAGATACCAGATGGAGAACCCGATCACCAGCAGGGCGGAGCCAATTTTAAGATAGCCGATCCGGGTGGCAACGTAGGATAAAGCGACCAGCCCACCCAATAAAATTAGGATGGGTCGGTGGGTGATCAGCCAAGCAATGATGAGCAGCGGTGCTACGGCAAACGCTACCGCTGCTGCCAGTGATCCATTACGTTTTTGTACGGCGTCAGTGATCTTTGCTGGCTCAAACAACTTCTGGGCAATAAGTTGAACAGGGCTTTTCTGAGTCAAGACAGCCATTGAAAACTCCTTTTACGTTCACATACAGGTAAGTTTCACACGGGGTTCCAGACCTTTTCGCCTTTCATAATGCGCTGAACCAAAACAGGGAACTTGACCACATCCACGGGTTTGCCAATAACCCCATCGAACCCTGCCACACGAAGGGTTTCGACTTCCTCATTCATGATGCTTGCGGTTAGCGCAACCACATGCGCTTTTACATAACGGGAATCGCCCCGCAGATGCTTCAGGATTTCAAATCCGGTGTGAGGTCGCATGTGAATATCTAAAAAAAATACATCGGGGACAAAGGGTAAAGCTGCAATGCGCGCAGCGTAATCGGTGCTATCTTCGAAAATGGCGACGTCCTGATAACCCATTTTCAAGGTTAGGATGATATGCACGACCTGACGGCTTAGGGGATCATCCTCAATATATAAAAATGAAGGCATCTCTGCATCCTCCTCGCAAATTCTCAGGCTGCTCACGAGTCCGCATGAGTGAATATTCTGATTGGAAACTGCGATAGACGCGAGTCCATCGCTCCATAAGCTGGGGATAGGGGCCGTGAAGAACCAGCGCCGGGGCAGCGATTTCCCTTCACAGCGAGATCAGGGGGATGGATCAAATCGGCACCCTTCAGACACCCTGTGTTTTTGCCCTTGTGGTCAAAGCTGATGAAAGCTGCTGTCGAAGCCTTCGGGTACGGGGGAGAAACCTGCTCATGGTGTATACTGGAATATATACAGGCGCTTTAGGGGCGCAGTGGTCGTAACCGCCGCATCAGGAAAGCGAAAACAATTATGGGACAGCAGACCAATACTTTAAAGACCCCAGATGGGGCGAGCTTATTCACCCGCGCATGGATGCCCGAAGGATTGGCGCGGGGCGCGATCCTGCTGGTTCACGGCTACGGTGAACACAGTGGGCGTTATGAACATGTGGCTGATTATTTCGTCAAACAGGGCTACATGTGTTTTGCAATGGACTCGCGGGGGCATGGGCAAAGTGCCACCGCCCAGAGTGACCTGCGCATGGGCTATTTCCCCAGCTTTGAACAGCTTGGAAACGATCTGGCCTTGTTTGTGAAGGTGGTGGATGCCCAGCGCCCAGCAGGTAGGCCTCTATTTATGATCGGGCACAGCATGGGGGGACTGCTGACCCTCTACTATCTGGTGTATCATCGTCCTCCCCCAACATTGATTCGGGGTGCGGTCACATCGGGTGCCCTGCTGGATGTGGACACCCGGGCCGGGGCGATGACTTCCTCCATGGTGAAGTCCGTACTCAGCCCCTTTTTGCCCAAACTGGGCACGATGGCCGTTGATCCCCAACTGGTCTCCCGCGATCCTGCGGTGGTCAAAGCCTATCAGGACGATCCGCTGGTGTATCACGGCAAGATTCCAGCACGGGTGGCGGCAGAATGGATCGACGCCTGCCAGTTTGTGAAGACCTCCCTCAAGCGGGTTGCCCTGCCTATTTTGGTGATGCACGGCGGCGCGGATCAGATCGTCTCGCCTGACTGCGCCACGATCATTCATGAGGGGGTGAGCAGCCCTGACAAATCGATCAAGATTTATGAAGGCTTGTATCACGAGATTTTTAACGAGCAGGAACAGGCACGAGTCCTCGCCGATGTGTGGGTGTGGCTGGCAGCGCACTCTGGCACCGGGGAACTCAAAGCCCGACACCCATGACTCAGCCTTCGTTTCAGCTTCGGGCGATGACTCTGGGGGATATTCCCCGCCTTCAGGAGATTCGCCCGACTTATACCTCCCCGGTGATTCTGGCGCTCGAAACCTCAGCAGCCCCCGGGGCAGCGCTGAGCGCTTCGTGGCGTCTGGTGGAAGTACCCCTCAAAACCCCATTTAGCAAGGGTGATCTCTATAACTTTGGTCCTGAAACACAGGAGGAGATCAGAGAGCGCCTACTTTCGGGCAAGGATGCCTTGGAATGGGTCGCACTGGATGGGGATCGACTGGCTGGCATGGTGGACGCCCAGTTTATGAACTGGAATCATACAGTTTTTATCTGGAACCTGATGATCGATCTGGATTACCGCCGCCATGGGCTTGGTCGTCAGTTGTGGGATCAGACCGTGAGGTATGCTCGCCGCAGCGGAGCGCGAGCAGTCACGCTAGAGACCCAAAACACCAACCTTGCCGCTTGTCACTTTTACCTGAAGATGGGATGCCGCTTGGTGGGGTATCATGAGGTCTACTATACCAACCACTGGCAGGACGGCG
The DNA here is from genome assembly GCA_014879835.1 of Anaerolinea sp. Taxonomy (GTDB): domain Bacteria; phylum Chloroflexota; class Anaerolineae; order Aggregatilineales; family UBA2796; genus UBA2796. Next base: position 4,420 of record JACSRJ010000117.1, read on the forward strand.
AATTTGCGCTGTTTTTTGCCTATACCCTATAGGGGCTGAAACGGCGATGATCAAAGATACACAAATTGGGGTGCTGGGCGGTGGGCAGTTGGGGCAGATGCTCGCTTTGGAGGCCCGTCGGATGGGCATACGGGTGTCAGCCCTTGATCCTGACCCCACCGCCCCCGGCGGACGGGCTGCGGATCGTCAGATTGTGGGTTCCTTCCGTGATCCCGCCATGATCCGGGTGCTGGCCGATGGCTGTCAGGTACTCACGGTTGAGATTGAACATGTGGACACCGAGACCCTCAAGGTACTTGAATCCGAGGGCGTTGCCGTGCATCCTTCGCCACGGGCCATTGAGATCATTCAGGACAAATACCTTCAAAAGACTCATCTGGCAGGGCAGCATCTGCCTTTAGCACCCTTTTTTGACACCCCCAACCTTGAGTCCATTCAGCGGGCAGGACGTTCCTTTGGTTATCCCCTCATGCTTAAAACCCGGCGCTTTGCTTACGATGGGCGGGGGAATGCGGTGGTGCGCTCTGAGTCCGATATCCCGGCTGCCTTTGAGCAGTTGGGCCGAAATGATCTGTATGCCGAAGGGTGGGTCGCCTTCAAGAAGGAACTGGCGGTGATGGTCGCCCGCTCCCGCGGGGGGCAGACCGTCGCTTACCCTGTGGTGCAGACCATTCACCGCGACAGCATTTTGCACGCGGTGATCGCCCCGGCGCAGCTCCCCGAAGGAATCGCAGCGCACGCACAGGAGATCGCCCGCAAAGCGATTGCTTCGCTGGATGGGGCGGGCGTGTTTGGGGTTGAGCTGTTCCTCAACGAGCACAACGAAGTATTGATCAACGAGATCGCGCCCCGTCCGCACAATTCTGGGCACTATACCCTTGAAGCCTGTTACACCAACCAATTTGAGCAGCATCTGCGGGCAATCTGCGGGCTGCCGCTGGGTGATCCGGGAATGCGGGTGGGTGCGGCGGTGATGATCAACGTCCTCGGTGAGGATGATCCCAAAGCAGCGGCAGGGCGCATGGAGGCGGCGCTCAACATTCAGGGGGCAGCTATTCACTGGTACGGTAAAAAAGAATCCCGTCCTCAGCGTAAGATGGGACATATCACCCTCACTGGAACGGATTTAGGGACGCTTACTGGGGCAGTGGCGGCGGTGGCAGAAGTACCCCTTGATCCCGCGCCGCTGGTGGGGATTATCATGGGCAGCGATTCCGATCTGCGGGTGATGCGAGCGGCGGCGGAAATGCTCCGGCGTTTTGAGATTCCCTTTGAACTGACCATCGTCTCCGCCCATCGCACCCCAGATCGGATGGTGGAATATGCCCGTGCAGCGCATCTTCGGGGGCTGCGGGTGATCATTGCGGGGGCAGGCGGCGCGGCCCATCTGCCGGGGATGGTGGCCGCCCTCACCCCGCTCCCCGTGATCGGTGTGCCCATTAATGCCACCGCCCTCCAAGGGCAGGATGCCCTGCTCTCCATTGTACAGATGCCTCGTGGGGTTCCGGTGGCCACAGTGGCCATCGACAATGCGGCCAATGCAGGACTGCTGGCTGTGCGCATTTTGGGCACGGAACGTCCCGCCCTGTACCAAAAGATGCTTCACTATCAGGCAGAGCTAGAAAGCGAAGTGCTGGCAAAAGCTGCCGCCCTCGAACAAAAAGGTGGGGAAGGCGGCGCCTAGTTCAGGAGTAAACACGTGTTATTTTCAGGCGTTTTTAACATTATGGCCACTCCCTTCCACCCGGATGGGGGCATCGATTGGGAGAGTCTGCATCGTCTGGTGGACTTTCAGATTGACAAAGGGGTGGCTGGTTTAACGATCCTCGGCGTTTTGGGTGAGGCCGCCAAATTGAGCATCGAGGAACGGGCGCAAGTGGTCGAAACCGTGATCGGCGCTGCGGCGGGGCGTGTGCCGGTGATTGTGGGCACCAGCCATCCAGAGGTGGGGATGTGTATTCGACTTAGCCAGCAAGCGGTCGAAATGGGCGCTTCGGGGGTGATGATCGCCCCGCCCCGCTTCCCCGATGGGGCCACCGACGATAAGGTGATCACCTTTTATGAAACCATTGCCGCGTCCTACATCGCCCCAATGGTGATTCAGGATTTTCCCCCGGTGAACGATGTGATCATGTCGCCCGAACTGCTGGCCCGTCTGGCGGAGCGCATTCCGGCGGCCCGCCACCTGAAGCTTGAAGACCCGCCGTTGATGCAAAAGATCAGCGCTATCCGGGGTCTGACCGACCAGTATCGGATTTTTGGGGGGTTGGGTGGGATGTTTTTTCTGGAAGAATTGGAGCGCGGCGCACACGGCACCATGACTGGCTTTGCTTTCAGCGAAATCCTGAACGCCGTTTATCAGGCCCACCAGCAGGGTGAAGGTGCCAGAGCCGCCGCAATCTTTGATCACTACCTGCCCCTGATCCGGTTTGAGAATCAACCCGTGATCAACCTGTCGATCCGCAAGTCGCTGCTGCGGCGGCGGGGCGCGATCAATGCTGCCACCTTGCGCCCGCCTTTTGTGCCCATCGACGCGGGTACCGAAGCGGAGATCGACCGGGTGCTGGCGCGGGTGGGCATCACCGATCCCACTCAAAAGCTGGACTTCTCCTCAGATTCAATGCCCATCAGTGGATAGGTGTAGAATCAGACCCGCGCATGGGATGGGTTTTGGGACGCATTGAATTATCGAAAGGATGAATTTACATGGGGCTGTTGATCAAAAACGGAGTCATCGTCACCGCCAGCGACACCTACCGCGCTGATATTCTGGTGGAAGGCGAGAAAATAGTGATGATCGGGGCGTATCTGCCTTCAGACGATCATCAGGTGTATGATGCCGGGGGCAAATATGTTCTGCCCGGTGGGGTTGACGTCCATACCCATCTGGAACTGCCCGTCTCTGGCACGGTGAGCAGTGATGACTTTTATACGGGGCAGGTTGCGGCGGCTTTTGGGGGAACGACCACCCATATCGACTTTCCGATTCAGGCGAAGGGCGGTTCACTTCGACAGGCGCTTGATACGTGGCACGCTAAAGCCGACGGTAAAGCCGCCATCGACTATGGCTTCCACATGACCATCACCGACATGAACCCCGAAGTGGCGCGGGAGATTCCGGAGATCGTGACCGAGGGCGTGACCAGCCTCAAACTTTTGATGGCCTATAAAAATTCGGTGATGGTCGATGATACCACCATCTTCCGGGTGATGCGCATCGCGGCCGAACAGGGTTTGTTGGTCATGGTTCACGCCGAAAACGGAGACGCCATCGCCGAACTGGTGGACGGCGCGGTGAGGTCCGGTAATCTGGAGCCGCGCTATCACGCCCTGACTCGCCCGGCCCTGCTTGAAGGTGAAGCCACCGGACGTGCTATCGCGCTTTCGGCGGTCACCCAGTGCCCGCTGTATATCGTTCACATGACCTGCCGTGAGTCCCTTCAGCAGCTTCGGACGGGGCGGGCGATGGGACTGCCCGTGATGGGAGAGACCTGCGTTCAATATCTGCTGCTCACGCAGGCGGACCTAGAGCGCACCGGGCATGAAGGGGCGAAGTTTGTGTGTTCGCCGCCGCTGCGTACCCCGGAGGATAATCACGCCTTGTGGGACGCGCTCCGTGATGGAACCCTTCAGGTGGTCAGCACCGATCACTGTCCATTCTGGTTTGAGGGCGGGCAAAACGGACGGCCCGCAGGCAAAGAATTGGGCAAAGAGAACTTCTCCCTGATCCCCAATGGGCTGCCCACCATCGAGGAACGGTTGAAGCTGGTGTGGACTCATGGGGTGGGCAAACACTGGATCACCCCCAACCGGTTTGTAGCCCTAAACAGCACCAATCCGGCCAAAGCCTTTGGGCTGTACCCCCGCAAGGGTACGATCATGGTCGGTTCGGACGCGGACATTGTGATCTGGGATGCGGGCAAAAGCGGCACGATCAGTGATCGCACCCATCACATGAACGTTGATTACAGCGCCTTTCAGGGGATGCCCTTTAAAGGGTCACCGCTCACGGTCTTTTTGCGGGGCCGCCTGATTGTGGATGGATACCGCTGGTTGGGCAAGGCTGGCAGCGGGCACTTCCTCAAACGTTCGGCCTATGCGCCTGTGTTGTAGGGGTTCTTAATATCCTTCCCTTAAAAACCGTCTCTGGCAGGGGCAGCCCTGAGTGGCTGCCCGGTCGTTTGCGCCCACGGGCCAAGGCGATTTTGTAAGAGTCCGTTTGAAAAGGTTAGGACTTACGAAGATTGAACCTATTTGCCCCCAGTTTATCAAAAGGGACAGTTTGAGGGGGCTTCCCCCTCAAGAATCTGATTCCCCCCTACGCCCCGCGTGCGGGGATAAGGGGGCAAGGGGGGATGAAGGGTTCTAAGGATTCAACCGTCAGTTCACCATCACACAAGCGATCATCAAGGGAGATCAGTCACTTATGCCCAGAATGGCGAATCGGGTTGCGCCCTTTGGCACGACCATCTTTGCGGAGATCAATACCATTGCCCGACAGCATGGCGCGGTGAATCTAGGGCAGGGTGCGCCCGATTTTGACGGCCCCCCAGAAGTGCTTCGATCAGCCATAGAGGCGGTCAATGCGGCGCTCAACCAGTACGCGCCGGGGATCGGGCTGCCTATGGCACGGGCAGCAGTGGCCGACCATGCGCAGCGTTTTTATGGGCAGCGCCTTGATCCCGAAAGTGAAGTGCTGATCACCGCGGGCGCAACCGAAGCCATGTTTGCCGCGATTCTGGGGTTGAGTGATCCCGATGACGAGATCATCGTGTTTGCGCCCACTTATGATAGTTATGTGCCCAATATGCGCATGGCCGGGGTCAGACCGCGTTATGTGTACCTTGATCCGCCCCATTGGACGTTTGATCCGGCGGCACTGGAAGCGGCTTTTACCCCCAAGACTAGAGCGATCATCGTCAACACCCCGCACAACCCAACAGGCAAGATTTACAGCCCCGAAGAACTGCGCCTGATCGCGGAACTGTGCCAGCGCCATGATGTGACTGCGATCACCGATGAGGTCTACGAACATATCCTTTATGATGATCAGCGCCACACCCGGCTGGCAACCCTGCCCGGTATGGCAGATCGCACCTTGACCATCAGCAGTCTGGGCAAAACCTTCAGCGTCACCGGTTGGAAGATCGGGTGGGCTGTGGGCGCGGCTCCACTAGTGACCGCAGTCAACCGGGCCCACCAGTTCATCACCTATTCGGTAGCGACACCGTTACAGGCGGCAGGGGCGGAGGCGCTGCGCCTGCCCGATGCCTATTATCGGGGCGTTCAGGGGGATTATCAGCGGCGGCGCGATTTTCTACTGACAGCCCTGCGTGGGGCGGGTTTTGAAGCCCCCACCCCGCAGGGTGGTTATTTCATCATCGCCGATTGGCGGGGCGCTGCACCCTCTTCGGTGCAGGATGATGTGGCCTTTGCCCAGTGGCTGATCCGTGAGGTGGGCGTGGCCTGCATCCCCCCAAGTGCCTTCTACGAACCGGCTGAAAAACACCGAGTCGCCCATCTGGCGCGGTTTGCGGTCTGTAAAAAAGATGAAACCCTTCAGGCTGCGGCGGCCCGTCTGGCAAAGATTCGGGGTTAAGACGCAGCGGCTGCGAAGTCTGAAAAGGGCTGCAACTGCCTTTGCCCTTTGAAGCGCCTATAAAGGGTACAATCTCACCGCAATGATCGGCAATATGGTGGGAGACTGCATGATGGTTTCTTCAAACTGGCTGCGCTTCATGATTCTGGGTGGGCTGCTGAGCAGCATTACGACTGCGGGCACTTCTGCGGGTGATTCCGCAAGCGCTCCCCCTGATTTTGTATCCGGGGCTGATCTGTCCTCCCTACTTCAGGTCGAAGGCGGGGGTGGTCAGTTTTTCGACTTTGAGGGACAGCCCGTTGAACTGCTGAGTTTCTTGCGGGATCAGGGTATGAACGCGGTGCGCCTCAGAATCTGGCACACCCCTGCCGACGGTTATCACGATCTGGCCTACAATCTCACCCTCGCCAAACGGATCAAAGCCCTCAACCTGAAGCTGCTGCTGGATTTTCACTATTCCGACAACTGGGCTGATCCGGGAAAGCAGTTTAAACCGGCCGCATGGGAAAAACTGACCTTCCCCGAACTGTCGGAGGCGCTCTACCAGTACACCCAAGATGTGCTCACCGCCTTTCGCTCACAGGGCACCCCGCCTGACATGGTGCAGATCGGCAACGAGATCACCAACGGTTTCCTGTGGGAAGATGCGCATCTGACCGGTAACCCTGAGCAGTTACAGGCCTTCATCACCCTGCTTCAGAGTGGCGTGCGCGGGGTTCAGGACGCTTTTCAGGGCATACCGCGGCCCGAGATTATGCTGCATTTTGACACTGGTGGGGATACCCAAAAAAGCCAGTGGCTGCTGGATAACCTGATCGGACGGGTCGAATTTGAGGTGATCGGTCTGTCTTACTATCCGTGGTGGCAGGGAGCGCTGATCAAGCTCAAGACCAACCTGAATATCCTTGCAGAGCGCTACCGGAAGCCGATCATTCTGGTGGAGATCGCCTATCCATGGACGCTCGAGTGGATCGATGAAGTGCCCAACCCAGTGGGCGGGTCAACTGAACTGCCGCAGGGCTATCCCGCGACACCTGACGGGCAGGCGGCTCTGTTAAATGCTGTGCTTGCGGTGGTGAAGGACGTCCCTCATGGTTTAGGGCGCGGTTTTTACTACTGGGAACCCGCGGCCATTTCCGCGCCGGGGTGGGGATCGTACTGGGAAAACCTGACGGTCTTTGATTTTAAGGGTAAGGCCCTACCTGCGGTGCGGCTGTTTGGCAGCAGTGGACGGTAAGGGGCAGCCTGAGAGGGAATCCCGCGTGAATACCCCCTTCACCTCCACTGTGGGAAACGAAGGGGATGTGAGTAAGTCTGTACTCCTCTAGCGCAAACAGTAATTTAGAGGGAGTTCATACACCATCCGAAGGGCTAGGAAAGGAACCGAGATTAATGGTGGAGCGTTGTTGGGCTAAAATTGCCTCCGCCTCTTCTGCTTGGAGTGTCTCAAAGCCTTCTAACCCACGCACCATCAAGTAAATTGCCCCGAGGTGGAAAAAGAAACCAACCACGCTTTCTAAGCTGCCTTTGCTATCTATCACCCCTAACAACCCAACAAGCATGTCGATTGTGTAGATGGCAATAGCCAACCACAAGGCGTGTTTGATTCGGAGCATGACCAGAATACCACAGCCCAATACGACAATGCCCGCAACGATGTAAACCACGATCAGGGTGTTGGCTACAGGAGTGGAGACCTCAGAGACTCTCGCATAATAGCTGGGGTCAACCAGCCCAAAAAACGAGGAGAAGAAAAGGATCACTCCGATGAAAATGGCAGTCATGCCCGCTACGGGGATACGCACAACGGGATCATCCGCCGAACCTGCCAGAGGGCGGTTCTGGCGATGCACCTGTAGCAGCCCCAAGCTGTTGAACTTGATCTGTAGCTTGACACCGTCGGGAAGAGAGATGGTCGTTCCATCGCGGTCGAAGAGTATTTCTTCGCCATCAAAATAAACATGCTTATTGCGTCGGCCGGACTCCCATGTTACGAGAATACGTTTGGGGTCACCACGGCGCAAGGAAAATGCCCGTGCGTGCATAAACTACCCTCTACCTTTATTGATCACTGGGCGAGGGTTGTTTTTGAATTGAACTTTTAAGGAGCATGGCCTGCTCAGCCTCATATTGACTAAAGCCATCAAACCCCTGATAAAGAATCCAGAGAGCTGCAACATGCACGCCCAAAGCCGCACCCCCCATAGCACCGGACACCCCACCAATCACGATGAGGACGGTATCGATGCCATAGATAATAAGGGCAACCCATAGCGCCCACTTCTGCTTGAAGCCAATGGCCAAGGCCAAGGCCATAAATACTATCGCCAGAACAATCTGAATACCCTGAGTGGCGCTATCGACTCGAGTATTGCCCGATGAAAAAACCGTCGAAGGCAAGATGAACGAGACCAACAGGGTAAAAATAGCGATAGCGCCTGCTGCACCAGCCGCACCCGAAATCTTGTTTACGGGGTCTTTGAATGTCTCCGGCAGCGGTAGGTAGTTGCGGCTAAGATTGAGGCGGGAGCGCTCCAAACTAACGTCAAGCCGAGATGAATCGGGCAAGGTAAAAGTTGCCCCTCTTTTTAACTGGCTTGCATCGCTGACGGTTCCAACAAGTTGATCACCCAATGTAATCGTAAGATTTCTATAATTGCGTTCCCATTTTACAAGGAGTTCTTTAGGCCCACCGCGAGTGAGTGCAAATGTTTTTTGAGGCATAGCTGCTCCCCCTAAAAGCACATTATTCGCATTATACTGCGAACGCTATCTATTGGGGGAGAGTAATAGACCTTTAGTAGGGCAATTGCACAAAAGACTGGTCGTTTTGATAAACAAACAATTGCCACCACCGCAATTTTCATGTTAATTGATGTATTTCGATCAAACAACACCATGTATTGATACGTTTTGAGAGCAAGGGCGGTTGTCTCAGAAGCCATTTGAAAGATCGTTTGAAAAGGCTAGGACTCACGCAATTGAGCCTCTTTGCCCCGTATTTATCGAAAGGGGCAGTTTGAGGGCAAACCTACTGTCGTCCCCTCATCCCGATTTCAGGGGAAGGGGAGAATCGGTGGCAGTAGGAGCCGCCGCCCCATGATGACTCTTATCCTTTTCAGGCTAGTTCCGCCTCAACACGCCCACGACCAGACAGAGCAAATTTGTGCCGCTGCTGTGAAGAATCCCCTTTTGTGGTTGCCAAAACTGCCCGAATCGTGGTAATTTCTCCGCTATTCAAGGCGAACCAAGAGCGTGATGAATCATTTTCAGTCTCTCAATGAAGCGTGGTTGGATCAACCCTCGATCTTGACCATTGGCGTTTTTGATGGGGTGCATCGTGGCCACCAACATTTGATCCGTCAGTTGGTGGCAGAAGCCCGCCAAACCCATCGCATTGCCGCGGCCCTCACCTTTTTCCCTCATCCAGATCGGGTGTTACACCATCTGGTGGGTCCACATTACCTGACCACCCCTGAAGAACGAGCGCGCATCCTTCATGGGATGGGGGTGGAGACGGTCATCACCCTCCCCTTTGATGAGGACGCCCGTCATATGCGCGCAGCCGCTTTTGTAGACACCCTGCGCGAACGGCTTCGAATGCAAAGCCTTTGGGTGACCACAGATTTCGCCTTGGGTTATCAACGAGAGGGCGATTTTATGTTCCTCAAAGCGCAGGGGACCGCTAAAGGGTTTGAAGTGCGGGCCACCGATCTACTCTTTGATGACCAGCACAAACGAATCAGCAGCAGCGGGATTCGAGATGCGCTTCTCAGCGGGGAGGTGACCGCAGCCGCGGATTGGCTCGGACGCCCCTACCGGGTTAGCGGTGAGGTCGTCCATGGGGATCATCGGGGGCGTACCATCGGCTTTCCCACCGCGAACATTGCCGTATGGGAAGAACAGATCATGCCTGCCAACGGGGTTTATGCCTGCCGCGCTTTTTTAGAAGGTGAATCCCTGTTGGGGGTGACCAATATCGGCAGACGTCCCACCTTCGGGGAGACCGAGTCCATCAGGGTAGAGACACATCTATTGGACTTTAATCGGGACATTTACGGACACACCCTCGCCCTAGATTTTATGGCCCGGCTGCGTTCCGAACAGAAATTCCCCTCACTTGAGGCGCTGGTGGCTCAGATCGGCGCGGATGTACTTCAGGGGCGGGCCATTTTGGCGAGTCTGAAAGAGCAGGAATAGACCGAGCTGATGCGTAAACAAGACCTCTTGAATCAACTGCGGGCCTCGCGGGAGGCCCTAAATAAAACCTTCGAGGGCCTAAGCCCCGATGTGCTCATGCGCCCCGGCGTGATCGGGCTGTGGTCGATCAAGGATATTCTGGCCCACCTCACTGCATGGGAATCCGAAATAGTGACGGCCCTTGCCAAACTTGATCCGCGTTCAGAGCCAAACATCCTCAAGATCGAGGATTTTGACGAATGGAACGCGGAACAATACGCGATCAATGCGCCACGTCTGCTGCCAACGGTGCTGGAGGATTTTCATGGGGTGCATAAACACCTGCTGCGGGCGGTGGAAGCCCTTGATGAAAAGACCCTTACCGATCCCCGTAAGTTTCGTTGGATGGAAGGTGAACCGCTTTCTGCCCTGATCGCCGAAAATGCTTTATGGCATGAGGAAGAACACACTGAGCAGATTCGGGCATGGCGTGAGTCCAACGGACTGTAGGACCGTAGCCACTGTGCCCCCCTGCCTGTCAGGGGTAGGTTTTTAATGGAAGCGGGTCAAGAACCCCTCAACCCCCTAGCCCCCTTCTCCCTCGCTATGTGGGCAGAAGGGGGGAATGGTTCTTTGAGGGGGAAGCCCCCTCAAACTGCTCCTTTTCGCTAAATACCTACCCTTGTTAGGGCCCCCTGCCCTTTTGCAACTCTCTTTAACCCAATTCCAACGGCTTTCTGATTCCTTTCTGTCTTCTCAAAACAGAACAGGTGTGCTAGCATCTGCCTTCCATCAAAGGGAAGGGAGCGTCTGTGAGCCGGCTGAGCTTTGTGACGTGGGCCAAAAAACATCTCTACCTACATGACAAGAAGCGGATCGCGGTCTTCACCCCCTATCACATCGAGATTCTGAAACATCTTTTTCCCGGTGGGGACAAACCGCTGTCCTATTCTCGGATCGTGTGGAGCTGCCCCAAAAAAAGCGCCAAATCGACTCTCGCAGCGGGTGTGCACCTGTGGTTTGCCCAGTATATCGATTCCCCCGGCGAACAGTACGTCCTTGCCAACGATCTGGATGGGGCCAAGGCGCGGGTCTGGCGTTATATCCTTGCCAGTCTGCGGCTTGACTCCACCTCGCCTAAAGATCACTGGAAGGCAGCGGACAGCACCATCACCTTTCAGGATGGTACCACCATCCGCGCCATTCCCTCAGACTATCGGGGTGAAGCCGGCAGCAATTTCAGCCTTGCCACTGTAGATGAACCGTGGGGCATCATCCACGAGAGTGGGGTCAGGCTCATGTCCGAGTTTTCGCCCACCCCAACTAGGACGATGTCAACCGTCTTTTATACCGGTTATGCGGGTTTTGAGGGGCAAAGTGAGTTTTGGCACGGTCTGATCGATGCGGGGTTAGCCGGGGAGCCTGTACCCTCACTGCGGCATTTGGAAAACGGCGACGGTGAACCCGCCTGCTGGCGTCATGGACGCCTTTTTGTGTACCTTGACCATCAGCCCCGAATGCCATGGCACACCCCTGAATACCTTGCCGATCAGCGGCGTGTCCTGTCTGTCTCCGAGTATTTGCGGGTCTGGGAAAATCGGCGGACACAGAGTGCGGATGCTTTCTGCTCCCCGGAACTGTGGGATGGGCTTTACGATCCAGAACTACACGCTTTGCGTCCGGGGGATACCCGTCCCCTGATCTTGGCGGCGGATGCGGCCACCAAAACGGATCGTACCGCGCTGGTGGGCTGTGTTTGGGAGCAGGATCAGCGGCGGGTGGCGGTCTTGTATACGCGGGTGTGGCAGCCGGAGCCGAATCGCCCGCTCCAACTTACGGAGACACTGGCCCCAGCGATCATCGCGCTGCATCAAACCTACCCCGTGATCGCGGTCATGTATGATCCTTTCCAGATGGCGGCAGTTGCGGAGATCTGCCGTCGGGCAGGGGTGAACATGGTAGAGTTCCCCCAAACTGCCCAACGGATCAAGGCCGATACCCATCTACGCCAGTTGATTACTGGAGACCGACTGGCCCACAATGGGGATTTGACCCTGCGGGCCCATGTGCTGAACGCCCTATGCCAATACAGTGAGCGCGGGCTGCGTCTGATCAAAAGAACCGGGGGCGGGCCCATTGATGGCGCGGTCGCCCTGAGCATGGCGGCATTGGCGGCTGCAGAACGACTGCCCGAATTGCTCCAAAAACAGCCAGCGATCACGGTGCGGCGGGTTCGTAATCCTTTTTATTGATCTGATTGATCTTTTGGGGGATACCCCATCAGGCAAAACAAGGTGAGGTTAAAGCATGGTTGAGGAGTCTTCAAACACGGATGCGCCCAGTGAGGGCTTAGGGTCACGGCCGGTGAACTGCCCTGCCTGCGGAGCGCCCCAGCCCGATCTACGTCTTCGAGAGGGACGTTTGTACAGCCGCACCGTACAGGTGATCGGCTATGTGTGCGCTGCCTGCGGCCGCACCATCCATTGGGGAGCGCGCAAAGGTCTCAAACGCAAAAAGAAACCCCATTCAGGCGCTTGATCACTGCATCCTCCTCATGGGGTATCGGGAGGATGCAGCCCCGCTACAATAGATTAGTTCCGATAATAAAAATTATCGTAAGCAAGCAGAGCTTGGATCCGATAACCCCCGCTTCGCGGAACCAATCGCTCACGCGATTG
>JACSRJ010000192.1 GCA_014879835.1 Anaerolinea sp.
TTAACCGAAGTCTCTTCCGCCTTCAATCCCTTTCCCCTCGCTCATCCGTTCAGTGTTGGGTCGCTAGGGTGACATCTTAACCTCTTTTCACTCACCAACTATTTTAAGGATGGATACATGGTTTTATGGCTTTATGCTTTAATAGGGGTACTTCAAGATCGGGTCGGCATCGTCACGTACCGCAAGGCTCAACAGGTGATCACCCTCGTAAAAAGCGGCCCCTTGTGACAAGCCGATCACAATGCCACTCTCCTCAACCCGCAGCAGTCCTCCTTCCTTCCCAAGAGGGCGTCCGTAAATATCACTCAGCAGCGCAACCGGATCACCCTGTTTGAGGATCATTCCGGGGCGAATCAAAAAACGAACAATGCCCGTCTCAGGCACAATCACCGCTGCCATCCGGCGCACCGGATGATCAAGTGAGAGGATCGGGATTCCCTGAAGCGGCTCTGGGTCTCCGGGGAGCATCCCCATGTGGCGCATCAAGTTGCGCAGCCCCACCGCGGCAGCATCTGCGATGGTGGGATCGATGGTCAGGTAACCGCCCAATTCAACGGTGAAAGCGGGGATTTTAGCGACCAACTGCGCCGCTCCACTCACCGAACGGTGCAAGTTGCGCTTGAGGTAAGAACGTGAGGCGTATTCATTGATGATCGTGAACCCAAAGGACTCTAACAGTTCATTGGTCTGGCGGTGAAGTTCCCGCGCTCCGGTCAGCTCGGTCTCGTTTCGATAGTAGACCGGGTCACGGAAGGCAAAGGGGATGGAGAGGATCGAGTAATTGTGCAGATCAACGACCACGCTGGCCGTGCGTTTGATCTCCTCAAAAAGGCGGGCATAAGCGCCTTCCAACAACCGGGGGCGCTCATCTTCAGCGTAGTGCCCGTCCTCTGGTTCGGGAAACAAGCGGTTTGGATCCAGTTTTTTGAGGTAATAGGGAGCGCGTTCCCCAACCCGCAGTCCAGCGGGATTTAGAGTGGGCACGGATACCACCGCCCCGCGTAGATCGGTGAGCAGTTCTGGGGTGAGCAGGCGGTGAATAACCCCAATCCCAGTGTATTCATCACCATGAATACCAGCGGTAATCCACAGCACCGGACCCGAACTGCGCCCGTGCGCAATGATCACAGGCAGGAATTCCTCACTTCCGTTGGGCAATTGAAGCGCATGGAACTTACCATAAGCATACTCACCCGGTTTACTCAGCAGTTCACCGATACGAAAGCTGCTTTGGGTAGTTGTATAGCGAGTTGTGATCAAAAATTCTCCCCCATTTGTGCGCTTACCTCAACTGACAACCCCACAGATTATATATAATATATAGAAGGACAGTACCATAACGCATCATACCTGCACAATTTAAGGATAATTATGAACACACATTTGCAACTACGCGATAGGGTCGCCGATGAAATTCGGCGCATGATCGCTGAAGGACGTCTGCGAGGCGGTGAATGGATACGTCAGGAGCCGCTGGCCAAGCAGTTGGGCACAAGTTTCACGCCCATTCGGGAGGCACTTAAACAGCTTGAGGCCGAAGGGCTGGTAGAGCATGTCCCTTATCGGGGGGTGCGTGTGGTCGAATTTACCCTTGAAGATTTGTTGGATATTTATACCATGCGCTCCGTCTTAGAAGGCTTAGCCGCCGCCACCGCGGCCGCGACCATCACCCCGGAGCAGCTTGGAGAACTACGCCAACTTCATGAGCGGATGTGCCATCTTCACGGTATGAATACCCTTTCCGAAGTGCGTCAGTTGAATCAGCGCTTTCACTTGGCTATTGTAGAAGCCTCCCAGCGTAAGTATTTGATCCGCACCCTGCGGGCCATTTGGACATGGTTCCCCAACATGCTCTGGAGTCAATATCTGCCTCAACAATCTGATCCCCCCGAACGGGAGCGAGAAGATAACCTTGATCACGCCCTGATCTTGGCAGCCCTAGAAGCTCATGATGCCGAAGGCGCTCAGCGGGCCCTTCAGCATCACATCAATCGTTCACGCCAGACCTTGATCAGTTATCTGGGGATGCGTGAAGAAGTCAAATAGACGAAGCTGCTCAACGGACTGTCTCCCGGCGTTGGCTCAGGACGGCGGAGAGATTATCTCCCTGCTGCACCGTATAGGTGATCACCCCGCCGCTTTCGAGTCGGGCGCGGGTTTGTTCAGCGGTGGGGATGCCGCTGGGCGCGCCAAAGCTGGCCGGATCAAAAATCACTGCGATCACCCGCACCCCGCGCCGGGCCATGGCGTGGGCTTCATTGATCCACGCTTCGCTGGGGTCTGGGCTGATTAAGATCGCGGTGATGCCCCGTCCCATGTGGTGACCTTCGGTGGCCACAATCTGCCCAAAGGGGATTGATCCCTCACGGGCAAGGGCAAGGACTTCCATAATCCGCACCAACTGACGATAACCCCGATCCGGCTGCATCACCTGACGGGCAGGGCTGTAGACCCCGAAGCCCAAAGTCTTTTCTTTGCTGATGAAATAGGTCGCCAGCGAAGTAGCGGTCACAATGGCGTATTCGGTGGTGGTAGGAGGGATAAACAGATCACTGGTAACGCCGCCCTCAATCGAATAGGGGCGGGCGAAGGCCGCTCCCCCATATAGATCGAGCAGAATCCAAGTGTCCGCAATGGGATCAAGCTCAAATTCCTTCACCAAAAGTTTGTCCTTGCGGGCGGTGCTTTTCCAGTGGATGCGGTTGAAGCTGTCTCCCGGCGCGTACTCACGGATGCCCGCGGCGTTGGTGGTCACCTGATGGGTACGCTGACGGCGTGCATCCCCGCCTGAAAGTACCCCGGAAGGCGGGGCGAAGTCATAAATGGGCACGGCGGCGGGATAGACCAGCACTCGTGAAGTGGCCCCAATATAACGACTGGACTGGAAAAAACCGAAGGGATCACCGCTGATGAGGGTCATCGGGCCGAGGGTAAATTCGCCGCGCACAATGCAAGTGGTGCGGGTTGTCCACTGAAAACTTTGACGGGGCATAAGGGTAGGCACAACACTGCTCGGATGGTGACCGGGCAGATCGGAGTGATCGCGCACTTCGAGCCATAGTTTGGGCAGCAGTCCGCTGTTGCGCACCCCAAAGAACTCATCGAGGGTCTTACCCACCTGAGTGCGACGGGCGCGGGTTTGGCGGTTGATCTGGATCGCGCTCACGGATGCCCATGACCACAGCAGCGAAAGGGTTAAGAGGATTCCCAGCAGATAGGAAAGGTTAAAAAAGAATGCCCGCCCGGTGAAGAATCCACCAAGCAGGCACAAGATTAACAGTGAATAGATGACATTACGGCGGTTTTGCAAAATCGCCTTCTTAGGCTGGGTGCGGGCTAAACAGCCGCTTCAGATTTGGTTTCGGCTTTAGGTTCGGCCTTCACCTCGGATTTGGCCTCAGTCTTGGTCTCACCGCTTTCCTCACTCTTGGAGGTGGTAAGGCGTCCACCGCTCTTTTTGTTGTCGGTGACGTAAAAGCCCGACCCCTTAAAGATCACCCCAGTTACGCCGATCACCCGATGAACAGGGCCTTCGCACTCCGGGCACTCTGAGAGGGGTGCATCATTGAAGGATTGACGACGCTCAAAGCGCAGACCACATTCCTCGCATTGATACTCATACAGGGGCATAAAACTGAACCTCCACCAACCGATTTGTCTTGAGGATTGTCTATCTTCTGAAAGAAGATCATAGCACTATCATATAAGAAGTCCATAGGTGAAATGATCTTACGTTACAATACAGTGACGGGGAGGATGTAGATCGTTGAGTGTGCGTAGGCTGGCCTCACAACGGCATAAATATGAGCAGATCGCGGCGGCACTGCGGGCGCAGTACGGTACGCCGACATGGCTTCATCGTTACCCACCGGTGGATGAACTGGTGGACTGCATCCTCAGTCAATCCACCAATGATGCGAATCGGGATCGGGCTTTTGCCCTGCTCCGGGCAAAATTTCCTACATGGGAGGAAGTTCGCGATGCCCCCACCCAAGCAGTGATCGATGCGATTCGCCCCGCAGGGCTGGCGAACCAAAAAGGCCCCCGGATTCAAAATGCGCTGCGCACGATCACAGCCCAACGGGGATCGATCACCCTTGACTTCCTAAACGAGATGGAGGTCGGCGAGGCCAAAGCGTGGCTTACCGCGATTGATGGGGTAGGACCCAAGACCGCCGCTATTGTGCTGTGTTTTGCCTTTAACAAACCGGCCTTTCCGGTGGATACCCATATTCATCGGGTGAGCCAGCGCCTAGGGCTGATCTCCGAAAAGACCTCGGCCGATAAAGCTCATGCTGAGATGGAAGCCATCATTCCCCCAAAGGATTATTATCCGGGGCACCTGAACTTGATCCGATTAGGGCGCGAGATTTGCCAAGCACGCCGTCCGTGGTGTGAGCGCTGTCCTTTAACCACATGGTGCGACTACTACCAAAAAACCAAAGGGAAACAATCATGACCGGGACCCCTTCTTCCCCCAAGGATATTGATCGTGAACTCGTAAGTGCTCAACAGACCCTCTCTTCGCTTCGCGCCAGTGCCCAAACGGGGCGTATTGATCCTAAACTGGTGGATCAGCGGTTGGCGGTTGTGGAACAACTGCTCAATCTGGTCACCGAGGAGCGCAAACTCACTGGACAGCAGCACCGTCTGGCCAAACTGTATGAGGTGAGCCGGGTGATTGGCACTTCACTGGATTTGCAAACCGTGTTGGATCAGGTCATGGACGCGATCATCGCGCTCACGGGGGCGGAACGGGGCTTTTTGGTGATGCTGGATGATGACGGCAAACTGGAAGTGAAGGTCGCCCGCAATTTTGACCAGAACAATATCGAACCCAACGCGGTCGCCTTCAGCCGTACCATCACCAACAATGTGCTGGCCTCAGGGCAGCCCATTGTGACCCTCGATGCTCAGGATGATCCGCGCTTCTCCGCGCAGCAAAGCATTATCACCCAGAACATGCGCAGCATCATGGCCACCCCGCTTCGGGTGCGTGGTCAAGTCATTGGGGTGGTATACGTTGATAATCGGATTAAGTCCGGGCTGTTCTCAGAAAAAGACCTCGATATTCTTGATGCCTTTGCAGGACAGGCCGCAATGGCCATTGATAATGCCCGACTCTTTAGCGCCACTGACCAAGCGCTGAGTGCCCGTGTAGAGGAACTGACGGTCATGCAGCGTATGGATCGCCAGCTTAATGAAACCCTTGATTTGGCCAAAGCGATGGCGATTACCCTTGAGTGGTCAAGCAAGTTGTGCCGTGCAGAGAGCGCGACTTTAGCCTTTTTGAGTCCGGAAGATGAGGTCATTCAAGTGGTTGCCCATCATGGTGAGCCGGACATTTTTGCGAACTCGCAAGAGATGCCCCTTGATCATGCTTTGATCCGGCCTGTGTTGGAAAGCCACCAAGCCCAAGTGCAGTATATCGGTGAGAAGCAGGTGTTGATCGTCCCCGCAAGCCGTGAGCGACGGGTGATCGGGATTATCGCCCTCACCCAAAAGCAGGGCGATACCTTCCGTGAGGATGATATGGCCTTGGCAGTGCGGATCGCGGATAGGGCGGCCATCGCTATTGAGAACGCCCGTCTGTACGACGCGGTGCGCGCCGCCAATCTGGCCAAATCAGAATTTGTGGGCATTGTGGCCCACGAATTAAAGGGCCCTATGACCAGCATCAGCGGTTACGCTGACCTGATGACGATGGCAGGCACGATCACCGAACGGCAGCAGGGTTTTGTGAACACCATCAAAAATGCCGTCCAGCGGATGAAGGTATTGGTGAGTGACTTGAACGACATCAGCCGCATCGAAACTGGTCAGATGCGGGTGGAGATCAGCGACACCAGTGTACTAGAAGCGGTCAATGCGACCCATGAGGCGATCATTCTTGAGATCGAGAAGCGCAAGCACCATCTGAACATGGATGTTGAACCCGATCTGCCGCTGGTGCGCGCTGACAAGGATCGGCTTTCTCAGGTACTCCTCAATCTCGCCAGTAATGCCTACAAATACACCCCAGATGGCGGGCAGATCACCCTGAGTGCGAAACGAGTCGGTGGGGAGGTGCTGATCACCCTCAGCGACTCTGGGGTGGGCATGAATCCTGAGCAAGTCGCCAAACTGGGCACCAAATTTTGGCGTGCGGATAACGGTCTAGCGCAGCCGGGGACTGGGCTGGGCTTTGCCATCACCCGTGCTTTGATCGAAGCGATGAACGGCAAATTGGAGATCACCAGCGAAGTAGGCAAAGGTACAACAATCACGTTTACGCTTCCTGTAGCGGGCAGTTCAGCCGGGGCACGTTAAAGGATATAGGATGAAGACGATGATAAAATGGCTGCGAATAGGCACACTGGTGTGGCTTGGGCTTGCTGGATTGACCGCGATCACGGGCACAGCCCGCGCCCAAACGGGGCAGTCTCGTCAGGCTGGGGACACTCGACTTGATCCCAAAGGCATTGAACAGGTTTGGGTTCCAGCGGGCTGTTTCGTTATGGGATCAGATGATGCTGCCGACCTGATCACCACCCTCAAAGCGCCCAGTTGGGTGCGCAGTGCGGTACGTTATGAGATCCCCGCCCGTGAGACCTGCCTCACTGTCGGTTATTGGATCGATAAGGTTGAGGTCACCAACAAGGCCTTTGCCGCATTTGTGGCTGATGGCGGTTACACCCGACAGGAATACTGGTCTGAGAGCGGCTGGAAATGGCTGAGCCGACAAAAGGTCGAGTCCCTGCCTGTGCCGTGTGAGTCTGATCAAGACGATCACCCCAGAGTATGTGTCACTTGGTACGAAGCGGAGGCTTATGCCCATTGGCGCGGTGGGCGTCTACCCACTGAAGCCGAATGGGAATATGCAGCGCGTGGGCCCGAATCACGGCGCTATCCGTGGGGTGACGAATTTGATCCCAGCAAAGCGAACCTGATTGACTCTAAGGGTACCACCCCGGTGGGCAGTTTCCCTGATGGGGCAAGTTGGGTAGGGGCGCTGGATATGAGTGGCAACGCCATGGAATGGGTGCAAGACTGGCTCAGCGCAGAATACCCCGGGTTGAAGGTGCGCGAAAACCCGCAGGGCCCCGATACTGGATCACGCAAGGTGGAGAAGGGTGGCTGGTGGGGCAGTAATGCCTATGTGGGGCGCGCCTCCTACAAACACTTTGAAGACCCGCCCACCTATCAGGATCACCATATCGGCTTTCGGATCGTGACCCCTGATGAGGACACCGCCACACCGACCCCACGCCCATAAGCGCTCCTAGCCCAAGGATAGCTCCGCCAGTTGGGTGTAGATTGACCCGGAGGGGGTTGGCTGGCTGCGCATCAGAGAAAGTCTGTGCGCTTCCCAACTGGGGAGCGCACCCACCTGAAAGCCTGCTACCGTCTGTCCCATTGCGGACAGTGCCATTTTTGAGGATTCCGGTCGCGCTCTACCCAAAGTCAGGTGAGGGCTGAAGGGACGCGCTTCTGTGGGAAAGCCCAAAGGCGCAACCTCCCGCTCTACTGCATTGCGGAGCGCGTGCAGGGCCGGCAGCGCCCCACCTACTCCCGCCCAGATCACCCTCGGTGCGCCCTGATGGGGAAAGCATCCCAATCCTTCCACCCGGAGTGAGAGCGCTTTTTGTCCCTCTACTGCTCGCGCCAGCGCTGTTTTGATATTCTCGACCTGCTCAGCGGGGGTTTCACCCAAAAACTTCAGGGTTAAGTGCATTCCCCCTGCCGCCGACCACCGAATTGCTTTGTGATTATCGGCGCTCTTGAGGCGCACCTGAAGGTTGCTCAGAGACTCCAGCACCAATGTAGGTAGTTCCAGCGCGATAAACAGGCGCAGCGATTCGGGTGGGTTCATGGAGATCATCCCCCCTGACGCCGCGCTGGTGCGATAAACGAGAAGTAGAGGGCTGCGCCCATCATCAACAGCGCCGCTGCGATCCACACCAACAGCCACAACTGCGTGGGCAGGTTGGTGTACTGGGCCAGTGCATAGGCGTCATTGGGAGTCCGGCCGAGGCTGGCGGTCTGGTTGTTCCACAGACCGATAATGTCGTTGACTGCGTTAAACCCAACGATCAGGGCGGTGGAGTTAAGCAGAAAGAGGGTTAGGGAGGGTGAGCCAAACGCGCTGAGGAGGGTGAAAGCTCCACCGGCAATGATCCCGGTGAGCAGCGCAGTATTGTTGGCCACCGAGATCAAGGTAACCCCCAAAATCACCACAGCCACCATCTGAAGCAGTCGGGCGGTATGGGCATTCCGCTTGCTGAAAAAGTCTGCTGCAATCCACACCACCAGAAAGATCACCGCACCACTGAGCAGGGCGCTGCTGCCTCGCCCCGTGAAGAGCATGGCACAACCAATGAAAAACATACCCGCAAAGATCGCCACCCATTGGGGGTTACGAGCACGGTTGGCAGCGTAAAGCAGGATTGCCCCAAAGAGCGCCGCGCCCAGATAGCCCATTTGAAGGATCACAAAACGGCTGCCCCCGGCAGTTGTGGCAACCCCCGCCCCATTGGGGTACACCGTAAACTGGCGAAATTCACCCCCAGTCACGATTGCGCTGATCCCATGCCCGGCCTCGTGGACAAAGGTCACCAGCAGTCGGAAAGGATACAGGATGGGGCTGTTATTGTCCCCTGTTTGCCACAGGATAAACACCAACAGAAAAGCTCCCCCCGCGAGGAGGAGCGAATTTCGATGCGACGCGACACTGTTCATGAACTTCTCACGCGCCTCGTTAAGCCTTTTTCCGCTCAGAATTGTATCACTATTTGAGGTACAATGAGGGGCGCCACTGAAGTGGAGGGAAACAGGTGAACTCAGTTCAGGCAAACGGAAAACATCCAAATTTAAAGCCTCAGGCTCCTTTGGAGGAGTATGGAGAGCAGTATTTTAAGAACTACAACTATGCTGATCGCCCTTTGGGACGGTTCAGCATGTATTGGTTTGCGCGCCGTTATTATGCCGCTCTGATCCGGCGATATGCGCCAAAACCAGCGGGCAAACTGCTTGAATTGGGCTGCGGCTTGGGGCATTTGATTGGGCTGCTTCAGGATGATTTTCAGTGCGTAGGGATCGATCTAGCCGATTATGCAATTGAGGAAACGCGCAAGAATGCCCCTCGTGCTCAGGCCTTCACCCAAAGCGCGGATGATCTCTCACCCTTTCAAGATGGCGAATTCTCCGTAGTGGTCGGACTGCATTTGGTGGAGCATCTGCCCGATCCAGCGCATACCCTGCGCGAGGCTTACCGCATCCTTCGGCCGGGAGGGCTGCTGCTTTTTGCCACCCCCAATCCCGGTTACAGCCTGCGCCGCTTCAAAGACCCACTCACGGATGCTATTGGCAAAGACCCAACGCATATCAATGTACAACCGCCGGCCCGATGGCAGGCGTGGGCTTCACAATCTGGTTTTCGAGTGCTGCGTCATTTTGGCGACGGTTTGTGGGACGTACCCTACTTAAAGGGCATCCCAGTGAAGGTGCAGTTTGCGCTCTTTGGGCTGCCGGCGCTGCTTCAGGTGATCACCCAAACCACCTTAACGCCACTGACTCTGGGCGTGAATCAAATCATGATCTGTCGCAAACCCGCCGGAGGATAAAACGAGGATGACTCTATGAGACTACGCTTACGGACACTTTTGTTGGGGGCCTTTGCTGCTGGGGGCGGTTACTGGTTGTGGCGTTATCTTCAGCCGGAACGCTCCACCCTCGTCCTTAACGACAGCGTGGTAATTATCACAGGGGCCTCTTCCGGCATCGGGCGGGCTTATGCTCAGGGTTTTGCCCGGCGCGGGGCAAAAGTTGTCCTTGCCGCCCGACGGGCTGAAGTACTTGAAGAAGTGCGCTCAGAGATCGAGCCTTACGCTGCTGATGTACTGGTTGTGCCTACGGATATACGTAAGGACAGCCAACTTCGGGCGTTGGTGAGCAAAACCCTCAAAAAGTTTGGGCGGATCGACATTGTGGTCAATAATGCAGGCTTGGCGATGCACGGGCCGCTTCAGGGGGAACCCCTCGATCAGATTCGGGCCCTTGTGGACACCAACCTCTCTTCCGCGATGACCTTAACGGCGCTGTGTCTGCCCACCATGCTCTCGCAGCGATCCGGTTGGATCGTGAACATCTCATCGATGGCCGGTTTGATGGAAATGCCCTTCCATGTGGTCTATGGGCCTGTCAAACGGGGTTTGATAAGCTTCTCAGATACCCTGCGGCGGCAGCTTGACGGAACCGGGATCGAGGTGGTCTCGGTGCTGCCCACCTACACCGATACCGAACTGGTTACCTCAGAAACGCGCCAATGGCTGCACAAGACGGGCTTCTCCATCGATACTCCTCAGTATGTGGTTGAACGCACCCTTGATGGGATGCTCAAACATCGCCACAATGTGCTTTTTGGGGGGCAGGTCACTGCGATTTCGCTCTGGTTTCATCGGCACTTCCCGCGTTTGGGTGATCTGGGAGTGCGCGCCTTCATGACCCCTGAGGTGATGGCCCTGAACGACGATACCCTTCCCGAAGTGGAGGGAGAAAACGCCTGAATTCATCCCTTTACTTTTATGGGGACCGGAAAGGGATCAGTGGGATCACCATTGCCCATCGTATCCGATGTGAGGTGGCGGGGTTTCTTTTTTGAGAATCTCCTAACCCGATAAAAAATGATGACCAGACCTAAAGGGATAGATTGTATTTGCTATGACCACTGTTGAAACCCGTCAACTGACCAAAGTTTTGATCGCTAACCGGGGTGAGATCGCCGTGCGCATTATTCGCGCCTGCCGCGAACTGGGGATTCGCACCGTCGCAGTCTTCAGTGATGCCGACCGACGCGCTTTGCATGTGCGTTATGCCGATGAGGCCTACCATATTGGCCCCCCGCCTCCCCGTGAAAGTTACCTGAGCATTGGCAAGCTGATCGACATTGCCCGCCGCTCTGGGGCCGATGCGATCCATCCCGGTTATGGCTTCCTCTCCGAACGAGAGGCCTTTGCAGGCGCTTGTCAGGAGGCGGGGATCATTTTTGTGGGCCCGCCCCCAAACGCGATTCGTACTATGGGCGATAAACAGACCGCCCGCGAGACTGTCAAAAAAGCGGGTGTACCTATCGTACCGGGCACAGAACCGGGGCTGCGTGATGAAGAACTGCTGCAAGCAGCGGAGAAGATCGGCTACCCCGTGATGGTGAAGGCCGCAGCGGGCGGGGGTGGTAAGGGGATGCGCATCGTGCGCACGGCCGAAGATCTGCCCGCTGCCCTCGCTTCTGCCCACCGTGAGGCCGAAAACGCCTTTGGGGATGGCACGGTTTATCTTGAAAAGATGATCGAAAACGCCCGCCACATTGAGATTCAGGTGTTGGCGGATATGCACGGTAACACCATCTGGCTTGGTGAGCGCGAGTGCAGCATTCAGCGCCGTCACCAAAAGCTGGTTGAGGAAGCCCCCAGCCCCTTTGTGAACGAGGAAATGCGCCGTAAGATGGGCGCAGTCGCGGTGGCCGCAGCTCAGGCGGTAAACTATGTCAACGCTGGCACGATTGAGTTCATCGTAGACAAAAATCGGAACTTCTACTTTTTGGAGATGAACACTCGCCTTCAGGTCGAACACCCGGTCACGGAGCTGGTCACCGGGGTTGATCTGGTCAAAGAACAGCTTCGGATTTCACGCGGGCGCAAGATGGATCCCACGCAGGAATCGATCCAGATCCGAGGGCACGCTATCGAGTGCCGGATCAACGCTGAAGACCCCTACAACAACTTCCTGCCTTCGATTGGTACGGTGAGCCTGCACCTTGCCCCAACGGGGCCGGGTGTGCGCCTCGACAGCGGTATCTACGCGGGTTACGAAGTCACCCCTTATTATGACTCGATGTTGGGCAAACTGGTGGTGTGGGGATCAAACCGTCCTCAGGCGATCCGCCGCCTCAGCCGTGCCCTCAGCGAATATCGGATCATGGGCTTAAAGACCAACCTGCCTTTCCATCAGAAACTGGTGGACAGCCATCACTTTATTTCAGGCAAGTTTGATACCAGCTATATTGAGCAGTACTTTTCACCAGAGATCGATCAGACCCATCTTGATCCCGAATCAGCCGCAATCATTGCGACTCTGGTAGCCCACCAAGATCGTCAGAAAGCAGCCCAGATCATCGCCCCGCCGGAGCGCGATACCTCCAACTGGAAGTGGATCGGGCGCTACGAGCGAATGCACCGCTAAAGTTAACCCACCCTACTGTCCCGCGCTGGGCAAACAACAGTCGGGCAGCCCTACAGGGCTGCCCGACTGATTCTGTCGTATGGTTGTCCCCGAAGTCCCTGCTCAATGAGAGCAGGGACTTTGTTTGATGGGTTTAGCGGCGGCGGCTTGCGCTCACCACTAGACCACCGAGAGTCAGCACCAGCAGTCCAGCCAGAAGCAGCACAAGGCTGCTGCTGGTATCTTCAGAGGCAGGCACATAACCCGTTGCGGGTAGGCTTGAAGGCCCACTCCCACCAGTAGTGCCGCCTGCGGTACCGCCACCGGTAGGCGGCGCATCGGGGTCGGCAAGGGTGAAGACCGCATAGGTGCGCCCCGGGATCACAAAGGTTCCGGTAGCGGCAGTGTAGGTCGAAGTCCGGTTGACCGGGTCGCTGGAGGCCGCCAGCACCGGATGCAGAGACAGGGGCAGATTGGCCAGCGCTGGCTCCGTGTAGGTGACAGCGTTGGGCTGGGCATTAAACAGCACCACCAGACCTGCAAAGCTGCCGTCGATGTCCGTGCCAGTGGTGTCATCCACCATGTACACCAACAGCCCCGGAATCTGGCTCGGGCCAGTGTTAAGGATGTCCATGCGTTCGCTGATGTCTTGCGCAGTACGAAGCCGCAACAAGATCGAACTGCGTCGAATTTGGAGCATCTCCCGGAACTGCTGATTCACGCCCATGATCTGAGCCTGATTGACCTGAAGCGCAGCATTCGCCAGCAGTGGTTGCAGGAATGGCCAGCGGCTCCCATTTTCACCCTGAAGGGGCAAACCCACCGCCCAGTTGTTGGTCAGGTAACTCCAATCGATCCGGTTGAACCAGTCACCAGAGTCGTAGCTGTTGCGATCCAGCGACTTCGAACGCAAAATGTCATCACCTGCGTGGAAGAAGGGGATGCCCTGCGAAAACATGATCACAGCCAAGCCCAGATTGTTGGCCCGGATGCGGTTGGTCAGGCTGGTGGCGGAGTCGGTCTTGACTTGCACCGTGTCCCACCACGTCTCGTTATCGTGGGCAGAGATGTAGTTGATCACTTCTTGCGGATCAGCCGTATAACCTGCCAGTTGTCCCTGATAGTCGAGCTGATTGCCGCTGATCAGGTTGCCGTTCCGATCCACAAACTGGTAGTTCGCCAGCGTTCCGGCTAATCCCAGTTTGATCCAGTCTGAGCGCAAGAGCAGCGTTGCCAGTTGATCCGCATAGGTGGCAGTGGTGGTTGGGTTCGGCTCAAAAAGCAGCCCAGTGGCGTACCCTTGAATACGAACATCATCAAAGGGCCCGCCGCCTCGCACCCCATCACGCATTCGGTCATTAAAGCTGCCGATGCCAGTACCTGCCATGTTGCGTTGGATGGCGTTCACCCCGCGAGCGTTGTCTTGCACTTCACCGAAGTTCCAAGCCTCGCCATAAATGTAAATGTCACGTCCATCGATGCCGGGCAGTTGAAGAGCATCTAACGCTGTCCGCAGATTGACCATGTTGGCCCGCATATGATGTCCCATCAGGTCAAAGCGGAAGCCGTCAACTTTGTAGTCCCGTGACCATGTCAGGACGGAGTCGATCAGCAGTTTTTCCATCATCTCAAATTCGCTGGCAGTGTTATCGCAGCACGAACTGCGCTCCACCCCACCCTCATTATTGAGTCGATGGTAGTAACCGGGCACGATCCGATCCAGAACGGCGTTGGCACTCTGACCACTAGCATTGGTGTGATTGTAGACCACGTCCATCACCACCCGGATGCCAATACTGTTGAGGGCCTGCACCATTTCTCGGAACTCACGCACCCGTGCGGCACCATCGGGATCGGTACTGTAGCTGCCTTCAGGGGCTGTGTAGTGCAGGGGATCGTAACCCCAGTTAAAGCCGTCCTGCCCACGCACCGTCTCGACGGCTGCCTGCTGGCAGTTGGAGTCCGTTGGCGGGGTGGGGCAGCCAGTCATATCGGGGTTAAGCCACGCACTTTTGTCCTCGTTCACGGTCGCAATGTCGAAGGCCGGCAGGATATGCACATGCGTCAGTCCTGCCTGTGCCAGCGCGGCCAGATGAGTCATCCCGGCGGAACCCAGTTCGGTAAAGGCCCGGAAGGTTCCCCGGTTGGCGGCGCTTACGGTGGGGTCATTGACGCTGAAGTCGCGCACATGCAGCTCGTAAATCACGATGTCTTCAGGCGCATCCAGAGCGGGTTTGACCAAATTATCCCAGCCCGCTGGTTTGGTGGCGGCTTCGTCCGGATTCACGATCAAGGTGCGCTGACTGTTACGGGAGAGGGCCAGTGAGTAGGGATCGGTCACCCGATTGGTCTCGATCTGTCCCGTAGTAGGCGCAAAAACAGTCACTTCGTATTGGTAGTACTGCCCGTTCCAGCTTTCATCCCCGGTAATCGTCCACACCCCCGTCACCGAGTCGTAGCTCATGTTGTACGAAGTGGGCACAGTCGCAGGGGCGGAATTGGCATACAGGAGCAAATTCACATCTTGGGCGGTGGGTGCCCAGACCCGAATCGTGGGCGGAGTGTTGAAGGTAATACCCAGCGGCCCCGTATAGTCAAAGAGGTCATCCAGCACCCCTTGAATTTGCAGCCCAGTGGCATCAAGCAGGGTAGTACCACCATTCACCACTGAAACCGCAAACTGCCCCTTGAGGATGTCTTTTACCAGCGGCAGATCAGCGGCGCTGATCTTGTATGCTTGATAACTGGCGATATGGGGGAACTTAGTCTGTACGGCTGCGGGCAGCCCTGCGGGATCATAAGTTAAGTTGATGGTGCTGCCACCGGTAACGCCCGAAGTGGTCAACCCCAAACCAGCAGCCGGATCGTAGTGGAGATAGTAAGCATCGGTAGGGGCTGCGCCACCACCCGGATTCCAAGCGATGGTATCACCCAGCACCCAGTAGGCTTTTTCCTTGTTTAAGTCACCGGCAGGCGCGCCCCCAATAATCACTTCGGGCACTTTGGTGACCGAGTTCCACGTGAAGGTCACATAGGTATTGGGTGCAGGCACGGTGAAGCCAATATTGGCACCGTTTTGAGCGCCACCCGCACCATAGTTGAGCGTCCAGCTCTGGTCGATGGTGATCTTAAATTCGTACACCCCCGGCGGAATCCGTTCGGTAGTGTAACTGTAGATACCGTCGTTATCAGGGTCTTGCAGCCACGAGCGCATACAGTCCGGGGCCCAGTCGCTAACACAACCGATCTCGGTGGTGTAGCTTCCGGGTGCTGTCACAATGTAACGCTGAAGCCCGCCCAGATTCTCTTGGTCATGGGTGATCCAGTGGGTTTTGTGATCATAGTAGAAAGTCACCGTGATCGGGGCCGCAGGGTTGAAGGGGATATTGCCCCCATTTCGAACTGCTCCCTGCCCATAGTTTTCACCCCAACCGCCGTTGATCGCCGCTTTGTATTCATAGCTACCAGCCGGGATCGATACGGTGGTAAATTTCCACACATCATCTTCAGCGTCAAGGGTCATGAAGGCGGCGGCACAGGCGGGATCCCAGTCACCGCAGCCGCCACCCGTGATCTCACTCTGAACGGAGCCGACCACAGTCACGCTTTGAGGATTGGGGGTGGCATTGTTGACATACACTTTGGGCAGACGATTGCCCGCACGGGTGTCGAAGGTGACCTTCAGGACGTCGGTAGTGGCATTGATGCGGAAGCTGATGTTATTCCCACCGGGGACGCCCCCTTCACCGTAGTTCTCCGCCCAACCCTCGTTAATGGCCACCTTGGTTTCGTAATTGCCTACGGCAATTCCGGTGACTTCAAAAGAATAGATACCGTCACCATCAAGGTCTTGGAGCCATGAGCGCAGGCAGTCAGGCTGCCAATCGCCAGCGCAGCCGATCTCGCTCTGGTAGTCGCCGGGGGCAGTGGCGATGATGCTGTTCACATTGTCAGTGATCCACTTCGACTTGTAATCAAAATAGAACTTCACATTGGCTGTGGACATCAACGCAAGGGGAATGTTGGGACCACCAGCGACCCCGCCCAAACCGTAGTTTTCGGTCCAAGCGTCATCCATGGCCGCCTTGTACTCCCAGTTGCCGGCAGGGATGTTATTAAAGGTTCCCTGCCACACATCATCAGTAGGGTCATAGGTGAGTTTGGTCGCGGCGCAAGCAGGGTCCCAGTTGCCAGCACAACCCAATGCCGTTTGGAAATTGCCGGGAAGCCCAACGGTGATCGGATCGGCTTTCACTGTGACATTGGATGTATTGGGAGCGATCCCAGAAAGGGTTAACCCCGCTACCACCATGAAAATAAAGAGGCGAAGTGGTAACGACCGTGAAGGAGATGCCATATTGTTCCCCCCAAGGGTTAAAGTGAGGATAAAGAGTGAAGGTTCAAAATTTTGTGGAGCGACTTGAGAGGGTAGCGCGTCAAGTCCTCCCATGTTACAGGAGGGATAGTATAACAACCGACCAAACCTTTGGCGAAATTTTGATCAAAGTCCGTGTTTGGCTTCTGTTCCGTCTCCCTTACATCCCACTGAGACCGGCACGAACTCATCGCCATCTTTTGAGAAGCCATTTGAAAACTCACCCTTCGATGATTAACCTCATCCCCCCTGTGCGACCGCTTCGCGGTGCC
>JACSRJ010000143.1 GCA_014879835.1 Anaerolinea sp.
TCCCACTCAATGGTGGCAGGGGGTTTGGTGGTGATGTCGTAGACCACCCGATTCACCCCCTTGACCTCGTTCACAATCCGCTCACTGATTCGCGCCAGAATTTCATAGGGCAGGCGCGCCCATGTTGCAGTCATGAAGTCATCGGTGACCACGGCCCGGATCACGATTGGTTCTTGATAGGTGCGTCCATCCCCCATCACCCCCACACTGCGCACCGGAAGCAGCGCTGCAAAGGCCTGTGCAGTGTCACCCTTGAGCAACCCTGCCGCGCCCAATTCGCCAGTGACGATGGCATCGGCCGCCCGCAAGCGTTCCAAGCGTTCCCAGTTAACCTCGCCCAAACAGCGCACTGCCAGCCCCGGGCCGGGGAAGGGCTGCCGCCAAATGATCGCTTCGGGCAGTCCCAGTTCCAACCCAACCCGGCGCACCTCATCTTTGAACAAGTAACGCAGCGGCTCCACCAGTTTGAGGTGCATATCATCGGGCAGCCCACCGACATTGTGATGAGTCTTGATTCGGTGGGCGTTGGGGCGTTCTTTGGCGGCCGACTCAATCACATCCGGGTAGATCGTGCCCTGCGCCAAAAATTCCACGTCTCCCAATTTGCGGGCTTCGTGTTCAAACAGGCGCACGAATCTCTCACCGATGATCTTCCGTTTACGTTCGGGATCAATGACCCCTTCCAGTGCTGCGAGAAAATCTTCAGAGGCGTCTACTGCGATCAGTTTCATGCCCATGTTTTGACCAAAGGTTTGGACGACTTGCTCCGGCTCGTGAAGGCGCATTAACCCATTGTTGATGAAGATGCAGGTGAGCTGATCACCGATGGCACGGTGGATCAGCGCCGCTGCCACCGCTGAGTCGACGCCCCCACTCAACCCTAACACGACTTTTCCAGAACCCACTTGAGCGCTTATTGTGGCGGTTGTGTGTTCGATGATGGAAGCAGGAGTCCAATCAGGTGCGGCCGCACACACCTTTCGGGCAAAGGTGCGCAGAATCTGACTACCCAAGGGCGTATGGGTCACTTCTGGGTGGAACTGAACCGCATACCGCCGATGCGCTTGATCGGACATTGCCGCGAAGGGTGAATTGCCAGAGTGTGCGGACGGAACCCAACCCGGCGGCAGACTCTCGATTTTATCGCCGTGACTCATCCACACATCAAGGGTTGAGGGAAGCCCCTCAAAAAGCGCTTGATTAGGGGTGGATATTTGAACCTGTGCCGCGCCGTACTCACGTGCTCCAGCGCCCCCAACTCGCCCGCCTAAAGTATGCGCCAAAAGCTGCATCCCGTAACAGATTCCCAGAATAGGCATCCCGGAATCTAAAACAAAGGCAGGTAGCGTGGGCGCGCCCGGATCATAAACGCTGTTGGGGCCCCCAGAGAGAATAAAGCCTTGGGGCTGCATCCTGTTGATCCGAGCGGGATCGGCGTCCCACGAGAAAATCTCTGCGTACACATTCTGCTCGCGCACCCGCCGGGCGATCAGTTGGGTGTATTGCGAGCCATAGTCGAGGATGGCGATGCCACCAGTGTGCTGTCCTAGAACGCTCATGGTCATTCCGAAAAGATGATCTTACCGTCATCCATCGAGGTGATCGTGGCGAGGGCAAAGATGGGTACACCATAGTGTTCCAGCATGGCGCGTCCACCCTCAAAGGTTTTTTCGACCACCGCTGCGATTCCGACCACCGTCGATTTTGCGCTGCGCACCATACGTACCAAACTGCGGATGGTCTTGCCGGAGGCGAGGAAATCATCCAACACCAAGATACGCTCGTTACCGGGCAAAAACTCCGCCGAGATCAGGAGGTTTACGTCCATTCCTTTGGTATGGGATGGCGCAGTTTCGAGGAACACCGGCCCATACATGGTCACAGGCTTGACTTTACGTGCGTAAACCACTGGCACCCCTAAGGACAACCCTACCGCAAAGGCGGGTGCAATCCCAGAGACTTCCGCCGTCAGGACGCGGTTCACGCCTTCACTCTTGAAACGCGCTGCGATCTCCTGACCACAGCGCATGATCAAACCCGTATCGATCTGATGATTGAGAATGCTGTCGATTTTGAGAATGCCGTTGCCGAGGTTCTGGCCCTCGGCCAGAATGCGTTCTTTGAGTTCTTGCATGACTCCCCCCTCATGTTTGTTGGGGGGAGATTATACCCCGGTTGTGCTAGGGGCAGGATCAACCACTGCTTTCCAGTCAATGCCTTTGGTGATCCCCGGTTGCAAATCCTCTAGGAACTTGAGTGCTCCTTCGAGGTTGTTATGAATATCATCCCGTCGGTTGTAGCGACGGGCAAAACGGGCAAACACGCCTACAAAAACCTTTGCCCCAGTGGAGACACTGAACGATGCACCGCCGCCAAAGTTAGGGTGCTGGGTAAGGCGGCTTAGGCGCTGCACCATTGTCACGTTGGCGATATGCCCCCGGCGCAAATCGGAAATGAAATAGACCTTGTTGGTTGCAGTGTCCATAATTTGCTGCAACTCACGAATGTAGTCCAACGCCTCTTGATCAGTGGCGAGCGACAGCCAACGCACAAAATAGAGATTGGAAGAAAGCTGCTGAAGCTGATAACCCATAGCGCACACCATTACTTGTTATAGATTATTTTCATTATAACACCCGACAATCCCTTATGAGAGGGCACAAACGCATAAAAACCCCGGAGATGCTCATGGAAAATGATCTAACATTGGCGCAACCTCAGGGACGGCATCCATATCGCACGACGTCCCTATATCCTTATTATTTTCAGTTCGTTTCTCCACCAGAAGGCATTGCTTTTGAGGCTTGCGCCTAAAGCCACTCATTCATCGCTCAACTTCCGGGGAAACTGTTGGAACTTCCCCGGAAGATTACCCGATACACCGATGCAGTAGAGAATGCCCTCCGGTGCTATCCTAGTAGGTAGGGTTGGTTAAAACATGGTCACAGAAAGGTACTGTTTCATGAGTGTGCACGAATTGGATGCCCAATCCATTTATCGCCGGTGTGATCCTAAACGCTTCACATTCCAAACCACGGCTGAACTTGAAGATTTGAGCCAGATCATTGGACAGCCCCGCGCCATTGATGCAGTCAAATTTGCCACCGGAATCCGCGAAAAGGGATATAACCTCTTTGTGATGGGTGATGCTGGCAGCGGCAAACGATCCCTGATTCTGCAATACTTCCCTCAAGTGGCGGCGGACAAAGCAGCTCCTTCGGATTGGTGTTATGTGTACCACTTTGAGCGCCCTCATGAACCCCGTGCGGTACGTCTGCCCACTGGCGCAGGAGGGGCTTATCGACAAGATATTGCCGAACTTTTAGAAGACCTTAAGGCGGCCTTTGCAACCGCCTTTGACAGTGAAGGTTATCGAACCCGCCGACAGGAAATTGAGGATCATCTCAACGCCCAGCAGGAGGAGGTTTTTGGCAAGATTGAGGAACAAGCCGCAGCCAAGAATTTGAGCCTGCGACGCACCCCTGAGGGGATTATGTTTGTGCCTCTTCAGGATGGACAGCCACTTACCCAGGAAGCGTATGAGGCGCTCAGCGACGATGCCCGCAATCAGATCGAGGATGCCACCGCGGAACTGCGTAAGGAAATGCAGCGAGTTCTCGTGCAGCAGCCCCGAATGCAGCGCGAAGCTCGTGATAAGATCAGAGAATTGGATCGAGTCGCAGCAGAGGTATCTGCGACCCCACTTTTTGCTGATCTCCGCAAAAAGTATCAGGGCTGTCCTGAGGTTCTGACTCATTTGGAATCCCTTCAACAAGACGCGATCCATAATGCCAAGATGTTCCTCGTTGAGGACGGGGCACCTGCCGAAGAAGCTTCCGCTGCGCCCTCAGGCGAAATGGACCCTGCCCAGATTCGAGAGTTCTTCTTTCGTCGGTATCAGGTCAACCTGATCGTCACCAGCAGCACTCAGAAAGGCGCGCCCATCATCTATGAGGACAACCCCACTTATCAAAACCTGATCGGTCGGGTTGAATACTTACCTCAGATGGGCGCACTCACCACGGATTTCACCCTGATCAAGGCTGGGGCACTTCACAAGGCCAATGGGGGTTATTTGATTCTCGAAGCGCGCCGCCTACTCGAACAGCCTTTTGCATGGGAAGGCTTAAAGCGCGCCTTGCAGTCAGGGGTCATCCGTATTGAGTCACCCCAGCAGATGACCGATCAAGTGAATACGATCACCCTTGAACCGGAACCGATCCCACTCAACGTGAAGGTCGCACTGTTAGGTGATCACGCTTTATATTATGCGCTTTATGCCCAAGACCCAGACTTCAGCGAATTGTTTAAGGTGGTAGCGGATTTTGAGGAAACCATTGAGCGCAGTCCGGAGAATGAACAACTTTATGCTCGATTAATTGGCACACTTGCGCGCAAAGAAGGATTGATGCCCTTTGATCCCAGTGCGGTAGCCCGGGTGATCGAACAAAGCTCACGTCTGGCCGAGGACACCCAGAAACTTACGGGACACGTGCGCAGCGTCGCCGATCTGCTCCATGAAGCCGATTACTGGGCAGGGGAAGCTGGTCACAAGGTGGTCTCGGCGAAGGATGTCCAGCGCGCTTTGGACGCTCAAATCTTTCGTCTGGACCGAATGCGTTCTCGCAGTTTGGAGTTCATCTCACGGGGCACAGTACTGATCGACACTCAAGGCGACAGCATCGGTCAGGTAAATGGTCTTTCGGTGATCCAGATCGGGGAATTCTCCTTTGGTTCACCGCATCGGATCAGCGCAAGGGTGCGCCTCGGATCAGGCAAGATCGTCGATATTGAGCGAGAGGTTGAACTAGGGGGGCCGCTGCACTCTAAGGGGGTTTTGATCCTCACTGGTTTTATTGGAGCCCGATACGGGGGTAAGTATCCGCTGGCCCTTTCAGCAAGCCTTGTCTTTGAACAATCCTACAATGGGGTTGATGGTGATAGCGCCTCCTCCGCTGAACTGTACGCGCTGCTCTCGGCTATTGGGGAAATCCCGCTCAAACAATCGTTAGCGGTGACGGGTTCGGTCAATCAACACGGCCAAGTACAGGCAATCGGAGGCGTCAACGAGAAGATTGAGGGCTTTTTTGATGTATGTCAGATGCGGGGGTTAACTGGGGATCAGGGTGTGTTGATCCCGGCTGCTAATGTGCCCCATCTGATGCTGCGCCACGATGTGGTTGAGTCTGTGAGTAAAGGCAAGTTCCACATCTATCCAGTAGAAACCATTGATCAGGGTATTGAACTTCTGACTGGGGTCAAGGCCGGCAAACGAAATGCAGAGGGACACTATCCCAAAGAGAGCGTCAACGGAAAGGTCGAAGCGCGGCTCTCAGAAATGGCCCAGCAGTGGGCCAATCTTCGGGGCACACAAGGCATAGACTAATGAACCCCATATCAGGGTCATGCTTCCCCTCATCCTTACTCTCATATTGAGGGTGAAAGGGTGAGGGTTCAGCGGGGAAACCGGCGGGTGCTGCGTTCTCGCGCTTTGTTTGCCTCCACCAGACGATCCCGAGGTGGGGCGTTGGTCTCTAAAGCGCCAAGCAGTTCACGGGATGCAGCCGCGATGGCTTCCACAGCCGCAAAAAAACGCGCTTCATTTGCTTTAGAGGGTTTGTTAAAGCCGCTGATCTTTCGCACAAACTGGAGGGCAGCCGCCTGAACTTCATCATCAGTGACAGGTGGCTCAAAGTTGAACAAAGTTTTGATGTTACGGCACATGACTCCACCCATCCCTATATCAGACTACTCCATGACGGATGTTTCAGCGATTGGTCGTCTTACGGTAGTTATCCCAGACCAAAGCCACCAAAATAATGATCGCTGCGAGTGAGACCAACACCGGAATCGCGGTTGAGATCAGCCATGCGCCAATGGCGCAGATGGCAAACTTGATTCCGAAGTCTGTCCACTCATGCTGAGTCTCGGGGAGCTTCCACTCAAACCGCTCTGAGCTGGCTGCCCTCTTGATGGACTTTTGGGGGCTGTTCGGCGCTGCTGGGCGCACTTTGGGGGCTGGTTTTGGGGTGACCTGCTCACGAAGCCGATCAGAGCGTGCTTGGGCCTCACGGTTAAGGGTCTCACGGTCGCGCTGTAATTGTTCAGATTCCTCAAACTTCTCGGTCAGTTCCTCAGCTTCGGCAACCATCTCGGCTGCGTTATCGACACCCTTGTCAACAACAGAGTCAAGGGACTCAATATCCTCCGCCAAGCGAAGCAGATCATCATCGCTCATCTTCTTGTGCTGTGGGCTACTCATAAATCCTATGTCCTCATCGCCAGAAGTTCTACATCCTCTGTACGTTCAGGTATGGCTGTTGGTTGCGCTTTAGACCACCAATCTTGCCCCCCGCACCATGTCCAGAAAATACTCGTGAAGGCGGGTATCGGGTGTCAATTCGGGGTGAAAAGAGGTGGCCAGCAAATGCCCCTGACGGGCCGCCACAATGCGCCCATCCTCAAGAGTTGCCAACACATCCACTCCTTGGCCCGCGCTGGCAATGATCGGTGCGCGAATGAAGACCGCCTCCAAGGGGGCGCCTATCAGACCTTTGATATTTAGGGGAGCTACAAAACTGTCGATCTGGCGTCCAAAAGCGTTGCGGGCAACCCGAATATCCATCAGTCCTAAGTGAGGAGCTTCACCTTCGATTTCCCGTGCCAGAAGGATAGCCCCGGCACATGTGCCCCATGCCGGATAAGTGGTGCAGAACTCCCGCAGGGGTTCAAATAGTCCAGTGGCTTTAGCGACCCGGCTGATCGCGGTGCTTTCGCCGCCGGGCATGATGATACCTGCAAGTTGATTGAGATCTTCCGGGGTGCGAACTTCAACGGGTTCCGCCCCGACCTGACGCAGCATCAGGGCGTGTTCTCGAAAGTCACCCTGCATCGCCAGAACGCCTATCTTGAGCATAAACCAACTCCTTTATGCGCCATTCCCTAAAACAATATCACATTCGTCCTCTCAAAAAAACTGCAAATTGCCCGACGCCGCGCCAGATGATACAATGCAGGCATGGTTCGCACAATTTACACACGGAACGCACACGGTTCATGACCTCAACAAAACAAGGACGTCCCCCACGTATCCTCTCTGGGATTCAACCTTCGGGGCAGCTTCATATTGGTAATTATCTGGGCGCGCTCAAACAGTGGGTGGAGCTTCAAACGCAGTATGATTCGTTCTACTGCATCGTTGATCTGCACGCAATTACCGTTCAGCAGGACCCGGCAGCACTGCGCGAGGGCACCCGTCGCAATGCGGGTTTGTACTTAGCCTGTGGGCTTGATCCTCAGCACTCAACGGTGTTTGTTCAATCACATGTCCCCGAACACTCTGAATTGGCATGGATTCTGGGGACTTTCACCCCGATGGGCTGGCTCAATCGAATGACCCAGTTCAAAGACAAAACATCCAAGATGCAGACCGAATCTATTGGTTCTGGGTTGTACAACTACCCCATCCTGATGGCCGCGGATATTCTGCTGTATCAAGCTGATCTTGTCCCTGTAGGGGATGATCAACGCCAGCATTTGGAACTCACCCGCGATCTGGCCCAGCGTTTTAACAGCATCTATGGTGACACCTTCACGATCCCCCAGACCTTCACACCCAAAGCCGGGGCGCGGGTGATGGGGCTGGATAACCCCACCGCCAAAATGAGCAAGAGTGAATCCAGCGACCTGCACGCCATTAACCTGCTGGATACCCCGGATCGGATCAAGAAAAAAATGATGCGTGCGGTGACCGACTCTGGCTCTGAAATACGCTTCAGCGATCTGGACGAAAGAGCGGGGGTGAACAACCTGCTCACTATCTATCAGGCTTTTACGGGCGAAAGCGCCGAAGTCATCGAGAATCATTTTGTGGGCAAAGGTTACGGAGACCTCAAGAAGGCAGTGGCCGAAGTGACCGTCGAAGGACTGCGCCCCATTCAGGAGCGGTATCAGGCTTTGACGGGTGAGGGCGGTTACATTGACGAAGTCCTCAAACGTGGTGCAGAACGGGCCCGCGAAGTGGCACACAAAACGCTGCGCAGCGTTCAGGAACGGGTCGGATTCCTTCTGCCCTGAACCATAAACAGCTAGGCTGGAACGGACGGCATAAAACGATGAGCGATTATCGCCCTGAACCTGACTCTCCTTCAATGGATGCGCCTGCTCCGGCGCAATCCCCTACGGAGGCGCATCCGCCCCTCTTAGGCTGTTTGTACTGCCATACCGAAGGCACAATCACTCTTAACGAAGGGCGCAAGATTCTTGGGTTGGGGTCAGGGCTGCCCACACTCACCTGCAAAAACTGCGGCTCTGTGGCGGTTTTTGATGCCAGTGCCCGAAACGGCACATGGCGTATTCGCTACCGCCGGGTCAACCGCGAACCACTGTACTACTATGCCATGGTTTATTTAGGGGGCACGGGCTGGTTGGATGCTGAAGAAGCGATGGAGATCAGTCGTCGGGCATTCGTTCAGCGGCGGCGGATACAGCAAGTTGAGGCGGGGTATCTCAACTGGCTGAACCCCGCGCCTCTTGATCCCCCTCCACCTCTAATGAGTCCTGATGAGATGGTGTATGTGACCATCGCCCCGGTAACCTTTCAGCAGACTTCGCGGGGGGGCGCGGTCCTTTCCCAAGAAGAAGAGAACGTCCTCGATTCGGGGCACTTTTTCCTCACCGATAAAAAAGTACATCTATTAGGGCAGCGACGTGATTGGTCGCACAAACTTCAAGATATTCGGGACGTAACTTATACTGATCGTTACTGGCGGATTTATGTGGGGTCCTCTAACCAATACTATCAAGGGGTCAATCAACCCGATCAGATTGACGCTCAATTGTGTGCCGCTATTGTGCGCGCCTTGATGAAGTAAACCATCGCTGCTACGATCCTATTGAGCCATCCACTGAATCAGACTCACTAGGAGGTTATCTTGAGCTTTGTGATTCCACATCCGGAACGGCCTCACATGCCCGATTATGGCATCTCCTCAAAACACGAAGGGATGCTCACGTGGGACTGGGTCAATACTCAGCTTGAGAAAGCTCGTAATTATTGGATAGGCTCCACTCGCCCCAATGGCGGGCCACATGTTGCGCCCGTGTGGGGGGTGTGGCTTGAGGGACGTTTGTATTTTGGTTCTAGTCGAGGATCACGTAAGGGACGCAACCTAATCGCCGATCCTCGGGTCACTGTTCACCTTGAAAGCGGCGATGAGGTGGTGATCATTGAAGGGCGGGCAGAGCAGGTTAAAGAGATAGAGCGTCTGCGCCAGATCGGGAAAGTGTATGGGGAAAAGTATCCGCCCTTCAACCCTGATCCACTCAATGAACCACAGAATCTCTATATTGGGGTGATCCCGCAGGTGGTATTGGCATGGTTGGAAAAAGACTTTCCCAATACGGCCACTCGTTGGAACTTTGAAACATTGGATAAGAAGTAAATGTCGATGATCGCGCCCTCTCCAAAACATCCTCATCCCGCCCTGAAGCCCTTCCAGATCGGCCCGGTGCGGGT
Organism: Anaerolinea sp.; assembly: GCA_014879835.1. Classification (GTDB taxonomy): domain Bacteria; phylum Chloroflexota; class Anaerolineae; order Aggregatilineales; family UBA2796; genus UBA2796. The sequence continues at coordinate 9,518 of JACSRJ010000143.1, forward strand.
TGAAACCCCGCTCACCCTCGCCCCGATGGCAGGGCAAACTGCCCATCCCTTTCGGGTGTTGTGTCGCCAGATGGGATCAGTGGGTTTGGTCTGCACCGAACTGCTTAGCAGTGTGGCCATGCATTATGGGGGCAAACGCAACGAGAGTTACCTTGATTGGACGGCTGCTGAAAGCCCCATTGCGGTTCAACTTTACGGCAGTAATCCTCAGATGATGGCTGAGGCGGCGCGGATGGTGGTTGATCTGGGTGCGGATATTGTGGATATCAACATGGGCTGTTGGGTTCCCAAAGTGGCCAAGAGCGGCGCGGGCGCGGCCCTGCTCCGAGATGTATGTACGGCCACTCAGGTGGTGGAAGCGGTGGTGAAGGCAGTCAGCGTCCCGGTCACGGTCAAGGTGCGCGCTGGTTGGGATGCTCATAACCTGACAGCCGTGCCCTTTGCCCGATCTGCTGAGAATGCTGGGGTGCAGGCGATTGCGGTTCATGGGCGCACTGCCGCACAGGGCTTCACTGGCAAGGCCAATTGGGATATTATCCGACAGGTCAAGGAGACAGTGCGCATCCCGGTGATCGGCAATGGTGATGTCTCTACCCCAGAGGACACGGCCCGGATGTTTGAGGAGACTGGTTGTGATGGGGTTATGATCGGACGGGCTGCGCTCGGCAACCCGTGGCTTTTTGGAAAGATTGCCCACTATCTGCGCACGGGCGAAAGCCTGCCTGACCCAACCCCGGCTGCGATGGCCGCGGCCGCGCTGTTTCATGCCCGCCTTGCAGTGGAGCGATCCAAGATCGGGGAGCGGCACACCGTCCTTGAACTTCGCGGGCAGCTGACCAAGTATCATCTTGGCACCCGCTATGCCGCCGTGCTGCGTCAGGAGTTGGTCAAGGTCGAGACTTTGGCCCAAATTGAGGCACTTTATGCGCCTCTGGTCGAGACTGAAGCGGTGGCATGATTCCCTCGTTCCGAAGCTGCCTACACCTAACTTTTAGTCAATGGCACGCACCGATTGGCGCACGATCAGTTGAGTGCTGAGGGCAATGGTGAGGGCCGGCCGCAGCGGATTCTCAGCCCGTTCTCGAAGTTGACGTACTGCCAGTGCGCCCATCAGGACTTTATCCACGTGCATGGTGGTAAGCGCCGGGATCAGTTCTTGGGCCAGATCAATATCATCAAAGCCCACCACAGACAGATCATCAGGGACTTTTAAGCCTAAGGTGTAGGCCGCGCTGATCGCACCAGAGGCCGCATTGTCATTACACCCAAAAATCGCGGTGATTTGGGGAGCACGTCGCAGTAGTTTTAAGGTTGCCTCGTAACCGCCGTCCCGGTTCAAGCTCGAATCTTCAATGTAAATGTCATTGATCCCATTCTCCTTAAGGGCGCGGGTATACCCCTTACGCCGCTCCCGGATACTAGGATAGGAGTCAGCAGTACTGCCTACCAACCCAATATGGCGATGCCCCTGACTGATTAAATACTCAACGGCGGTTTGGGCACTGTTGACATTGTCAGTCACGATGCTGTCAAAATTCTGCCCCGGTGCGTAAGCATCCACCAATACGATAGCCTGACTGCTCTTACGGCTGATCTCCGCGATGGTGGCTTCGAGAAAGGTGCCTACAATGATTAACCCATCAAGACGCTGATCAGAGAGCATGGGCGGCCACGAGAGTGCCCGATTGTCACTGTCCGTCTCGAGATGGGCATACATGAGCGTGATATTTTGACGTTGGCACTCACGCTCCACCCCCGCAAGGATGTAAGAATAAAAGGGGTTAAAGGCAGAGTGCCCTCCATCGTCAGACTTCATCAACAAGCCAATGGTGGAGAGGTTGACCACGGCCGGAAGCTGCACCCGCGTCTGGGGTTGGTATCCCAAGGCCGCCGCTGCTTCTAAGACTTTTGCCCGCGTCTCTGGAAGAACATTGGGCTTGTTGCTCAGCGCCTGCGAAGCCGTGCCCAAAGATACCCCTGCTAATTGGGCAACCGCCCGCAGAGTCGGTTTTTCACTCACAACTGCCATCCTCTCCCTTTAGATCAGTGAAAGCATCACGATCTTTAAGGATAATGCCTCACTACCTACTTGCCAATACCCGGAAGTTTCAACCCAAAACCGTTCAATATTCACTAAACAATTTCATTCTATGATCCTCCATTATTTCCGTCAATCTGTTCTAGTAGCTCCCATTGCATATCTTGTTCACTCTTTTTCAAGGCCATTTTGAGGAGCTTATCCAGACTGCGTTGTGTCCCATAAAAATTGGGCTAAATGTTTTCGTGATGGGTCAAAAAACATCCAACAAAAACGGGACAGCCGTCCCATTTGAAGCCCTTTGAGATTATCTTGACAAGTGATAATGTTCATCATATACTGGTCTTGTTCATTGATCAAGATTTATTGTTCAATGGATGTTCAAAACGAACAAGGGAGAGCAAATAATGAAACGGCTATTTGTTTTTGCGGTGATTTTCACCTTGGCCTTTGGCGCTTTGGCAGCCATGCCCACCCGCGCCGCGACCACCATCACAGTGTGGACGACAGGCTCTGAAGATGATGCGCTTATTTTCAAGGCTGCCGCTGACCTTTGGGCAGCCAAGACCGGTAATGAAGTGAAGGTTGAGGCGGTAAGTTGGAACGATACCTACGCCAAGAATCTCGCTGCTGTGACCAGCGGTCAGGGCCCAGACATCTTCACTGGTGGGCTATCTTACGGGATCGACTTTGGCTCTAAGGGGGGGTTGGTCAATCTGGGTGAGAAATTTGCCGATGACATCAAGTCAATGCGGGAAGTTACTTATCAGGGCGTGTGGCCCTCGATTGTGAACACCGCTGGCGAAGTCTTTGCGGTACCTTATGACCTGACCGTGTACCTGATGTACTTCCGTCCTGATCTGCTCAAAGAAGCAGGGGTAGAGGCTGCTCCCAAGACTTGGGAAGAGCTGACTGAGGCGATCAAGATGGTTCAGGCGAAGACCGAAGGCAGCGCTTTTGCGATGCAGTGGGGGAATGCCCAGTGGTTGTACTTCGCCAACTATCTGTATCAAGCGGGCGGAGACTTTTATACCCCAGACTGCTCCGAAGTGACCATTAACAGTGAAGCGGGTGTGACCGCCCTTGAGTTTATGGCGAGTCTGTACCAAGAATACGGATCACCCACCGATGGTTGGCCCGATCTGGAAAACGGTCTGGTGACGGGTCAGTATCCTTTTGGGGCGACCGGAAACTGGCTCGTGGGCAGCCTTGATGTGGGCAAACCTGAGATCGCAGGCAAGTGGGAAATCGCGCCTCTGCCCGCAGGGCCCTCAGGCAAAAGCACTGTCTTTTTGGGCGGGCGCGTGATGGGGATCATGTCCTTCTCCCAGAACGTTGATCTGGCATGGGATTTGATCAAGTTCCTCTATACCGAAGAGGGCGCATCGGCGATGCTGAGTAAGGCCACCGAAAAGAGTGCAATCTTCTTCCCACCAGTGACAGCCTACTATGACCTGCTCAAAGTTGATGCAGCCAAGTTAGAAGCGATCAAGACCCAGTTGAACGACGCCAAGGGCCCGCCCAACTGCCCCGGATGGGAAGAAGGCGCGAACGAGGTGCAGCGTCTGCTGGATACGGTGCTGCTGAAGGACGCGGATGCTCAGGAAGCGCTGGATGCTGCGGCCGCAGAGCTGGAACGTCTGCTGAACGAGTAAGCCAACTTTCACCCGCGCACACCGAACAGGGAGGGGAAATTAACCCCTCCCCTTTGCACGCTGTAAAGCGCCCGTCAAATGTTTTTTGAAAGCATTGTTTTGCCCCGCAGGGAAGAGATGGTATGACTTCACTAACCGCTTCTCAGCTTGACGTATCCTCAGCTCAGGCAACAGCCAAAGGGGGAACCCTCTTTCATCAGATATGGAAGCGGCGTACTTCCTACTTTCTGCTTACTCCCTTTCTGGTGTTGTTCCTGATCTTTGTCGTTTTCCCCATTGGGGCTTCTGCCTACCTAAGCCTGACCGAGTTTAAGGGCACTAAACCGCCCGTCTACAAGGGCTTTGACGAGAACTTCGGGGCTTTGCTGGCCCTTGATCTGAAAGAACTGACGCTCGCAGTGGACAAAACAACTGGAGAACAGCTTTACCGCTGCGACCGGAAAAATATCCCTCAATCACAGGTGGCGGCCGCCAAAGAAGCAGGTCAAACCTGTGAGATTGCCTACAGCCGTCCCGCCGAAGTTCTGAACAAAGGGTTCCGCGAACTAGGTCAGTTTAATTTATTGGGCAAACGATTTACCCTCGGCGTATCCGATGCACGTTTCTGGACAGCACTTTGGAACACCCTCCGCTATTCGTTGATCGTGGTACCTTTGGGGATCATCTTCGGATTGGGGCTGGCACTTGCTTTGCAGCGGCAGAGCAGTGTCAACTATGTCTTACGCACGATCTTTTTCCTGCCTTCGGTGACCTCAACTATCGCCATCGCTACTATCTGGCGTTATATCTTCAGCAGTGAAAACTATGGGCTGATCAATGGGGTGCTGACCCAACTGGGGATCGCGCCCATCACTTTCCTCGCCAACCCCGACTGGACGATGCCCGTTCTTGTGCTCATGGCCTTGTGGGGCGGGATGGGCTACAACATGATCCTCTTTTTGGCTGGTTTGCAGAGTATCTCCGCCGAACTATACGAGGCCGCAGCCATCGACGGCGCAAGCCAACGTCAGCGTTTGTGGCAGATCACCATCCCGATGCTGCGCCCCACTCTCCTGTACGTTTTGGTGACAGGCACCATCAGCGCGATGCAGATCTTCGACGCGGTTTATGTGGTCTTGGGCAGTGTAGAGCGTATTGGCGGGGTATTGGACTCCGGGCTGACAGTCGTCCCGTACCTGTATGACACTGGTTTTGCCAACTTCAAACTGGGCTATGCGGCGGCTATCGCTTGGGTGTTGTTCATGATCATCTTCGGCTTGACCGTTCTCAACCTGCGCCTTGGGCGTGTCAACGAACCCGTATAAGGAATAATCTGATGGTTGGAGAAAATGCGCTTCGTGCTCGTCTAAACCGGAATTTGATCTACATTCCCGTGGTGGCACTGGCCCTCGTGATGCTGCTGCCTTATTACTGGATGGCTATTGGCGCGTTCAAGCCAATCCCCGAACTCTCGCGCACCCCTCCTTCATTTTTTGTGGAAAACCCCACCTTTAATAATTTTTATGACGAGCTTGGGGGCAAGGGGCTGCCGGAGCATGTAGAGGGGATTTTCCAGCGCTTTCAGGATACTTCCGGAGGGTTCGCCCGATACTACCTGAACAGCATCTTCGTGACCGTTTCGGTCACCATTGGGTCGCTGATCCTCGCATCTTTGGCAGCGTATATTCTGGCCAAACACCGATTTCCGGGGCGTAATATCTTCTTTATGCTCTTTGTGGCCTCAATGATGGTGCCATGGCAGGTGACTATCATCCCCGGTTTTTTGATGATGAAGGAGTTCAACTGGATCAACACCTTCACGGCGCTGATCATCCCTGCGCTGCCCAAAGCCTTTGTGGTCTTTTTCCTGCGCCAGTATATGATCTCGCTGCCTGATGAACTGCTTGACGCGGCCCGCATTGACGGTGCGGGTGAGTTCCGAATCTGGTGGCGCATCATCCTACCGTTGGTGCGTCCAGCCCTGACGGCGATGAGCATCTTTGTGCTGCTTGGTGAGTGGAACAACTTCATGTGGTCCCTGATCGTGATGCAGTCCTCTGAAAACCGAACCCTGCCACTGGCCCTCTCGCTCTTAAGTTCTACCTTTAACGGGGCAAATACCATGGGGGTTCTGATGGCGGCTGCGCTCTTGGTCTCACTGCCGACGCTGGTTTTGTTCCTGATCTTCCAAAAGCAGTTCATCCGGGGGATTGCGCTCACAGGGATCAAAGGCTGAGATGTACAGGAACTACTTTCAGACGCCGATTCTGGGCTTCTACTACTATCCCCGTCCTCAAAAGTGGACGGACGCCCTCATCGGGGCTGACCTGCACGAATTGGCCAAAGCGGGTATTCGACAGGTCTGGCTTTTTTACGACCCTTATTATGATCTGGAAGCTGGGGAACGACTCCGTTGGCTGATGGATGAGTGCCAACGACTGGGTTTAACAGTTGTTCCCTGTCTGGGGCAGTTTCTCCAGTTGGAGACGCACCCCGAAGTGAAAATCGTGAATGGAGATGGCTCCACTTCCGACGATCCTCGTTATTGGAATATGGGCTGCTTCCGTCATCCGAAGGTCTTTGAGCTGGCGGTGGAACGTTCCACCCGTTTCTTCCGTGAGTTCAGTGATCATCCCGCCCTGTATCGATGGGATGGGATACCTGCCATGAATTTTGTCCACGAGGCGTACTACCGCAACAGTGTACCAGAATTTGGCGGCGAAGCCATGAAGCCGAACTGCTACTGTGAACACTGCCGCGAGGCGTTCCGCCGTTATCTAGGCGCACGGGGACTCGATCCCACGCCAGAGCCGCCCCGCGATCCGGCTGATCCAGTCTTGTGGCAGCATTGGATCAACTGCCATGCAGAGGCAATCCCGGAGTTTCTGGCGCGCCTGATTGCGGCCACCAAGGCGGTTACCCCACTGTGGGCAACCCACGAATGTAACGACTTCTATCCCGCTTCGTGGCAGTGTGTCTATACAGGCAACGACTTCTGGCGCATGGCTCCGGTTCTGGATTTTGGTCATGAGGATATGTACCCGCTGGAGTTTGATCACCGTTACCAGTGTTATGTGTACAACTACACCAAAGACGTGCTGCGCAGCGCCATCGGCTTTGACAAGCTGATCACCGCCAATGGGCAGGCATTTAACTCGTGGTTAGGGTATCGGCTGCCCGAAAACAGCATGAGCGAACAAATCTATTCGTGCATCGCACATGGCGCCTTAGGGTTGGTATGGTGGGGGGAGTTTCCGGGTGAAGACCCGGATCAACGCTACCATATGCTGCGCAAGACAACCGAACCCAATGCCCAGTATGAAACTTTGGTCAGGCAGTTGGAAGGGCTTCAGCCTGAACCTGCATCCATCGCACTGCTCTATTCATGGACAACCATGAGTCAGGCGCGCACCGACGATCACACCTATGACACCCTGCTCACCTACCAGATGCTCTCTCAAAGTGGCTACAGGGTAGATATTCTCTCCGAAGGACAGGTCGAAGCCGGGGTACTAAAAGCACGGAACTACCGCGCCTTCGGGGTAATGGGTGCTTCGGCTTTGCCACCGGGGGTAAGGCTCGCAGTGGATCAGTTTGTGCGTGATGGTGGTCTGCTGCTGACCGATTACGCAGTGCCCCTTGATACTGCGGATAGCCCTTTTACCGCGCTTTACCCCGGTTGGCACAGCCGCAGCGGAGAAACACCCCGCGCTTACACCCTATCCGAAGGGATTCCAGTGGCGGTGCAGCTCAAGGGCATGAGGTTGATCCTGCCCAAAGGGGCTGAGATTTTAGGTGCTTTTGAGGACGGATCACCTGCGCTTTGCCGTATCAAACAGAGTCAAGGGCAAATCATTCTCGTGGGGAGTTATTTGGGGTGGGATTACACCAATTACCCCGGCTACTACGATCTTTCGGCGATGTTTCCATTTCACATCCGACGCGACGCGGCCCTGAGGGTATGGTTAGCTCAAACCCTTAGTGCATCCGGGATCAGCCCTCGAATCGCCTCAACCCATGCCGATGTGGAAACGGCTTTGTGGTGGAGCGCTGATCAAAGGAAGGCTTTGTTAGTGGTCATCAATCACCTTCAGCAGACCGTCCAGACGGAAGTGGAAATGATCACAGAGTCCTACACTAACTTGCGTGAGGCGCTGACGGGTAAGTCTCTCAGCCCGAAAGTGCAGATGGGCAAAGTATCGTTCCCGGTTCAGCTTGCCCCCCTCGAAGGACGGGCTTTTTGGGCTGAAACCCTTTAAGAAGGAGCAGAAAAGAATGGTTCATCGCAAACGATGGTTTCATAGATACCTATTTAAGGCGCTTTTATTGGCGCTGTGTGCAGGGTTGTTTGGGGTGGGGGTAACGACCTCAATCCCGGTGCGGGCGGTTTCGGATTCGACCCCTTTTGGGGCGATCACTGCGCCCGATGAGGTGGGACGGTATCACAAGTTTGAAATCAGCCTTGACTTGGATGTGGCGATCACCAATCCCTATGATCCCGGTGAAGCAGCCCTTGAAGGGGAGTTCACTTCTCCCAGCGGAAAGGTTCTTACGGTGCCGGGGTTCTACTACCGCGATTTTGATTTTTCGCTGGTGACCTCTGAACTAGGGAACATCCGGGAGCAGATGACCCCGACGGAGTCCCGTTCGTGGCAGGTGCGATTCACCCCCTCCGAGGTGGGAATATGGCACTTTGCCCTGCTTCTGACCCACAAGGGTGAGACCGTGCGCAGTGAATCCCGGCAGTTTGCGGTGAAGGAATCAGACAAACACGGATTCCTGCGACTCAGCCCCCGTGACCCGCGCTACCTTGAATTTGACGACGGCACGCCCTTTTTTGGGGTAGGCCTGAACATGGCATGGTATGAGGATAATGAGGACGGGCGCATCGCTGATTATGTGCGTTGGTTGGATGCCTTCAGCGCTGCCGGTGGGAATACCATCCGGGTTTGGCTTGCCCCATGGGGATTTTCCTACGAATGGCGCGATACTGGGTTAGGTAACTACGAACTCCGTCAGGATCGGGCATTCCGGCTGGACAAACTCTTTGAACTGGCCGAGGAGCGGGGTGTTTATATCCAGTTGACGATGATTGCGCATGGGCCTTTCTCCAGAACCACCAATACCGAATGGGACGCCAACCCTTACAATCAAAAAAACGGCGGGATGCTCAGTGATCCGGTGGCGTTTGTGAGTAATCCAGAAGCCTTTAATTTTTGGCTCCGTTATCTGCGTTATGCTGCGGCACGCTGGGGCTACTCCACCAGCCTGCTGGCGTGGGAGTGGTGGAACGAAGTGAACTGGACGCCCTTTAGCAGCCCAGAGAAACTTGCCCCGTGGATCAGCAAGAGCGCTGAATACCTCAAGAACCTTGATCCCTACCAACACCTGATTACCCATTCTGGCTCACAGCGGCAGGATAAGGCCGTGTGGGGGATGCCCTCTATGGACATCACTCAGGTGCATATCTATCAGGCCAATGACTGGGCTTTCACCCTTGTGGAAGAAGCCCGCAAATGGAGCGAGGAGTACGGCAAAGCCTTCCTGCTCGGCGAATTTGGTTATGACAGCACCCCGCAGCTTGATCCCTTTGGGGTGCGGATGCGTATCGGCATGTGGTCAGGCTTAGCAGGCGGTGCGATGGGATCAGGGCAGTTCTGGTGGTGGTACACCTATGTCCATGCCGGCGATCTCTACCAACCGTTTAGGGGGCTTTCCGCTTTTGTGAAAGGCGAGGACTTTGCCGCACATGGATTCCGTCCCTCTCCGGCAAAAAGCAGCAAGCGGGCGTTCGCCGATGTGTACGGTTTGCAAAGCGACGACTACGCTCTGCTGTGGGTGGTCAGTGGCACCTTCTCCGACGCCTACTACAAACGTCTGGTGCAGAAGAACATGGTTAAAAAGGTCGAAAACCCTTTGATTGTGACTTTCCCCACAGTCAAGGGAATTTCGGTCAATGTGCCCGAACTTAAGCCGGGCAGCTATACTGTCGAGATTTGGGACACCCTCAAAGGTGAGGTGATCGCTACCCAGACCCTCAATACTACCGCCGAAGGGCTGAGTATCCCCCTGCCTGAGTTCATGGAAGACCTTGCCCTCAAAGTGCGCAAGGTGAATTGACCTTGTCCAGAGGAGGGGCAGCCCCAGAAACCCCTCCTCTGTTTTGACCGATAACCGCTTTTAAGCATTTCAAAATCATCCACTAGGAGTTTTTTCATGCACAGCAGTCTGCTGGTTAAACTGACAGCGTTGGTTTTGTGTGCCATACTGCTCGTTGCAGGGTCAAGTGTTGGGGTGACTACCCTTGATGCCGCTACCCCTGCCCCTATCCCGGTAACGTTCACCTTCTCTATGCCTGATCCCAGCCTGATGATCGATGCCCAGTGGTATCGGCAGCGCTTGATCGTCGAAACTGATCTGTGGAACGGCGGGCTAGATGGTAAATCCGGGATGGGCGCTTATGATCCTGATTTTAACGGCTGTTTTAACCCCAACCTTGACCGCCAATGGCGCACCTTTGGCGGCGCACCTGTAACGGTGATCTTCCAAAGCCGCGCCATTTACATGAATGTTGAAGCCTATCGCGCCGATCCTGATCAAGGACAGCGTTTCCTTGAGGTAGTCAACAAAGGGGTGGACTGCCTGCTGAACCACTTCCGAGATAGTGATAAGGGCGGCTTTTTCTGGGCGATCCATCCCCAGACTTTTGAGGTGACGGAAAACCAAAAACAAGGATACGGAAACGTTCATCCCCTGTTTGCCCTTGCCCAAGCTTATGAGGTGACCAGCAATCCGGATCATCTGGCGGAGGCGTTAGAACAGATCAAGGTGCTTCAGGACAAATTTCTTGACCCACAGTATCCGGGCGGTATCCGTCCGGGCTTTAACACTGACTTCAGTGAAATCGAAGGGGTGAACAACGTGGACACCTTCACCCACTACTTCGAGGCCTTGCTCGCCCTCTACGATGTTGCTGGTGATGCCCTTCGGTCTGAGTTAGAGAAGATGATCACCCTAGAGGCAGAGTTCCTGATCAACCAGCTTTACACTGATCAAGAGGGCTTCACGGATCGGGGGTATGTGGCCTATAACTACGATCTCGAATGGAACCCCTCACAGGAACCGTACACCCGTCAAAGCCAGTGGTCAGGCGCAAAGCAGGCTTCTACTGGACATAATGTGGAGCTTGCCTATCTGCTCAGCCGCGCTGTGGAGCGGGGCTTTGACACCGGTTGGCTCGACACTGCCGCCAAACTGCTCAAGTTCTGTCAGGAATACGCTATGGATGCCCGCTATGGAGGCATGATTTACGAGGTGAGCGATTATGATGGTTCTCCGCTGGAGGGTAACCCCGACAACACATTTTTTGTGTGGTGGGCACAGTTGGAAACGGCGCGGGCATTGATGCACTTCGCTATTGTGCGCGACTGGAATACAGATGCAGCATTTAAGCAGATTGAAGCCTTCATCCTTGAGTACTTCACCGATCATCAGTATGGAGGTTTGTACGCCAACATCGAGTTGACGGCTTCGGGGGCATCCACGACTCGCGATCTCTCTAAGGGCAATATTTGGAAGGCCAATTATCACTTCACCATGTTCATGCGCGAGGCGCTGCGACTTGCGGAGGCATATCCAGATCGAATCAAGGAATTGGTGATTCGCTGAACGGTGCAAACGTAAGATTCTGCCCTACCCCCTAGCCAACCTTTGGGCTGAAGGGGTAAGGTCAGGGCTTTAACCAAACATTTGAGGGGTGTGGGGCTGTCCGTTCTGTATCTGAACCAACTCAGCGCCGGCTTCCCGAAGAAGCTGGCGCAGTTTATCAATGTTTGCGCCCTGCTCCTTGATATTCACCTCACCGCTGTGAGGGCTTGAGGTGATCGAGACAATATTGCCACCCGCCTGCGCCACCGCTGAAGCAACCGAGGCTAACGTTCCCGGTTCATCTTTGATCCGCACTGTGAAATTGAGACCGGGTTCACCACCACCGAGCAGATTCACCAGCACCCGCATAATATCGGTTTCGGTGATGATCCCTGCCAGATCACCCGCACGCATCACAGGGAGACAGCCTATTTTATTGGTGAGCATGATCTGGGCTGCATCCTGAAGGGGGCAGTCCGGGCCAACGGTGATCACTGGATGTTTCATGAACTGCTTTACTTCGAGTTTGTCAAGCAGGGTATAAATCTCATAGACACTTAGGGTAGTAGCTGGCGAAGGCGCGGTCAAAAGCAGGTCTTTTTCCGAGATGATACCAACCAATCGTCCATGTTCAACCACTGGAAGCCGACGAATGCGCCATGTTTTCATCAACTCGCGGGCTTCTCGGTAGTTGGTGGTAGGGCTGACGGTGTGTACATGGTGAACCATATGTTGACCAACAAGCATCATTGCCTGAATCTCCAATCTAAATGAGCCTTCTATTTTTCTTTAGTGTAGCGCACATTCACCTGCTGCAAAACCTAAGCACTTGCCCTGATGGCTAGGGTTTTCCTCTATAGACTGATCATCCTGAGCGCCTCTTTAAGATGCGTGCGAACGGCCGCTACCACCTCCTCGTAGATTCCTACTGCCGAATCCGGGGCGATGATCAGATCATGGTGAAAGGAGGCAGAAGCGCGCTCTAGCAGCCACAGATCAGCGCCTGTCCATGGAATTTCTGGAGGATCATCGAGGCGATCAAAGTTCAGTTTGCGCAGCCCTGCGCTAAAGGTGCTGAAGGATTCCCCGCTGATCTTGAGATCGAGGTTCAAGGGTTTATCCTCTGGACGTCGATAAGCGAGGGTGAGCGCCGCCTCCGTTATACCACGCCATTTGATCACCGTTCCGATCTGATCGGGGTGACGTCCATCGTGGTAACGAACGGTCACTCGAAACGCTTCTACCACACCCGGTTGAGCGGCCACGACCTCTAAGTCTGGGGTTGCCAACCGGAGTGCGATCAACCGCAGCGCCGCCGTCGCGGGACGCAGTACCTGACCTGCCATATCTACCCCCTCGCTACCAATACATAGGGTTCCCTTTCATTGTACCTGTGATTCAATCTGTTGGTGATACGGGCTTTCTGCTACACTAAGGGCAAGGAGTGCTTTTATGCCTGAATACATTCACGTTTCAGTGGCTTGGCCCTATGCCAATGGAGATCTGCATGTGGGGCATTTGGCGGGTGCTTACCTTCCCGCTGATATTTTTGCCCGGTATCACCGCCTGAAGGGGAATCACGTCCTCATGGTCAGTGGTTCTGATTCGCATGGCACACCGATTATGGTGGAAGCAGACAAACGAGGCATCAGCCCCCGTGAGTTGTTCATGCATTACCATCGCCGGTTTCTTGAGACCCAGCGCGACATTGGGATCAGTTACGATCTGTTCACCCACACTGACACTGAGAACCATCATCGGATCGCGCAGGATATTTTCATGAAGCTGTTGGCAGAGGAATACCTCTATCGGGAGACACAGAAACAGCTTTACAGCGAAGCCGCAGGGCGTTTCTTGCCTGATCGTTTTGTGGAGGGTGAGTGTCCAGTATGCCACTTCCCCAATGCGCGGGGCGATCAATGTGATCACTGCGGCAGCTTGCTTGATGCTCTTGACCTGATCAATCCCCGCAGCAAAGTCGATGGCAGCGTGCCCACAGTACGCGAAACTGAACACTACTTCCTTGATCTAAGCGCGTTTATTCCCGCTCTTCAGCAGTATTTGGGACAAGAGAAGGATCACTGGCGCACCAATGTCCTCTCGCTCTCTCGTAATCGGGTAGGAGATTTACACGGTCGACCCATCACCCGCGACATCGACTGGGGCATTGACATCCCCCTTGAAGGCTGGGATAACAAAAAGATGTACGTATGGTTTGAAGCCGTCATGGGCTACCTCACGGCCAGCGTTGAGTGGGCCCACAATATGGGTCAACCCGACGCTTGGAAGCAGTGGTGGTACAACCCCGATGCTAAGATTTACAACTTCATCGGCAAGGATAACATCGAGTTCCACACCATCATTTGGCCTGCGGAACTGTTGGGAATCAGTGGGCTGTACGCTGACGGTCAGAAGATCAACCTGCCTTATGATGTACCCGCCAATGAGTTCATGAACATTGAAGGGCAGAAGTTCAGCAAAAGCCGAAACTGGGCAGTGTGGGTGCCCGACATTCTCAAACGCTACGACCCTGACGCGATCCGTTATGCGGCAACCATGGCCATGCCCGAAAGTAAAGACTCCGATTGGAGTTGGGCCGACTTTGTGAACCGCAATAACAACGAATTGGTTGCGGCATGGGGCAATTTGGTCAACCGGGTGCTCGCTTTTGCGCGCAAGAACTTTGAAGGGGTGATCCCCACGCCGGACGCGCTGAACGATGATGATAAGGCCATTGTGGCCCAATCTGAGGCGGCTTTTGAGACGGTGGGAAATCTGATCGCAGCGGTTAAACTGCGGGCCGCGCTGAGCGAGGCAATGACGCTGGTGCGCGAGGTGAATGCCTATCTGGATCGGCGGGCGCCGTGGAAACGCATCAAGGAAGATCGGGCCGATGCTGCAACCGGGGTCTATGTGGCCCTGCGGGTGATCGACAATCTCAAAGTGCTGCTTTCACCCTTTTTACCCTTCACCGCCGAAAAACTGCATCAGTATCTGGGTTATGAAGGGCAGTTGTTTGGGGATCAGATCATCAGTACCTATGCGGAGTCCCAAAGCGATCACGAGGCGCTCACTTACGAGGGGAGCAAGGGCAGGGGTAAATGGGAACCCGGCAATCTTCCCCCCGGACAGGTATTGAGGGAACCCGCGCCCTTGTTTAAAAAGCTGGGTGCGACGGATGCTGAAGCCGCCGCGGTGATCGAATCGGAACGGGCGCGCTTGGGGCAACCTTATCAGGAGTAGTTGCTGAATGAAGCGTCAGATCAATCCCTGTCTTGCCCTCATCGTTTTGGCTTATTTAGGGATCGGGTCACTCTACGCGCTTCTCACCCCGGCATGGCAAGCGCCCGATGAACCTGCCCACTACAACTATGTGGCACAGGTGGCGCAGGAGGGCTGCTGCCCGGTGATCACAGCGGGCGATTGGGACAATGCTTATCTGGATCAGATCAAAGCTGCCAAGTTTGCCCCAGAAGCCCTTAACGGGCGACTGGGCACAATTCAGTACGAGGATCACCAACCGCCTTTATACTACCTGCTGCTCAGCCCAATCTTTCAAATTGGGGGAGGAAATCTGAGCGCCCTTCGGCTGGCTTCGCTGCTCTTGGGGCTGGGTGGAGTGATCAGCGCTTGGGTCACAGCCCGGATGATCGTTCCGGGGCGGATGGGGGTGGCGATCAGCGCCGCAGGCTTTGTAGCCTTCTTGCCTCAAAATGTGGCCATCATGACCAGTGTCAACAATGACGCCCTCGCCGCGCTGGTGGGGGGACTGATCCTGATCTGGTGCGTGTGGCGGCTTCAAGGTGGATCAGGGCGCTGGCGGTGGTCCGCTGGTATCCTGATCGGGTTAGCCCTGCTCACTAAGCTCACTATCTATCCCCTAACGGCGCTCATTTTCCTCTCTGAACTGCTCTCTTCCCGGCGCACTTCCGACCTGAAAGCGGGCATCGGGCGTGCGGTCATCTTCCTGATTGTGGGGCTGATCCTGATCACACCCTTCTGGGTGCGCAACCTGAATACCTACGGTTTCCCTGACTTTTTGGCCCAGTCTGCCCATGATCGGGTGGTAGTGGGGCAGGTTCAGACCAGTCAGTATCTTGAACAGTTTGGGCTCGGAGGATGGCTGGGGGATATGACCCGAATCACCTTTCAGAGTTTCTGGGGGCAGTTCGGCTGGATGGGCGTGCCCATGAACCAGACCATTTACCAAGGGTTACTGGGAATCACGATTCTAATTCTGGGTGGATCCCTGATCGCACTGATCAGAGGGTACTCAGGACTCGCAGGCTGGCAGCATGATTTATTAATCGTCTGCGGAACAGCGATTCTGCTCACGTTAGGGGCGTTTTTATACTACAACCTGAAATTTGCGCAGTTTCAGGGGCGTTATCTCTACCCTGCACTGATTCCGTTTGGGCTAATTTTTGCCGCTGGGGTTGAATTTTACGCGGGCTTAGCAGTTCGCTTTTTGCCGACTGCAAGTCGCCGGTTGGCCTATTGGGGAGCAGGGTTCGGGGTGACCCTTGGACTTGCTTTGTTTGCCCTCTATGCGCTCTTTCGGATCATTCTTCCCGCGTTTTAGGAGGTGCTTTTTTTCACAATTCGGATAGTTTTTGAGAGTTTTTTTGAGCGATTTTGTAACCCCATTGCCTCAAATTTCAGCGACAATTGCCCGCAGGTATCACGAGAACTACCCATGACCGATTCCAAAACTGATTCAAACGCGAACCGATCCCGCCCCTCATCACGACTGCCGGGGTTTTATCAGAAGCCGCTCACTGAACGGGCTGCAATCGTATCTGCGTGGGCAGGCCTGACGCCGGATGAACAGATCAGCCTCTTAAGTGGTGGTGGACTGCCCCCGGCGCAGGCCGATCAGATGGTCGAAAACGTGATCGGGACTTATGCCCTGCCGCTGGGCATCGCTACCAATTTCCTGATCAATGGTCGGGACTATCTGATTCCGATGGTGGTGGAAGAACCAAGTGTGGTTGCGGCGTGCAGTTTTGCGGCTAAATTGGCGCGGTCGGGCGGCGGCTTCACCTGCACCAGCGATGAACCGATCATGATTGGGCAGATTCAGGTGCTGGACGTGGCCGATGTGAACCGCGCCGCAGATGCCGTCTGGGCGATCCGCGAGGAACTGAATACACTCGCCAATGATCCTACCTCGTCTATCGTTAAGCGGGGCGGTGGTGCGCGGGGTATCGAACTGCGTCCTTTTCCGAATTCCCCAGCAGGTGCAATGCTCATTGTCCATTTGCTTTTTGATGTGCGCGACGCCATGGGCGCAAACGCGATCAATACGGCCTGCGAACTGATCGCCCCGCGCATTGAGGACGTCACAGGTGGGCGGGTAGGGCTGCGCATCCTGAGCAACCTCAGCGACCAGCGCAAAGCCACCGCCGAGTGCCGCATCCCGGCGGCGGAACTTAAAACCGAAACCAGCGAAGGGCAGGAGGTCGTGCGCGCCATCGTGGAGGCAAACGCTTTTGCGGAGATCGATCCCTACCGCGCTACCACCCACAACAAAGGTATCATGAACGGCATGGACGCGGTCTGTATTGCCACTGGCAATGATTGGCGGGCGCTGGAGGCAGGCGCTCATGCTTATGCGGCCCGTGCGGGGCAGTACCGCAGCCTCACCCAGTGGATACAAGATCAAAACGGGGATCTGTTGGGGCGGCTTGAAGTGCCGCTGGCGGTGGGCACCGTAGGCGGTGCAACCCGTGTTCATGCCACTGCCAAAGTGGCCATGAAAATCTTAGGGGTAGACGGTGCACAGGAACTGTCAGAAGTGATCGCTGCGGTGGGTCTGGCACAGAACCTTTCGGCGATTCGGGCCCTTGCCACCGAAGGCATCCAGCGTGGGCACATGGGACTGCACGCCCGCCAACTGGCAATTGCAGCGGGTGCAATTGGAGATCAAGTAACCCGGATTGTGGAGACCATGATCGCCGAAGGCAATATCCGTCTCGAACGGGCCAAGGCGCTGGTGGAGGCGCTTCGACCCTGATCTTCATCAACGATGATCGTACCTATGGAGTGTAATCAATGAGCAGCAGCTTTAACAATCCACGAGACCCACGCGGGGTGATGCACCCCGAAAAGGAAGTGGGAATCGTCGGTTATGGCGCTTATGTGCCTCGCTTTCGTCTGCCCGGTACCGAGGTGGCGCGGGTATGGACGGGTGGTATGGGCGGTTCGCCTATCAAGGAAAAAGCGGTGGCGGGGCTGGATGAGGATGTGATCACCATGTCCATTGAAGCGGCCCGTAATGCCCTCGCCCGCGCTCAGATCGATCCAACCCTGATCCGGGCCGTGTGGGTGGGTTCAGAAAGCCACCCTTATGCGGTCAAACCCACCAGCACCATTGTCGCGGAAGCGATTGGAGCGGTGCCCAATACCCAAGCAGCCGACTGGGAGTTTGCCTGTAAGGCCGGCTCTGAGGCCCTTCAGGCGAGCATCGGTTTGATCGGCAGTAAAATGGCGCGCTATGCCCTGAGCATTGGCATGGATACAGCCCAAGGCCGCCCCGGTGACGCCCTTGAATATACAGCCGCATCGGGCGGCGCGGCGTATCTGGTGGGCCCCGCCGAGGAGTCGATTGCGGTCTTTCAGGGCAGCTACAGCTTCGTGACCGATACCCCTGACTTCTGGCGGCGGGCGGAGGAGAGCTATCCCATGCATGGGGATCGTTTCACGGGTGAACCAGCATACTTCCGCCACACCCAAAGCGCCGCTTCAGCGCTCCTGCAAATGATGGGCACCACCGCCGCCGATTACACCCATGCAGTTTTTCACCAACCCAATGTCAAATTCCCCGAACGGGCCGCGCTAACCCTCGGTTTTAAGCCGGAGCAGTTCAAGACGGGCTTGTTAGCCAATGAGGTTGGCAATGTGTATGCGGGATCATGTTTGCTGGGGCTTTCAGCAGTGCTGGATGTGGCCAAGCCCGGGGATCGTATTCTATGTGTAAGTTATGGCAGCGGGGCAGGCTCCGATGCCTTTGACCTGCGGGTCACAGAGACAATCATGGAGCGGCAGGGACGTGCCCCCAAAACCCGTGACTATATCGCCCGCCGGACTCAAATCGATTATGCTGTTTATACCCGCTATCGGGGCAAACTGAAGGGCTAAGAGGACTCAAATCATGCGTGATGTATCAATTGCAGCCGCGGGGATCACCCCGGCGGGTGAACACTGGGAGTCTTCCCTGCGTGAGATGGCGGTACAGGCAGTACAAGAGACCCTGAATCACGCCAATGTCAAAACCCTTGACGCTATTGTCGTGGGCAATGCCCTCTCAGGCAATCTGAGCGGGCAGAACCACCTTGCCCCGCTGATCGCTGATTATGCCGGATTACGTGGGGTAGAAGCGTTTCGGGTGGAAGGCGCGGACGCTTCGGGTGGGCTGGCGCTGCGTATGGGTTACCTCATGGTTGCCAGCGGCGCGGCCGAAACGGTTATGGTTCTGGGCTGCGAAAAAGTGACCGATGTGGTGGGCAGCGCACGGGTGAAAGCCTCCGCGACCACCCTCGACTCCGAATATGAGTCGGCACAGGGCGCAACCCCGGTTGGGGTAGCCGCAATGCTGATGCGCCGTTACATGTACGAATACCATGTGAGCGTGGCTGACTTCGCCAACTTCAGCGTCAACGCGCACGGCAACGGTAGCAAAAATTCCAAGGCCATGTACCGCAACCTGATCAAAGCAGATCGTTTTGCGGGTGCGCCGCTGGTGGCAGAGCCGATTAACCTTTTTGATGTTGCTCCGGAGGCGGACGGTGCAGCCGCATTGATCCTCACCAGCGCCGAACGGGCCCCCGACTTAACCGATGTTCCGGTACGGATTTTGGGCAGCGGGGTGGGCACGGATACCCTTGCGGTACATGAACGTCCTGATCCCCTGTTCCTCTCCGCGGCGAAACTAGCGGCGGATCGGGCTTATCGTCAGGCGAATCTCTCGCCCAGTGATATTGATCTTTTTGAACTCCATGACTCAGCAACGATCATGGCAGCACTGGCACTGGAGGCAAGCGGCTTTGCAGCGCGGGGCGAAGGTTGGAAATTCGCCTCCGAAAACCGGATCACCCTCACGGGCGATCTGCCCATCAGCACCTTTGGTGGGCTAAAAAGCCGGGGCAATCCTTTGGGTGCAACTGGAATCTATCAGGCAGCGGAGATCGTCCTTCAACTACGGGGCGAGGCAGGTGCAAATCAGGTCAAGGACGCCCGGATCGCTATGGCGCAAAACTTAGGTGGGGTTGGCGGTACCGCCGTCACCCATATCTTTGGGCGCTGAAACAAGGTGACTTACCCACAGCCCTCTTCGCCTGCGTGCGGGCTGTGGAGGTCATAAGCAGCGGGCATGGCGCGCCATGCCCTACGGCAGAATCGCCTTTACCGGGGAAAATTGTGGGTATCCCCCTACAAAATCTGCCTCGTAGGGGAGAATCCTACCTACCTTAAAAACCTACCCCTGAAAGGGTGAGGGGATAAGGGCAAAGCCACTTTGCCTTAATTCACTTCAAGATCAACCCGGTAGCGATCAGTGCCTGTGCCTGAATAAGCATCAAGGGGTGGTGGCGAAAGACCGCTATCAGAACTTCCCCTAAGCTCATCTCCGCAATAGGCAGGGTAGAGACTGTATGCACCAGTGCACTGATCTTGTCGTCACTCATCCGGTTGATCATCTTGCGCAATTGGTATAAGGCGCTGTGCTGGCGCTTGAAACGGTGATTCCAGTGATGTTCATACTCTCTCAGAACTCTGGTTGACCAATCCCCAGTACGGATCGCTTTCACGGCTACTTCGGCAGCCATTTCCGCACCGATCATGCCCAGATTGATCCCCCCAGCCGTAAGCGGATCGGCCTGATGGGCTGCATCCCCAACGGCCATCACCCCATCGGTGACCATGTGCTTAAGTGCCCCCGTGATCGGGATACCACCCGCCACCACTCCCAAAATACTGGCGTGGGGGTAATGTTTGTCGCAGAAGCGATCAAGGTATTCCTGAGCGGTTGCTTTATCCGCTACGTCCGCGCCGATCACAATGCCGACATTGGCACAATCTTCACCTTTGGGAAAGACCCAGATATAACCATGTGGTGCTTGACTGTGCCCTAGATGGTATTCGCAGATAGTGGGTTTTAGTTTGCCCCCTAGTCCAACCATGAGGTATTGAAACCCAACATAATAGTCGGACATGGGGGGAACAGTTTTCAGCCCCGCCCACCGGGCCACCTGAGATTCTGAACCATCGGCGGCGATGACGATCTTGGCTAGCACCTCATGGCGTTTGCCTAGACTGATCAAACGGACCCCGATCACCCGACCGGAATCGTCCTTGATCAGTCCTTCCGCCTGCGTGCGGGTGACCACATCTACCCCGGCCCGTGCTGCCAAATTGGCCAATTCCCAATCAAACACCTTGCGGTTTACGATCAAGGTAGGTTCGGTAGGAGGCAGGATGACATGTTCACCCTCAAGGTTATGCACTGCATAGGATTCAATGCGAGCGTCAATCCACTTAGGGTTGATGTCAATATAAGGGCGGGTAATGTCCTGCCCGATGGCTTCCGCACAGCGCACGGGTGCACCGATCTCCTGCCGTTTTTCGATGAGCAGGACAGAGAGACCGCCTTCCGCGCAGCGGCGTGCTGCAACTGACCCAGACGGGCCAGCGCCAACCACAATCACATCATAACTTGACTTCATGGCTCACTTCCGGGGTGAGAGGCGCTTTGGAGAGCGCGTGAACAGGGCACATGGCGATACAGCGTTCACACCGGGTACAAGTTTGGTGATCAACCTTAAGGTGGGAGTTTTCCAAAAAAATCGAATCGGGTGGACAGACCGCAACACATGCGCCACAGTAGTAACACAGATTGCGATCTACGTCCACAAAAAAAGCGTGCTGTGGGCGTTGTTCTGACTTCATCACATCCGTTCCTCGCTATGACAAGGCGGAGAGGTGAAGCAACTATAGCACGTATTGTTTATTTGAGAAACCCCTGCGGATGGAAGATTCAGGGTTGCTGCCTCAAACGAACCTTGTCAGGGTGAAGCGAAAACGCACCTTAGCGGGTAGTGAGCGCCCCCGCCGTGAGGATGACCGCCCCGCCCACAAGTTGAGGCAGTGCAATTCCTTGCCCCAAAAAGATCGCACTGAACACAAAGACGGAGATTACTTCGGGCAGCATCAGAATGCTGGCCGCGCTCGAAGGGACTCGGCCCAGACCCGTATAAAAAAGAAAGTAGGGTACAGCCGTGCCCAATACCGCCAATGCGCTCAGAAGTAATACTGCTTGCAGCCCAGTGGAGGGAAAAACTATCTGGCGGGTGATTTCCGCACCTCCGTTGAGTATTGTATCAAGGAGCGCCAGCACCAAGAGCCAAAAGAACCCACCCAGCACCGTCCAAAAGGTAACGTTTAGTGCCGGGGTTTCCTCCCGTGAGCGCCACCAGCGCCCAATGAGGACTGCACCGGAGGTTGTTACCGCATTCAGTAGGGCTAACAGATCTCCCGTGCTAAGGGTGCGCAAGTCCTTCACCGCAGTCCAAACCTCAACGGTGATGGCAATACCCACCACCCCGAGGAGCAGTGCCCCGATCCGGCTTGCGGTGAGCGGTTCCCTCAAAAAGATACGCGCCAGAATCAACACAAAGAGGGGATAAAGGTATGAGATCAGCACCACTTTGGTGGGTGTTGAGCGAGCGACCGCCGCGATATAGGTCACAAAAGCGCCCATCACAAACGCCCCATTGAGCAGGGCAAAACGCAAATTGCGGCGGCTGGGCAGAAGGGACATCAGGCGCATCTGTCCCTTGAACCCTATCCCGATTAACCCAAAGATCAGGGCAGTAATCCCCAGTCTGGCGCCTACCTGAATCCATACCCCTACCCCCTCACGGCTGAGCAGTGAGGAGAAAATCGGGATCGTTCCATAAAAAATACTGGCACTGACCACCATGATGATCCCGGAGACCATGCCCGGTGTTGATTTGGAGAACCTCATAAGCCGGTCAACAAAAAACTTAGGGGCAGATCGACCCGCGCCCGCCATGCCGACTCGTTATGGTTTGCGCCTTCAAAGCGCCGGCTCATCCAATCTTGATCCTCACGGTAACCCGCCGTCTTCATATGCTGATCCATGCGTTTTTGGAAGGGTTCATAGGTGTGATCCAATTCGCCCGTGCCATAGTCAAAGTAGAGTTTGTGTTTGCCGGGTGAGGGCAGTACCCCTGCAAAGTAATCCACCAGTGGGTTGCCGCCGATCACCCAATGGGTGGAGAGGCAGCCCGCACCGCCAAAGAGGTGCGGGTACTCGGTCAGGGCATAGAGGGAAATCAGTCCGCCCATGCTTGATCCCATCACAAAAGTGTGCGCTTGATCGGGATGGGTGCGATAAGTCGAATCGACATAGGGCTTCAATTCTTCTGCCAAAAAACGTAGATAGGCGTCTGATTCGGGCGGAAATTCGTGCTCCAGCGCAAAATTCTGAAGCAGTTTCGCCACGGGCTTCTGAGGCATGTACTCAAACAACCGACGGGGGGTGTTCCATGCCCCCACAATGATCGCCCCGGTGGTGAGTTTTTGCCCCATCAGCCGGGTGATTGCTTCATCCATACCCCAATCGACCCCTGCATAGGCAAGGACAGAATCAAACAGATTTTGTCCATCGTGCATATAAACTACTGGGTAGTGTCGGGTGGTGTCGGTGTGATACCCCGGTGGCAGCCATATGTCCACATGACGGGGCAGCACAAACTTTGAGCCGAAGTCGGGATAGCGGTAAATAACGTCGCTCCCATCGGACAAAAACATCTTGATCATTCAGTAACAGCCTTTTCGGGACAACTTCCAAACGTGCGTGAGTATAGCGCTGAAGTTTTGGAAGGGGACGTTAGCACTATCAAGCTGGATGCAGGGAAATCGATCTTAGAGAGGTTTTTAAACTCAATTGATCCTGTGAAAGGTCTGTCTGTATAGGGCTTTTCATTTTATGTTCGGATGGACGAGGTGGCCGGAAGAGCCGGTTGCATTCACTTTTGGGGTTCAGGCTACAATGGGTAACATTCAGAGTCAGCACTATCCAGATTTTTTGCAATGGCATTAAACCCCGTTAACAACTCTGCCGTATGCTTTCGCAAGGCGAAAATAGAGTAGTGGGGATTGCCGGAGTGATTGAGACTATGCCCTTAACCATCGGAGAAGCGGTTGGACCGTACCGCATTGTAGAACAACTTGGGCAAGGGGGGATGGCCACCGTGTATCGGGCCTATCATCCCTACCTTGAACGCGATGTGGCCATCAAAGTTTTGCACGCCGCCCTAAAATCAGACCCCTCGTTTGAGGAACGCTTCCGACGTGAGGCCCAGATCGTGGCCAAACTGGAACATCCCAACATCGTGCCCGTTTATGACTACAATCAGCATAACGGTGAACCGTATTTGGTGATGAAGTTTGTGGAGGGCGAAACCCTCAAAGCCCGTATGGCGCGCCAACCACTCACGCTTCCAGAGACCATCCGCATCCTCAATGCGGTCAGTGCAGCCCTCAGTTATGCCCATGAGCGTGACATCCTCCATCGGGATATTAAGCCTTCCAACATCCTGATCGATACCCGGGGGGAGATTTACCTTGCGGATTTTGGGCTGGCCCGTATTGCCAGCGCAGGCGAATCAACCCTAAGTAAGGATATGCTTCTAGGGACGCCTCAGTATATTTCACCTGAACAAGCTCAGGGGACGACAGTCCTCAGTGCTGCCACAGATATTTACTCGTTGGGGGTGGTCATTTATGAGATTATCGTTGGGCGTACCCCTTACACCGCCGATACCCCCTATGCGATCATTCACGGTCATATCTATGCACCCCTACCCTTACCTTCCAAGGTGAATCCGAATGTGCCTGCATCTGTGGAACGGGTGCTGCTAAAAGTGCTGGCCAAAGATCCGCCAGATCGGTATCCGCGAGCGGTCGATTTTGCCCAAGCCTTTCAGGATGCGGTGCAAAAGGCCGGGGTGACTGACTTTGGGGCGGGCAAAGTGCACATTGCACCTGAGGGGATCGACTCCAAAGTGCGAGGCGCGGCCTCTGGGGCAGGGGTTGACCCCAAGACACCCTTCTCCATGCCTGCCCCCAACACCATCAATATCCCCGGTGTGAATGCCGGGGCAACCCAAAAGAACGCTGCAACAGGCAAGATGCGCCCGCAAAGACGAAGTGGCGGTGCGCTGATCGCTGTGCTTGCAGGGGTGGCCGCCCTGATCTTGATCGCCGCTGTAGTGATCATTTGGGGATCACGGGGCAGTGACAACAACATGGCCGTCGCTGAGACGGGCGCAGCCCAAACCGGGACGGCACTAGCCCAGATGAGCAGCCTCACCCCGACGGAGGGGACTCCTCCACCGACCCTTTCCCCTGCACCAACTGCGACTCCAGTCCTGCCACCGACTCTTCCTCCAAGCTGGACACCTATCCCCAGTCGCACCCCAGCTCCGACAAGTGATCCAGCCTCAATGCCTACATCTGCCCTTCGCCCAACGAATGCCCGTCCCACAAGAGGCGCAGTGCGCACCGCCATTGCGGGAGGCTCTGCCTTTGATCCACTGCGCAGCACAGCGGAAGAAGCCCGGCAGTTTATCAAAGATAACCCCAACGATCCGAGAGGTTATCTGGTGATGGCCCTCTTGCTGGGGGCCTCAAACGCTGCCAATGAACTGGCCGAGGCGGCCGACATGGCTCGTCAAGCGCTCACCCTAAGTCGAGGCAATCTAGAAACCCTCACCGTCATGGAGACCGCCATTTCAGCCTTGAAGCGGGTACGGCCCTCCGACTTGGCGGATAATTTCCACGCGGGTGTGTGGGCCTACATTTATGACGCTGTGAGTGGGCCCGCGGCTGTGCCCCAACCGGCCCGCGCTGAAGCTGGCGAGGCGCTCTTCAGATATACTTCCGAAACCACCAACCAGAACGGGCATGTGAGCACCCTCAAGCAGGTAACTGCCACTACAAATAACGGGTATCTCCTCAGTCTGTATGCGATGGCACTGGCCAAGGCGGGTTTGAAGGATGAGAGTCTGTATGCGCTGGACAAGGCGCTCAAAGTGCCTCCAATTTTCCCCGAAACCTCGTTGGTTCAGGGTATAATCTTGAAAGCATTCGGGGACGGGGCAGGCGCTCAGGCAGCATTTGAACAAGCATCTGCGCGGCTTGCGCCTCCTTGGGTGCGTAGTGAGGCTGTTAAACATCAATAAAAGAGATTTGAACCATGCGTACACCGATCATTGCCGGCAACTGGAAGATGAACAAGACGCCTTCCGAGGCAGTGGAATACGTGAAGGCGCTTCTGCCCCGCCTTCAGGGACTTTCACAGGCAGAACGAGTGGTGTGCCCACCCTTTGTAGCCCTGCCCGGCGTGGCCGCAGCGCTCACAGGTACGGCTCTCAAGGTAGGCGCGCAGAACGTTCATGAGAAGGACTCTGGGGCCTTCACTGGGAATATTTCCGCGCCTATGCTTAAGGGGTTGGCCGAATATGTGATCATTGGACATTCGGAAGTGCGCCAATATTTGGGCGACACCGATGCGATGATCAATGCCAAGGCCAAAGCCCTGCTCCATCACGGGTTTAAACCTATCATTGCAGTAGGTGAGAGTGACGAACTGAACCGCAAGGGTGAGACCGTACCTTTTGTAGGGGCACAGGTCCGGGCCGCCTTCGCAGGTATCCCAGCGGAACAAGTCCCCTTGATCGTGGTGGCCTATGAGCCGATCTGGGCCATTGGAACTGGACGCGCCCCTAACCCAGAAGAAGCTAACGCGATCATCAAGAGCGCGGTGCGCGATATTCTGGCGGAACTGTACGGCGCTGGGATCGCCGCTCAGGTGCGCATTCAGTACGGCGGTAGTGTGACCCCGGCCAATATGGAAGGGTTTATGTCCCAACCGGATATTGACGGTGGGCTGGTTGGTGGAGCCTCGCTCAAAGCTGATGATTTTGTGGCTCTGATTGAGCTGGCCATCAAAGCCAAAGCGCGCTAAGTGGTGTGCCCCCTTCGCCCGCGTGCGGGCGAAGGGGGAATCGAGACTTCGAGGGGTAAACTCCTTAAACTCCCCGGTTGGGGTTGTGGGGGACAGCCCTAAAAGGTTTTCACCCCTCTCCTAGCCGCGAAGCGGCGGTCGGGAGAGGGGACGGGGGTGAGGGCTATCAGCCTCCCCTGACTCCCTTAGGTGGGAATGGATTCCCTTTCTTCCTGAGGAGAATGGGTTGGGGAGAGGGGGCGCAGTTTCTGAACGGTTCAATGGGGAATTCTTTCGGTTGTACTTAAGCTAGGCCAGAAGGCGCGATGTCTGCTACACTGAATCTACTAACCCCTTGGATCACCCTGATCGCGGTTTCGTACCTGCTGGTCAGCGTGCGCACATGGATTCTGCGCCACATTTTCGGCGTGAGTTGGCTTGCCAGCAGCGAACGCAACCTTGCAGTGATCGTCTACTTACTGGTGCTGCTGCCGGGGGTTCTTCTGCGCGAGATCAGCCGCTATTTGACGGCGGGGATCGTGCGCATCGCGCCTGCCTTTGTAACCCTCACCCCCAATGTAGGCGATGATGGGATCATTGATATTCGCTTTGTTCACTTCATCGTCCTCAACCCAGTGTATGCAGCCCTGATTGCCCTAGCGCCTTTTGTCAGTGGCTTAGTGTGCATCACCGTGATCGCGCAGGGTGCGCTGGATATTCCCAGTCTGCTGGCCGCGATCCGCGCCCCGGAAGGGGGAGCAGTAGGCGCAGCCATCAAGGCGATGGTGGAGCGTGAGAACTTCCTGATCTGGGTGTATATTCTCTTTGGGGTCGCCAACGCCTGTTTGCCTACCTTCAGCGAGCTGCGGGCCACATGGTTCATGTGGGTGATTGCGGTGATGTTTATCGTGCTGCTGGCCATGGTGGGTTTGTATCAGGGGATTCAGAATCTGTTTGCGGGCCCAGTCGCTCAGGTATTGTATGGGCTTTCCACAATCTTTGTGATCATTTTGGGGCTAAATCTGATTGTGGCTGTAGGCGTATGGGTTGCGGAAAAGGTGCTAGAAC
This sequence comes from Anaerolinea sp., assembly GCA_014879835.1. Lineage (GTDB taxonomy): Bacteria > Chloroflexota > Anaerolineae > Aggregatilineales > UBA2796 > UBA2796. Next base: position 36,936 of record JACSRJ010000143.1, read on the forward strand.
TGGTCACCGATAAAAAGGTGCAGTATCAACCCGCTCAGGCCGCAGCCAAGCCTGCCCGCATCGCTAATGCCCCCCGTACTGTTAACGATCTGCGTCTGCCCGTGCCGGGGCTGCCCGGTAAGGCGATGCCCCTCACCGTGAGTTTGCCCACCCTACCCGAACCGGAGGAAAAACCCGCCCTGCCAGCACGCCCTGCTGCCGCCGCGAGTTTGCCTGCCCGGGCCACTGGTACAGGGCTACCCGCCGTACCCGAAAAGACGCCAGCCCTGCCACCAAAGCCCGCGGCTGTGGTTCCGCCACCGCCGCCTAAAATGCCTGCTGCATCAGTTACTGGGAGTGATGCAGGGGAAAAGCCAGTGCCTGCTGCGGCTTCACCGCTGAAGCCACCCACCATTGGCGCACCCCGTACCACAGGCGAAGTGCCCAAAGCCGAACCGGGCAAACCACCTTTTGCGCCCGCTGCCCGCCAAACTGGGGAGTTTCCCAAACCGCCTTCCGAAACGCCTAAACCTGCCCCTGTGGGTGCACCCCGCACCACAGGCGAAGCACCCAAAGCTGAGCCGGGCAAGCCACCTTTTGCGCCTGCTGCCCGCCAAACTGGGGAGTTCCCCAAGCAGCCCGCCGAATTGCCTAAACCTGCCCCTCTGGGTGCGCCTCGCACCACAGGTGAAGCGCCAAAACCTGCTTTTGGAAGCCCCTTTCCACCAGCTAAAAAGGATGAGGGTGCGGATAAACCTGCCGCCGTGAGCGGACCCCCGGCCTTGGCCCGGCCATCTGCGCCTACCCCCGCCAAACCGCCTCCACCACCTGTGGTGGGCAAACCTTTTGGGGATCGAGCTGTCCGCCCTGCGCCAAAGCCCGCAGGGAAAAGCGCCGCCGAAGCACGCTCACCTTCCTCCCGCTATGATGATGATGATTACATTGACGCCGACGTGATCGATGATGAGGACTACATCGATGCAGACATCATCGATGCCGATGACGTGGACGAACCACCCACGCCTAAACCCTTCGGAACTTCCCCTTTTGGTAAGGCGGGGAACAAAGACAAAGATAACGATCTAAAGTATGTAGACCCCGACAAAGAATAAATCAGCGGTCGCTGTGATGGTTCCATTTTGGTGTGCCTGAAGTACGTGGATGGTTGCAGCCACACCCTCCGATATTCTCACTAGATTCTGATTGCGTTATCCTGAAAAGGGAGCATTCCGTTTGTTCAAGATCGTCTCGAAGGATGATAATGAGGAGAGTCTACATCGCAGCAGGAGGTTGAGATGGATACCGCGAATACCGCATTTAGTTCAAAACGCCTGAATATCCGCCGTCCCCCGCTTATTGTGAGTGCAGCCAAGCTGTGCAGTGGGTTGATTGTGATCGCAATGGCCTTTGTCAGCGCCTTGGTGACCTATGACCTCCTCACACGACTGATCCGCTCCCGCCAGTTTAACGACCTCCGAAATTTCGTGACTCAAATCCAAGACTCTGGCCGATTTCCCCGTATGGCAAGTGATGAATTGATCATCTCCCTCGCTTATGCACTGGCGATCCTGCTCTTTGGACTCGTGTTTTTGCCCACCATTTTAGGGGCGGTTATTCGCGGGCTGCGCTTTATCCTGATCGGTTTAGGGGAGATTGTTCGCCCGTGGATGCCCGCGTTGATTCCGCTCCCATTTCGGAATTATGCAGATGTGATCAATGGCTTCAAACAGCATATCCTCTCGCTTTATCGGCCGCTGGAGAATTTTGTGAGCGCGACCTTTGGCAAAAACACCATGTTTCTGTCACCAGTGCGGCGGCGGGTAGTCACCGAAAATGCGCGCTACCTGAAGGGACGTGTGCTTTCGGTAATCCTCACAGCGCTTACTTTAGGTGGTATCCTGTGGTTCATAAACTGGTTAACAACCGATGCGGCCGGCAAATTGCTTCCCAATAGTGTCAGTGCCCAGTTGATTCAGTTATTGACTCAGGATTCGGCACGGGCCATTATTACCACCCCGCTCATTTGGCTCATAGGGCTATTTGTGGGGTTGGGAGTCATCGAATTTGTTATCACCATGCTGCTGGTACCCCCGGGTCAGCCGCCAACCATGGCGCATGAAGCCTCCGATTATTATCGCGGCTTTGGACACCCCAACCAGTTGATTAATCGTCTGCCCAGCATCGCCACCTCATTACAATGGCAAGGGTTTCTTAACCGCCATCATGCCGATCTACATGAACAACGTTCTAATGCAGTAGGCGATGCAGGCTCTTTCACGGCTTATCTGACCATCGAACAACAACCCCACCCCATACGCCCGTCGGGTTTTTTGGCCTCCTATCTCTTGTTGGGGTTGGGCTGGGGGCTGCAACTGGTTGGTTTTTATATCATTTTGTTTGAACTGCTGCCGTGGCCCATCCGTGTTTTGGGTTCAGATACCTATACCCCTCCTTTTTTGTGGGCACCTTTGTTTGTGATCCTCATGGCGGTTCTGGGACGTCGAGCCACAAGGGCTGGCATCCGGTTCGCTGACCAAGCATATCTGCTCTTTGACTCGGCATGGTTCAGTTCTACTGCGATCCTGATTGATTTTGCGGGTAATCTTTCGCGGGCCGATGTGCGTGTGGGAAAGTCCGTCGCGGATTCCATCGAATCCAGCAATCTGGTGGTACGGTCGGACTTTACCGCGAACTTCTGGGCTGCGGAACTGATCAGTGAAGCCAGCAGCTTGACTGCCGAACGGGAATTACTAGCGTTGAAGCAGACCCCAGAGAGCATGAAGTGGGTTGCTTTTTTCCGGCGAGAGATCAACAGCCTGCGCGATGAGGGTGTGCAGCCGATCCGTGTTGATGTGCAGTCGCAGGGGGTGGGCGACATCATGCAGTCCAACCTACAAGTCTCAACCTTGCGCGCCGGGGCTATGGAAAAAGCGCAGATTCAGGCATCGCAGCAGGGAACAGATGCAGCCTTGCCGGATCTGCTAAAGCCACTGGTTGGCAGTGGACAGACCGCGACTGCTGGCTCCAACAGTGCCAAGTCTTCAGGAGAAGACGACGACCCCGAAGGCTGGAAAGTTTGCCCAGAATGTGCTGAAAAAGTCCGCGCACGGGCTAGAAAATGTCGTTTTTGCGGTTATCGTTTTTGGGGGAGCGATCTAACCGATGATGGGGGCGAATCGCCTCTTCCCTGAACCAATGTATAGAAAAGACTGAACTTTGCCTGATCCCCCTTCGCACCGCGCAGCGGTCGTAGGCAGGAGGATCAGGCTCTTAAAGGACGAGACTTCTCAGCGGTGTAAGGGGCAAAGGAATTTGGGGGTTACCCTCTTCTACCTAGATACTCCGTGCGCGTTTGCGGTGTGCCCGCCGCTTGTGTGGCGGGATTTTCTGAGTGAGGTCTGCTCGCGCTTTTTTACCCCCTGCACGCCGAGAGAGCGCACTTTTTGCGGATTTGATCGGGGTCGGCTGCAAGCTGGCGATCAGCACATTCAAATCGGTACGTGTGCGTTCGCTTGGCGCGGCCATCCCAAAGACCTGCCAAATGCTGATCTCGCCAGTGTCACCAGTGTGGGTTGGTGGTGGAATGTCTTTGTCAATGGTTTGCCCTTCAGCCTCAAACATCTGCTTTTGGGTGGGTACAGGAATCCCTCGCGGCGGTGTCTTACGCATCTCCGGCGGCAAAGCGTCGTTTACTGGGGGCACTGCATAGGTTTGAGTGCGCTCTAAAGGCGCAGGCGGAGCTGATGGCGGGGGAGGGGATGCTTCCTCTTTAGGCGCAACCAGCGAGACCGGCACCGTGAGGGCGTTAGGATCATAACTCCCCTCACGCGCATCCGGTGGCGGCACTCTGATAGACGGTACAGTGGGGGGCAGAGACGGGGACGCTTGTGCTCCAAGCATTTCGTTCAACCCTTTTGGCTTGCGGGGTTTGGTATCCGCTAAGTTCGTCTCCTGACTTCGAGAAGGAATCTCAGTAGGCGCACTCGAAGCCTGCGGTAAGGCTGCTACAAATGAAGGTTCTGGTTTGGGCGGCGGCGGAGTCGGATCAGATGGTTGGGGCACAGGGGGAGTCTTGAGAGGCACGATCTCAAGGACGGTATCCCCGTCTTCGGTGATTGCAGCTTTATCCTCGTCCACATGGGGCAAAGCGATATGAGCGGCTCTAGGTGCGGGTTTACCCTCCACACTCGACATGACGCCCCCACGGGCCGCCCGTTCTTCCCAATTGGGGGCGGCCCGTACTGCAAACCGATTCTGCTTTTCTGGATCGATCTTAACACCTGTGGACTCTACCAACCGTCGGAGCTGCTTCAGGCTTGCGGACATCATCGCTTCGATCCGCCGCCGTGCCCCTAAAAAGCTCCGAATGCCGCTCAAAACACCCTTGGTTTGGTACTCAAAAGTCCAGTTGACCCAAGTTCCCTCGGAAATCGGTTGAAGTCGTAGTCGTCCGCGATACTCTCGGTAGAAACCCTCTAGCATCACGTACTCATAGCCAAGGTTTTCAAGCCACTGGGTGATTTCCTCAATAGTGGAGCGCCCATCTGGGTCGGTGATCCGGCGGCGAGTCCCAACCACCCCCACACGGGTGCTGAGAATCGAGACCTGCCTGCATCCCTTATGCCAACGGGGGATCAGGTTTGGGGTTGCCAGATACTGCCAAACCGCATCAGCGGGAGCAGCGATGAGAATACGCTGGTCGATCAACGGCACAAGTCAAAATCCTGTTTTTAATGCGGATGGGTAGAACGACCGAGTTCGCCTCAAGGCTCAAATCAAACTGGTCAACATCAGAGATTCTTGCCATAAACATCCAAGAGTCTACCACTCGCGGCAAAACCTCAAAAGGGCGAGTAGAATTAAGAGAGACCGGGGAAGTTTTGGGCCCCGATCTGATAAAAAAGAGAGATTGACCAAAGAGGCGACCTTGCCCAGTCCAGCAGTTATTTTTGGGTTTATTCTGGCCACCCTGTATGGGGCTTTGTTCCACCTCATCTCCGGGGGCAATCCACGCCGCCTTGCCCTGTACCTGCTTGCAGGGTGGTTGGGTTTTGCTTTAGGGCAGATTTTTGGCAATGCCTTTAATGTGCAGTTGTTTCGGGTAGGGGTGATCAATGTGTTTTCAGCCACGCTGGGCGCATGGATTGCCTTATTTTTGACCCGATTTCTGACCGGAAAACGTCCAGCGTTGGAGCGGCTCGCGGCTTTGCAGAAAGGAATACGGAATGAGCGACAGCCCTAAGCCCACCCTTCAAGACCCTGCGGAAGAGAAGTCTTCTGGGGGGATGACGAGGTGGTTCGTGATCGCCTTTGGTGCATTAGGTATTTTTGTGATCGTAGGACTGCTGATCGCCATCATCGGCGGAGTGGCAGATTCGGCAGGTGTGGCAAACTTCTTCCGCATCTTGCGAGACTTTTTTCTGATCGTACTTGCTCTTCAGGGCGTTTTGATCTGCCTCGCCTTGGTGATTTTGGTGGTGCAGCTCGCGGCCCTGATCAACCTGCTCAGTACCGAGGTAAAGCCGATCCTTGATGAAGCCCGTGAGACTCTTTCTACCGCACGGGGCACCACCGAGTTTGTGACTCGAAAAGTTGCCGCTCCGGTCATTCGCACCACTTCAACAGTGGCGGGTGCAGTTACCTTTATGCGGGAGATCACCAATATTCGCCGTTTGGTGAGAGGGAAAAAATAGACGATGAGCGGCGAGCGTGGGTCAAAAGGTGGCGGACGCGCCTTCATCAATGGGGCGCTGTTAGGGGCGATCATCGGCGCGCTGATCGGCTTCTGGCGAGCACCTCGAAGTGGGCGGGAGACCCGTGACCAGCTTTTGGATCAGGCAGAAACACTGCGGCGTAAAATTGAGGGCGACTCAGTTCAAGACTCCCTTGAAGCAGGCAAAAGTGCAGCCCGTGAACTGAATCGGCGATAGAAAGGCGGGATCAAAACAATGACCGATAGGCAGCTTACTCCACATCAGGCGCCCGTTGATAACGTTAAGGCGCTTCCCGTACTGCCCCCGGGGCAGATCATCGGACGCAACCGCGAACTGGCATCGATGTATGCGGCGATCAAAGCCGGGACATCGATCTATCTTGCGGGTGCGCCGGGGGTCGGTAAATCGGCCCTTGCCGCAGTGCTGGCGTCGGGCTATATCGGCTCCAAACGAGGCGGGGTGATCTGGCTGCATGTGACCGAAGACGATCTGATCCTGCTTACCGCTCGGATCGGGCGGGCACTAGGAGCGGATACCTATGCCCCGTCGTCTGCTGCCTTGCCTTTGATCACCGACAAAGCTCGCTCAAAAATCAAACAGGATCATCCTCTGATCGTGCTGGAAGGGTTGATTGATTCTGATGCTGCCCGTGAATTTGTGCGGCAGGTTGCGGCCGATACTCCTGTGATCCTGATCGATGAGCGCCCCGTGCCCGGACGTTGGACACCCTTTGAAGTGATGTCTCTCAATGCCACGGATCGTGCGGCATTGTTTCGTTATTACGCTGGGCAAACCGAAGCCCGCACGGAGGAAGACATCACCGCGCTAGTCAACGTGTTGGGTGGATTGCCTCTCACCTTGGAAATTGCAGCCCGCCACACCGCCCTCGAAAAACTGACGCCCGGTGAACTGGTCGCGCAGCTTCCTTCACTGCCCGGTTTTGACCCTCACGAAGCGATCATGGCACTGGTTTTCAAGCGCCTCAGTCCGCCTGCTCAGGGAGTGCTGCTCTCCCTTTCAGCTTCATTTACCGGGGGAGCTAGTTTGGAGCTGCTTACCGCATTGACCCGAATGCCAGCCCCCAATGCGCTAAACCTTGCGCGCAGCCTTGCAGGGCGCGGGCTGCTGCGTGAACATCTTCACTATGGGCAGCCTTATTTCCGCCTGCACGAATTAAGTGCCCGCTACGGACGGGGCGTTTTGCGCAGTTATGGGCATCTGGCTGGCATGGAAAAACGCATGATTCAGGTTTTGGGTGAATATGTGGAGCGCCACGCCAAAAACACCCCTGCTGATCTGGATCGGTTAGCGGCGGAGATCGAAAATATTACAGCGGTTGCGGCTTCCGCAGTGGATATCGGCGAAGGTGAGGCCGCGGGACGGTTGGTAGCGTCCCTCGAAGTGCGGGTGAGTGGCTTTGTCTCCGAGCGCGGCTTCCGCCCTGAGGTTGATCAGCTTAAGAAACTGCTCACCCTCTTGCAGCCAACCGCACCAGTGTCTCCGGTCAAAGGTACCGACACTCAAGAAGTGGCCGCAACAATCCTCATTCCTGAACCCATCGAGGAGGACTCTCAGGCAACGCCTGTAATTCCCCTCCCTGCTTATGAGGTGCCGCGGGTGGCACTGGAGATGACCCAGCCTTCCCATAAGGCAGTGGAGACACAGCCCGTGACTCCGGTAAGCCTGTCTGAAGCCAGCCCTGAGGAGATCATGGACGCTCCTCCCTTGCCGCCTACCCCCCCCAATTTTGTGCCCGCTCACGCCGAACGGGAGCTGGTGGAAGATCCATCCGAGGCCGATACCGAGCGCATGATGACCCCGGAGGAAACAGTGATCACCTCAGTGATCACCGAGGCTATCCCGGAGCCGCCCACCATGCCGGAGGATACTCAGCGTCCCACCGACCACTCACTGCCTACCTTACAAGCCCAACTTCAGGACGCACGCGACGACCGTGATGCCTTACGCGAAGCTGCAATCCTCCATGCGATGGGCAAATACTATATTGAGCAGGGTGATTTACCGCAGGCTTCGGAGACCTTCACCAACGCCCTTGATCGATATCAGGCTTCGGAGGATGAGGAAGGTTCAGCCGCTGTTCTAGAAGCGCTCACCGCCCTCAACCTTCAGATGGGGAATTATGCGGCGGCTGTGGATTACGCCCAACCGGGGATCAGTGCCGCAGCCAAACTGAATGATCGCACCCGCGAAGGACGGTTGCGACTATTGATGGCCGAAGCCACCGCTGCCAAAGGGGGCAGCGCTATTGACGCTTACACCCAAGCGGTGGAGGCACTCCGTCGCACCGAGGACTGGGCATTGATCGGCGGTGCGCTGGCGAAGTTAGGCAGTGCTTATCGAGATGCTGGACGGGAATCTGAAGCTATCATGATGTTTGAGCAGGCTGCCGTGATCTTCCACAAGGAAGGGATGTTAGCCGAAGAAACGGATGTGTTCATGGGAATTGGGGATGCCCATGAAGATATACGCGCATGGGACAAGGCCCAAACGGCTTTTGAGCGGGCCGTATTTCTCTCCCGTGAGCGTTTCCACCGCCGAAGTGAGGCACTTGGTTTGGGCGCGCTAGCGCGGGTGCATTACCTGCAAACCAATAACGCGGGGGCAGCCGATCATTATCGGCAGGCACTTCATCTCGCTTATGAATTAGAGGATGTACCCTTACAAGTGACCTTTGCCCGCGAACTGGGACGACTGCTGCTGGATGACACCGATACCCTCTCACAAGCTGCGGCGCTGCTGCGCGAAGCGGTGGAAAAAGCGCCTGAAGACGACACTGCCAAACGCCTTCTACACCGTGCAGAACAGCGTCTAGAGCGGATCGGCGCGGCGGGCATGACCATTCCCTCATCGGAGGAATCGAACCGAGACTTTGCAGCAAAGGGCTATCTGGTCTAGGGGTAGTTATGGCTCAGGCAGCTTCACAGGACGGAAACCGATGGCGGGGACGCTCTTTCTTCGTGTTGGATACCCACCAACTGACAGCCGCGATCCTGTTCATCCTGCTTTTTGCGATGGCGGTGCGCATTCCAACCGATACGGATACATGGTGGCATTTGCGCACTGGCGATCACATTTTGGCAAACCGAGCTGTACCCCTGACTGACCCTTTCTCACATACCCGCTTGGGTGAACCATGGATCGATCACAGTTGGGGATCGCAGGTGGTCATGACCCTCTTTTACCGTCTCCTAGGCGGTGAACAAGGGGGTGGTAATGTGGCCCTTGCGCTCTACACCGCCATTCTGGCTTCAGTGGGTATGGGTTTTGTATTCCTGATGTGTGAAGGTGACGTCTTTGTGCGGGCTTTTACCATCGTGATCGGGGCGGCTGCAGCAGCCGTCTTCTGGTCGGCGCGCCCTCAGATGTTCAGTTTTACCCTAAGTGCTGGACTGCTTTACCTGCTCCATCTCTACAAACGGCGGGGCAGGGATAGCCTGTGGCTGATTCCCCTCTTGATGGTCATCTGGGTCAATTTGCACGGGGGCTTCTCCATTGGATTCATCCTGCTTATCGGCTTTATCGGGGGCGAGAGCATCGGCCGGGTGCTGGATCGCAAGAATCCCGATCTGCTCTCGTGGAAGCAGATTAGACGACTCCTGATGTTCACCCTTGTGGGTGCGGCAGTACTGGTACTCAACCCCAATACCACCCAAATGTGGTCTTACCCCTTTCGCACTTTTGGGATCGGGGCCTTGCAAGACTTCATTCAAGAGTGGGCCTCACCCAACTTCCACGGTCGTGAGACGTGGGGGTTTGTGCTGCTTCTTTTGGGGACATTTGGGGCGGTAGGACTTTCGGGCAAAAAGATCGGGTGGAGCGATCTGGCGTTGGTGAGTGGTACAACCTTCATGAGCCTTTATGCTGGGCGTAACATTTCCACCTTTGCCCTTGTGGCCACACCCGTGTTTTCGCGCCACTTTGCCTCATGGTTGGAGTCGCTTGGTTGGCGGATTCGCCGTCCCCGGCGGCCCCGTGGGGGGATGGCGATCCTCAATGGGGCACTGCTTCTGGTGGTGCTGGGCGGCGGGTTGTTAAAGATCGCCGCCACCCTTCAACCGCGGATCGTTGAGTCGGCTCAGAAGGAATACTTGCCTGTAGAAGTTGCGGCGTTCCTCAATCAGGCAAACTTGTCGGGCAAGATGTTTAACAGTTACAACTGGGGCGGCTATCTGATGTTTGCCGCACCTGATTATCCAGTATTTGTTGATGGACGCACCGATCTCTATGATGATGCCCTACTCCGACAGTGGCTGGCCACAACGGGCGGCAAGGACTGGGAAGCGACCTTTGCCCAGTTTGGGATCGATCTGGTGGTGATCGAACGCGACTCCAGCCTCGCCGGGATTCTGCGCCAAAACCCCGGTTGGCGCGAAGTTTACAGCGATTCGATGGCATCGGTTTTTGAGCGCACGGAGTCTGCGCCGTGAAGGAACCTTCGTCGCCCCTGTCGCTTACGGACACGCGCTTACTGCTTTACCTTTTTGTGGGACTGCGTCTGCTGATCCTGATTGCCCATCAGCCCAACCTGATTCCCTTTAACGGTGGTACGCTGGAGCGCGGCATCACTGTTTATGGCGATTTTGCCTATCACTTTGGGATCGCTGAATATGCCCGCATCGGGCTTCTGCCTTATCGGGATTTTTGGTACGAGTACCCTCCCCTGATCCCTATTCTCTCTGGGGGGGTATACGCCCTTTCCGGTGGAAATTTTACCGCTTATGCCAACCTATTGGCGGTGATCTTCCTGCTCTTTGATGTAGGCAGTTTGATGCTCCTGCGAGGTATGGGGCGGTCCCTCTACGGCAGCCCTCAAGGTGATCTAATCGGGTGGGTTTATGCCTTTATGCCTGCCCCTCTGATTCTGGGCTTTTGGAACTTCGAGTCAGTGGTGACCTTTTGGGTTTTACTCAGTCTGCGGTTCCTCATTGCACCCAAGGCAATGTTAGCAGGCGGGGTAATTGCTCTTGGTGCGCTCACCAAGTTCCTGCCGCTGGCCCTGATCGCGTCTGCGTGGCGCTTTTTGCCCCGTTTGGGAGCATTTCGGGTAACGGTGATCAGTCTGGTATTCACTGCACTGGGGTTAAGTGCGGTACTGTGGTTTGCGCCCCGATATGGGGGCGTCTCACTCACAGCGCAGTTCAACAAAGCCTCCTTTCAGACTGTGTGGGCGCTGATCGATGGTAATTACATCACTGGCACCTTCAGTAATGATCGCTTTGATCCCGCACAGGCTTCGGCGCTGAGAGGGAATCCAGCAGTGATCCCCGCATGGCTGCGTCTGATCATCGTGGGTGGGGTAGGCGGGTTGATCTACCTGACCACCCGCCGCCGCGATGGGCGTGGGTTGATCGCTTTTGGGACTGTCACCCTAATTTTGGTTTATCTGTGGTCATCTGGTTGGAGTACCCAATGGCAAGCCACCCTGATCCCTCTGATCCTGCTTGCCCTGCCTGATCGAAATGGGGTGATGCTCGTCCTTGCCCTAAGCGCCTTCAGTTTTGTGGAGTATCCTCTGATCTTCGTCCGGGGGGTAGACACAGCAGGGGTTTTACAGCCTGCTTTTGTGCCCCTGTTTTCATTGGCAGTGGTGGCCCGCACAGGGGTGTTGGTGATCACCGCGCTGCTGCTTTACCTCAGCCTGCGAACCGAGGCTCACCCATGAATCGGCGCGATCTGCTTCTGCTGTGTTTTTTGGCGCTGCTTATTGGTGGGGTGATCAGCACCCAACTGGGTCATCCGGGTTATACCGACGCTTTTTATTATTTTAACGCGGGCAAGAACCTTGCCGTGGGGCGGGGTCTGACGGATGATGCCTTGTGGACATTCATCGGGGAGCCAGCCACCCTACCCGCACCTAGCCATCTCTACTGGATGCCCATGCCCTCGATTATCGCCGGGGTAAGTATGTCTCTTTGGGGTGCCAGTTTCAAGGGTGCTCAGGTGCTGTTCATCCCCTTTTACGCGGGTTTAGTGGGCCTCACCTATTGGCTCACCATTCGTCTAGGGGGGAGCCGCCGCAGTGCGTGGATAGCTAGTCTGTGCGCTTTGGGCAGCGGTTACTTTCTGCCCTACTGGTTCACCACCGAGACCTTCAGTCCTTATGGACTTCTGGGCGCGGGCGCATTGATCGGCATTGGGTTGGGGCGGGCAACGGGCAAAGTGAGGTTTTTTGGGCTTGCAGGGACATTGTGTGGCTTAGCACACCTTACCCGGAATGATGGACTGCTGCTGATCGTCTGCCTGATGGGGGCGGCGCTGTGTCCCGGATTGCCCGGTGCGCGATCACGGAGGGCTGCATTCATTGGGCTTGCGGCCTATTTGCTGGTGATGCTCCCGTGGTTCGGGCGTATGATGCAAGTCTCCGGCGCGATCTTGCCTGCTGGGGGGCTTGAGACCGCTTGGATGCGCTCCTACGACGAGATCGCCAACTATCCGCCCGAAATTGCCTTCTCCGACTTTTGGGCATGGGGACTTGACAACATTGTGCGCTCACGACTGGAGGCACTGATCCTCAATGGGCAGACCTTCCTGTTGGTTGAAGGCATGATCCTCTTTGCGCCCTTGATGCTGGTCGCCTTATGGCAGCGGCGGCGTGATCCGATGCTCAGCGGTTTTTGGCTTTATATGCCCGCCCTGCATATAACGATGACAGTGGTGTTCCCCTTTCCGGGCACACGGGGAGGCTTGTTCCATTCGGCGGCGGCGCTTCTGCCTTTTTGGATGGCCTTGGGGGTGTTGGGCTTAGAAGGGGTGATCGCGTGGGCTGCAAAAAAGCGCCGCTGGCGGGCCAACGAAGCCAAGTTGATCTTTTCTTCATTGGCTCTGTTATGGATCGGCTATCTAAGCCTTAGTGTAACGCTAGGTAAGATCAATGCATGGGGTGGGACTCTCTACGCGGAACTGAAACTGCCTCCAGACGCGGTGGTGATGGTTAATGATCCCTCGGCTGTGTATTATTTTAAGGGACTAAGAGGCGTGGTTCTGCCCAACGCTGCGCCCGCTGCAATCCCTGAAATTGCCCGTCGTTATGGGGTGACCCATGTGGTGGTGGATGCGGGACGCACCCCGCCTATGGAGGATCTATGGCGGGGGGCAAATCTACCTAACTTCTTGGAACCGCTCGTTTCAACCATTCAATACCGTGTGTACCGGATCAAGTGACCATGACCCTGACCGCAAGCCGTCGTCGTGATCTGATCTTTTTTATCCTTGCCGCGATCCTTGTGACGGTATATGCGCTGGCGGCGCACTTCCGTGCAGGGTTGGGTTTTCCCCTTGATGATTCATGGATTCATCAAACCTATGGGCGTAACCTTGCTCTGACCGGAGAATGGTCGTTCACGCCCGGAATTCCTAGCGCTGGATCAACTTCACCACTCTACACCGTGCTGCTTGCGGGCGGTTATGTACTACGTTTGCCTTACATGCTTTGGGCGATGACTCTTGGAGCAGTCTTTTTAACCCTTGGGGGGATGTGGGGGGCGCGCACGGCTGAACGGCTCTTCCCCGATTTACGAGGTGTCGGTTGGTGGGCCGGGCTTGCGGTGGTCTTCGCATGGCATGACATCTGGGCGGCAGCTTCGGGTATGGAAACCATGCTTTTTGGGGCCCTGTGTTTAGGGGTGATCCATCAAGCCCTTCAGGGACTGGCCCCTTATGCGGCGATGGGTAAACAAGTGCAGGAAGGGGCTTCGTTTGGGTTGTTAAGCGCCTTGCTGATCGCGGCCCGCCCTGAAGGGGCACTCCTGATCGCCCTTGCAGGCACAGCAGTCCTCATCGCCACATTCGGGGTTGATCGTAGGTTGGCGGGGGCATGGTTGGTAGGTGGTTTGCTTGGCGGCGGATTGGCGCTTAGTCCTTACCTGCTCTTGAACTTCAGCCTCAATGGATCGCCCCTGCCCAATACCTTCTCGGCAAAACAGGCCCAGAATGTGCCCTTGCTGAATTTAGGTCTTGGGCACAACCTCGGCGCGATGCTTGAACCCCTTGCAGCAGGCGGTCAGTTGGCTCTGATCCCCGGCGTAGTGGTCGCGGTGGCCACACTGCGTCGGGCCCGTCAGGTGACAATACCACTGCGTCTCCTACCCCTACTATGGAGTACAGCCCTCATTTTGCTTTTTGCGCTGCGCTTGCCCGCACCTTACCAGCACGGGCGCTATGTGATGCCGGCCTTACCCTCATTTTTGATCGTGGGCACAGCCGGTACCCTGATGATTGCCCAGTGGGGCAGAAATCGGCGGCGCTCACCCGCAGCACGCATTCTCACCCGCAGCCTCATCCTGACCGTGATCCTCATTTTCCCAGTTTTTGCGCTTATTGGGGCGTCGATTTTCGCCCTTGATGTCTCTCTAATCAACTCTGATATGCGGGTCGCGGCGGAGTGGGTGAATCAAAACATTCCACCTGAGCAGTTGCTCGCCATTCATGATATTGGTGCAGTAGGTTTTTTTGCCAACAGCCCAGATCGCCCACGTCAACTGCTCGATATTGCGGGGTTGATCAGCCCTGAGGTTATCCCCTTGTTTCATGATCCCCCCGCGATGCTCTCTTTGATGCGCCAACGTGAGGTGCGCTGGCTGATGGTACTGCCGACCCAATGGCTAGACTTGTGGAACGGTCAGCCCGAAGTGTGGGGGGGCAATTTTTGCCTGCGTTTTGATGCAGGCGGCGGGATGGGCGGGATGCGCGTCTACCAGTTTCAAACCACCGGCTGCCCTTGATGAGGGCCGGCTTAAGGATAGGAACATTGTCATGATGTATCCGGTGCACTCTTGTGCTATAGTAAGCGATTAGGGGCATGTGATGGACAATCCACAAACGAGGGCATCGGGCAGAGAAATCACCCTGATCGTTGTTGATGATCACCCGATTCTGCGTGGTGGGCTGACGAAACTACTGGAATTGGAACCTGATCTACGGGTGATCGCGGAAGCGGGCACAGGCAAAGAGGCCTTGGCCATCTTTCAGGGACGTCCAGAAACGATGCAGCCTACGGTGATGCTCTTGGACATCAACCTACCCGATCTCAATGGCTTTGAAGTTGCACTCTCGCTCAAAACGGCACGGGTGCGCACGGCGGTAATCTTGATGACTGCTTATGATGATCCAGAGCAAAAGGTTCAAGCGATACGCTTAGGCGCATCGGCCTACTGTCCCAAAGCCATCGAGCCGCGCCGCCTCTTTGAGGTCATTCGATTGGTGGCGCAAGGGCGTAAGGTGATTGATGACAAAGATTACGATGAACAAGGGATTCAGGCATGGTTAAGCCATCAGACCAAAGCCTTTGAGGCCATCAGCGATCCCGAACGACACATGCCGTTAAGTCCCCGTGAGCTGGAGATTTTACGCTGTGTCACCCGAGGGATGAGCAATAAGATGATTGCACAACAGTTGAAAATCAGCCATCAAACGGTACGCAATCACATGACCTCTATCCTTGCCAAACTTAATGTGAACGGGCGCACCCAAGCGGCACTTTATGCTATCCAACGCGGCTGGGTGCGGGCGCATGAGTACCGTCCACCCACTGATGAAGATTAAGAAAACAGAATCCGACCTAACAAGCATCAAACTTTATTTTTTGAGGCGCGTTATCACACTGAGATCTCCTATCGTAAACTGTGATTGGGCAATCAGCTTGAGGAGCCGAAACATATGACCCTTGCCATGATGAATCCCAAAGAATCTCTGATCAATGAAGTGCAGAGTGAATACGACCAGATACAGAAGCGGATCAAAGAGCTAAGCGCCTTGATTGAGCAGAGTCAGGTGGAGGTACGTAAACTCCAAAACCGTCACGTTGATGTGACAGCTCAGGTGACCCGGTTGGAGGCGAACTTCGACACGGTTCCTCGTAACGATATTAAAGTGGTCTACAACACCGCTCTGGATACCCGCGCCCGCCTGCTCAGCGTACAAAGTCAGCTTGAGAAATTCCAGCAAGACCGGAGCCAGTTAGAACACTTCGCAGAGATGCTTTCCAACCTTCTGCGGATGCTTGGCGGTATCCGAGATTCTGATGTGCGCTCGCTTAAACCGGATATGCCCACTGAGTCCAAAGGTTTGAATCACGAGACCATAGTGCGCATTGTCCAGTCTCAGGAGACCGAACGCCAGCGGCTCGCCCGAACCATGCATGATGGACCCGCCCAGTCGCTCACTAACTTCATTTTGCAGGCTGAGATCTGCCGTCGGCTCTTTGATCGTTTCCCTGACCGGGCAGTCGAAGAACTGGATAACCTCAAGTCTGCGGCCAGCACCACTTTTCAGAAAGTGCGCGACTTGATCTTTGAACTGCGCCCGATGATGCTGGATGATCTGGGGTTGATCCCCACCATCCGCCGTTATCTGGATGTGTTTCAGGAGAAATCCAAAATCGAAACCCGAATCAACATTGTAGGGGAAGAGCGGCAGCGCATCGAAGGCCATAATGAGGTTTTGCTCTTCCGCAGCATTCAGGAACTGCTCAACTATGCCCGCGATTTTTCAAATGCGACACGGGTTGAGACCATGCTCGATATTTCTTCAAACCCTGTGCGGGTACTGATCACCTTCAATGGCAAATCCTTGGTGGATACCGAGGCGCAAGTTGAGGGTGATGCTAAAACCCGCATCTTTAGCTTAAAGAGTCTATCGGAGCGGATTGAGTTGGTGGGCGGGAAGTTCGGTTTTTCCGCTGACGGAGACAGTAACCGGATTGAGATCTCTTTGCCCACAAAACAAGCCGAGGGTTTCTAAAAACACGCCCAAAGGGGGAGGCTTGTCTGGGACTCCCCCTAATGTTTGAAGGTTTCCAATGGGATACCCAAAGGGAAACTCAGGACAAAAAAACACGCTGGCTGACTATACTGGCTGACTGTGATCGACTTGAGATGATCTTGTGAGTTTGCCTTTTGGCAGAAGCCGACTACACTTAAGCCAGATATTTTTGAGTATCTTGATCAGGATTTCGTGCGGCTGCTCGATTCACATTAGGGAGGCTTTCTATGAATCGGCGCGTTTTGCTCTTTTTGTTGTTGGTGGTGGTGATAGGCGGTGGGGCTGCCGTCTTTTTGCTCATGTCGCAAGGCGGCGGCGGTGGTGACGGTGGTGGTGGGCAGGTTGAGGCAACGGTCAACTTCCCCACACCTATCCCGATCCAATTCGTCAAAGTCGTGGTTGCGGCTCAGGAAATTCCGCGTGGACTGCCCATCCCTGAGGATGGTGTCATTCTGCGTGAGTGGCCCATTCAGTCCTTCCCGGTCAATGGTATTTCCGAGACAAAAGATGTGATCGGCAGTATCGCCCGCACTGACATCCCCCGTGAGTCACCCATTCTGACCACACAGTTGGTGGACAGCTTGGATAAGATCGCGGCGCGTGGCTCCGATGCGGCCCTCATCATCCCGCCCGGTCTGGTGGCCATCTCCGTGCCTATCGACCGCCTAACCAATGTGGCCAACGCGCCTAAAACGGGCGACTATGTGGATGTGATCCTGTCCTTCCTCTTTGTGGATGTGGATGAGGAATTCCAGTCACGGCTGCCCAACAAACTGACCTTGACCACCATTCGTCAGGACGGAACCATTGAGTTCCAGTCGGGTTTGGAAGGGCGTGTGGAACCGAGCGGTGATTTCACCTTCCCAGTGGTCGTAGGACCCAGCGAGGTTCAGCGTCCCCGGTTGGTCACTCAGCGCACCATCCAAGCAGCGTTTGTGATCTACGTGGGCACTTTCCCGCCTGATGGCGATTTCCTCGGACGCCGTCCCACCC
>JACSRJ010000012.1 GCA_014879835.1 Anaerolinea sp.
AGCAGTTGTTTTTGAACTTGATCGCATACCAAGAAACTTCGCAACACCCGTGTACTTGAGAGTTCTAGGAGGAACCCGGCCCCCTCCGGATTCTGGCGAAACCCAAGACAAAATCACCTTCATAACCAATACCTCCTGCCATTTTCCATTGTTATGAGACGATGCGAATCGAAAGTTTGCTTACCAATAGTATAGTGGCGTTTTCATGCCTCTATCTCCATAAGCACAAGTTCGCTGATCAGTTCTGGATCGCTAAGTCCTATTGTTTTCATGGATAGCAGCACTTCAGATGCAGCCCGTGCAAGAAGCCGATTGCTTGGTCGATGTTGCTCGCCCATGCGGTTGGTCGTTGGCAAATAGCTTCAAGCCTTTCAATGATCTGCTCTGGTAGATTTATGTTGATCATTTCACCATCTCTAATGCGCTTCATTATCCCCTGCGAACCGCATCTATGAATTCACTGCTGTGTTCGATACTCCACTTTTCCATTTCTACAGCCAGAGTTTCAGGTGTTGACAGCCCTTGATAGGTGATCGTCAGTATGGTGTTGTCCTCGAGTTTCCATCGCAATGAGCCAACCTCGCCAATCTCGCTAATCTCTTCCGTTTTGGCGTTGTACCAAGACACAATCAGCCTTTGATCGTTCTGGGCGAGATCAGCTCCGATACGCTCACCTTCAGCTACTCCAAGTGCGCTTTGCACAATCTGAAGCGCTGAAATATCAGGCTGAAATCCGATGGTGGCATTGACCAAAAGGGGCTCTGAATTACGTAAATCAGCATAAAGGATAAGAAATGACATGTGTTGTCTCGGGTGCAGCGTGCAGCAAGAGTATTTTGTGAACTCTAAAAGTCTCAACGGAAATATTATAGGCTCGTATCTCCCATACAGCGCAGGCATTCATAGAGGGGAATATGCCTGATATGGCACGCGCAATCGTTGACATCCCATCGATCCACATCACCACACCATCTTCGTCAGGGCAGTCAGGGTGTGCCCCCGGTGTTGGAATAGAGAACCCAGTGCCCTACCGGATACCGGATGAAACAAAGACGAGGTGCTGCCACTCAAAGGGCAGGTTGAGTTCTGATAGGTGGATGATAATGGGCACCAAGCCTGCATCTATCAGGATCACCTCCGAAGGCGCTTGATCAGGCAGCACCAGTATTTGATGTGGAAAGCGGGTGTTGATCTGTGCCCGTCCTGTTGATAATACCTGACTGGCACTAAATCCTTGAACGCGGTTGGCAAAAGCAAGTCTACGATCCGAACTGAGCGTTACCACCGTGGTTGACATCGGGTTCAGGGGAAATATGCCCACAAACTGGCTGAGTACCGGAATCGGCGTTGAAATACCTTGAGCATGGTGCATGATCACATTCTCCCCAGAATCCCCTTGTTGGGTCGAGGAATTTAGCCATTGATAATAAAGCACATCCTCATTGAACCACGCGCTCAGGTGATTCAGGTTGTAGGGGAGATAGGCTTGGCGGATTGGATCAGATACCTCAAAAGAGTCTACAGCGGCTGCGACTGTGATTGCAGTGTCGCAGCCCGTTAGCGAGCAGGACTCAAGGTGGTAGTAGGCTGCTCGTAATCCAGAAGGTGACCATGAAAAACCCCGCGCTTGTGGAAAATCAATGCGAGATGGAGGCAACGCGCTGTAGTTCACGATAAGAGTATGGGTTTTGGGAAGTGGGGTAAGACAATCGCTTGAAGGCACGAGAGTCACTGCAAATGAATCCTGAGTCGGATTGGGGAAAACACCCTCAACAGCTATCGTCACTGAGGGAAACAAAACCGTGCACTCTGCCCACGCCTCAAAAAACGGTTCATGATAGCCAATCTGCGTGAGATCAATCAGAGTGCCGCTGTCAGGCGCTAAAAGGGCAAATTCATGGTACCCAAAACAAGCGTAATAAAAATAGTGATCACACACTTGAATCGACAGGAGGAGTAGAAATCGATCCTGATCCAGTATCCATGCCCCCGAAATTCTTCGAACCACAAAGGCTGTATCCAAGGTCTGTTGGGAAAACCGTCTGTACTCAATTGCACGCTGAATCGTTGCCACTTCCTGTGGCGGGAATGTCCTTACTGTTGAAGTCTGCTCATTTTGGGCGAGCCTGAAAAGCATACCCGCTTGCCCACTCTGTAAACGGTACTCCCACAGCTCTGAATATCCACCATTGGAGACCACAAAGTGCAGTACCTTTTCCTCGGCACCCTGCGCTGCTGTATTTGAATGAGGTATTCCAACAATCACCGCCAGAAAGCAGAAGAGTATTGATTTGAGGCCCATGAGGTTCTGCTTATCTCCCTTCTCGTGCGAAAGAAAACACAAAGTGGTCACACCACCCGCACTCGGATGGTTGCGGGGTCAGGTGAGCAGGCTGGGAAGGTGTGAGCGTGGGAGTTGGCGTGGGTGTCACGGAGGGATCATAGATGTGAGCGGGAAGAATGGTCATCTGGGTTACACTTCCACCAATTGCCAACTGGCTGCCATCCGGGCTGAATGCGGCTGCATAGATGCTTTCGCCTAATTGAATATCGCGCAACAACTGCCCCGTTTGTGCATCCCAGGTGCGCAAAGTCCCATCTGCCGCGATGGTGAATACCTCATTTCCGTCTGTGCTAAACGCTACAGCCCGAATCAAACTCGTATCGTAACCGAGCATCTCACTGAGTTGAGCATTCTGCTCCCAGACCAAAGGAATGATGCTGCCCTCTTGCAGATTCACAACATCCCAAACTTTCACCAATCCATTTTGGTGTCCTGTGGCGATTTTTGTTCCTTCTTGATTCCAAGCAACTGCCGAACCCCCAGTAAAGTAGGCTTCGCTGGATTCGGACTGAGAACCTGCAATTTCTCCCGCAAAGTCTATGTTCCAAATTGACACATCTCCGGTGGGACTGACAATGGCTATCTGAGTTTGAGCAATCGATCTCGCAAATACCTTTATTGCCGAGATACGGGTATAATCTAGGGTAAATCTCAATGTCCCATTTGCTGGATCAAATATGCGAAGGAACTCATTTCCCCCCATTCCAGCAGTACCCACAGCAATGCCTTGGGGCATCCACAAGACGGAATCATCGGTTTCGGTGTCAATCTCGAAATGTTCCTGAGTGACCAAGTTCGAAACTGCTAGATTGTTCCACCTGAGACTGCCGATAAGTTTTTCGTCTGGAGACCACGCAAGGGCATTTACCCCAAG
>JACSRJ010000011.1 GCA_014879835.1 Anaerolinea sp.
CCTTTATGGTTTGGGAGTGCTGGGGCAGCAGAACGGCAGCACGTGGAGTACCTTCGGTACCGATCCCCTCGGTTCGGTGAGATTCTTGATTGGGAGCACAGGCGATCCCACCTCCCGTGCAGACTACGATCCCTACGGGGTGCCGCTGCCTGTGCCGGGGCAGGAATCGGGGATGCCCTCTGCCCTCGGCTTCACCGGGGAACAAACCGATCCTTTGGGCTTGGTCAATCTGCGCGCCCGGACGTACAATCCCCGGTGGGGCACCTTCACCAGCGTCGATCCGGTGCTGGGGGTGGGGGGCAGTACTGGCTGGAATGGGTATGTGTATGCCAACGCGAATCCCGCAAACCTCACTGATCCGAGTGGGGAGTTTGCACCCCTCCTCTTTGCGGGACTAGTGGTTTTATTGGGTGGATTAACCTTTGGTGGTATTCCAGCCGCGGCTGAGTGGCGTGTTGCACATGATTGCCAATGTGGTGATCCATCTGTGCGCAACGCAGATCCCTTTGGTTTTGTTGCAAGTAGAACAGCGGTTGCGTCTGCAATTGGATTGGGCTTAATTGCCTTACCCGAACTTGTGCTGCCCTTTGTTGTGGCCGGCACGGGTTTTTCAGCCTTGCAGGTAGCCTCGTACTGGAATCCATCTGATCCTTGGGAGGCTTTCAAACGCGGGGAAGGCATCTTGGGTACAGTGTTGGGGGTAGCATCTTTGCCATTTGCGGCACGGGCAACTTCTGGCGCACTCAATTCACGGCTTTGGTACTTGTCACGCACTGATCCACTATTCCATCCAGATGTGGTATATCCTCAAGTGCAGGGATATCTGTGGCAGCGACTCAGTAGCGTCGGTACCGTCACTAGCATCGTGGATGATACCAGTGATTTTTATAATGCTTACTCCAAACTTACCAAAGCGGAAAGAGCAGGTATTGAGGCAAAGAACACCGAGATGGCGCGCCAATTGTTTGCAACTAACCCAGAAATTAGCAGCAAAATCCCTGCTCACTGGAAGAATGGTCCGACGCAACATGGTAGTGGATGGAGGTGGTGGGATCCGACAAAAAAAGGTAGAGCAAACAATGTTAGAATTGATCTCCCTGATCCATGGCGAGAATCTCTTGGGTTTACAACTCAAGGAATACCGCATGTCGTCATCAATAGTGGAGGCAAGGGGATTGGGGTTGGAGGTGTAATCTATGAAAACGTGCAGGCGAATTGGGACATATCCCATATTCCATTAACGGAATGGTTGACTTGGAAATATTGGAATCAGCCATAGGAGATACGATGATGTCCGATTTATTACAAGGAGCTTTTGGGCGAAACGCTCTAATTGAATACCTAAGCAATCTAGCGAACCGCGAGTACCAAGAACAGGTATGGATAAATAGGATGATGCCTCAAGGAGTCGAATATGACGATATATCCGAAGTAATACATTTTCTGTATGATGATACCAGAATTGCCGCTGAGCCTAACGAAATGGTCGGTGTGTACTTTCGAGACTCAAGGGAACTAGAAGCTATGAAAACTCTTATTATGCAACTTGATGTGGCATTGGAGAACATTGATATCATTCATACTCCCGTAAGAGAATTTATTGATAACGAGAACTGGACTAATGTGATTCACGCTGCACAGAATGCCTTAGCAGTTTTCAATTCACCCTGAAGAAATCAGAACACCCTTTGATCATCAAAATAACATGATTGGCAATCACATCCTCAAAATGATCTAGGACTTACACAACTGAGCCTGCTCACCCTGAATTATCGAAAAAGGCAGCTTGAGATGGCTCCCCCAGAATCTTCACCCCTTCACCCTGTAGTGTGGAGGGAGGGAGATTGGGGCAAGTACGTAACTCCTATTGAAGCACGAGGTATAACATATGGTAATCTATGATATATATGGTTTTCAGTCTGATAATTTAGACGGCATAGCAGAAGAACTTGAAGCCATCTTGAATCTAGAATGGATACCGCATTCTAGTTCATTCCGGGGAGATTACTATAAAACAGATAAGATCTCCGAAGAATCTTTCACGCTGCAACATAACTATTTCGAGCTGGAAGATGAGTGGATGCAACCAAACTTTAAGATCTATCAAACTTTGCTTTATGTTGATAGTACACAGCGTGCCAAAGATATTGAATCGCTAATTCTAAAATACGGCAAGTATAATGTAGCCTTATTGAGTCGCAAATCTCTATAAAATAGAATAGTGCACATTTGTAAATTAATGAAGTGTACTGACCCCCTGAGATCGGACACGCTGCTAGATGGAATAGCATAGCCTGTGAAATGCTACAGTGATGATGTGGGGTGGTATGACAAGGCTGGTGAGGGTCAACCGCACCAGCCACTACGAATACGACTCCCTCTACCGCCTGACGGGGGCAACCTATACCGAAGGCGCGACGGTAAACGAGTACGCCTACGGTTATGACCTGCGGGGCAACCGCACCAGCGTCACTGCGCCAGGGGTGGGCACCTTCTCTTACAGCTACAATCTGGCGAACCAGATCACCAACAGTGAGTTCAGTTATGATCTCAACGGCAACCTGACGGACGATGGCTCCCTTGCTTACCAGTATGACGCTGCAAACCGTCTGCGCAAGGTGAGCCGGGGTACCGAGATCCTTGAATACGCCTACACCGGAAACGGTGACCGCTACGCCCACACCCTCACCCACGGCGCGGAGATCACTTCGGTCAACTACCTGCTTGACCCCGCTGGTGCCTTAAGCCGAGTGCTGAGCGAAACCATCGACACCCCTACTGTAGACTGGACCAACACCTACCTTTATGGTTTGGGTATCCTGGGGCAGCAGAACGGCAGCACGTGGAGCACCTTCGGCACCGATCCATTGGGGTCAGTACGGCTCTTGATCAATAACACAGGCGAGATTGCCTCCCGTGCGGATTATGATCCCTATGGGGTACCGCTGCCTGTACCGGGGCAGGAATCGGGGATGGATACTGCGCTCGGCTTCACGGGTGAGCAAACCGATCCTTTGGGATTGGTCAATCTGCGCGCCCGGACGTACAATCCTCGCTTGGGCGCCTTCACCAGCGTCGATCCGGTGTTGGGGGTGGGCGGCAGCACGGGCTGGAACGGGTATCTGTACGCGAACGCAAATCCCGCCAACCTCACCGATCCCGCTGGGACGTGCGTTGATCCCCTGTCGTTCATCGTGTGT
>JACSRJ010000183.1 GCA_014879835.1 Anaerolinea sp.
GCCAGCCAAGCCGATCCCCAGTTCGCCCCCCCCAACCGGAGTCGCCGCCAGACGCCCAACCTATTGCCCCCAAAACCAAAGCCACCCAGCCCCTGCCGCAGATATTGGCCACCGTCGAAGATCGGCTGCAAGCAGAGAGCGCTCTAGAAGATATACGCGAAAAAACTGCCTCCATCGCCGCGGAGTTTGCTCAGGGTAAGATCAATCGGGCCCAATTTCTGGCAGTCTATGGCCACTACAACGAAAAGCGGGTGATCATAGAGCGCTTACTGGCCCGCGACCCAGACACCAACGCTTGGAAACCCGTAGCCAATGCAGGCCGCACCACATTTTTGCGGGCCCAATTTGAAGCGCGAGTGCTGTCCTATTCGATCTATGAACAGAAACCCCCTAACGCGGGCAAACTGCTTACCTCCCAAGGGAGACCGCAGCCTGAAGAGGATATGGTGGCCAAACTGATTCAGGCCATTCAGACGGTGGTTAGTGGGGGGAAGCAGTTACTGGCGCAGCGTAAGGAACTTAAGAACGGGCAGTGGTTGGTGTTTGCGCCCGGTGAATACACGACGGCGATGGCTGTTTTTTCATTGGAGCCTTCACCGCAGCAGACCACCCGCATCCAAGACACTCACCGTGATTTTGAACGAGCCAATAAATCAGCCTTGGCACGGGGCATCCGCCAGCTTGATCAACTGGTCTTTCCGCATCGGGCGCTTTTTGGGGCAGTTACCGAGCGGGAGGAATAGGGGTGTGTCCTAAACCGCATCGCGCACGAATATCCGCTTCGAGGCGGCGCGCAACCTCTGGGTGTTGATCGAGGAACCGTTTGACGTGTTCCCGTCCCTGCCCAAAGTTGATTCGCTCAAAGCTGAAGAACACCCCACGTTTCTCCACCAGCCCAAGACTCACCCCTAGATCAAGGAGATCGCCGGCACGGCTGATGCCCGTGCCAAACATCACATCAAATTCGGCTTCCCGCAGCGGTGGCGCAACCTTATTTTTGGTCACCCGCACCCGGGCCCGCATCCCGACATCTTCAAGCCCGACTTTGATCGCCTGAACCCGGCGCACATCAAGACGAATGCTGGCGTAAAAATGAAGGGCCCGCCCGCCGCTGGTGGTCTCAGGATTACCAAACATCACCCCAATCTTCTCGCGTATCTGGTTGGTGAAGACCATCACCGTATCGGAGTCTTTGATCGCCCCCGAAAGTTTACGCAGGGCCTGACTCATCAAACGGGCTTGCAAACCGGGGTGATTATCGCCCATTTCCCCTGCAACCTCAGCCTCCGGCACCAGTGCCGCCACACTATCCAGCACCACCACTGCAAAGGTTCCCGAACGAATCAGGACTTCGCAGATTTCGAGGGCCTGCTCTGCTGTATCGGGCTGGGCGATATAAAGCCGATCCAGATTCACCCCAATACGGGCTGCGTAACGGGCATCAAGGGCGTGCTCCATGTCTACAAATGCGGCGATTCCACCCTGTTTTTGGGCTTCGGCAATCACATGCAAACAGAGGGTGGTCTTGCCCGAACTTTCCGCGCCGTAGATTTCGGTAACCCGTCCGCGAGGCAGCCCTCCGACCCCTAAGGCCATATCAAGGGACAAACAACCGGAGGGGATCACCTCGACCTGAAGGTGTTGAGCATCACCGAGGCGTAGGACAGCGCCTTCGCCAAACCGTTGACTGAGGCTTTTCAGTGCCGACTCCAGCGCTTTACGACGATCCCCCTCACTCATGAAGCGTGTGTTTAATCCTCGTTGGCATCTTCCGGTTTAGGAAGTTGTGGCGGAGTGGGCATCCCCGGAGGGGTGTGTTTGTGATATGGGGGCACTTCCTGAGTAGGCTGCTTATGCACCGAGTCCGGGTCTTGGGGCAAGATCACCTGACGGTTACGGGGGATGATGGCGGGTTCGATCACCAGTTCAGGATCGGCAGGGGCCTGCGCCGCCCAACGGGTAATAAAGTCGTCGAGCCATGCCAACTCCGCTTTGATCATGGCGATGCGATGGGCAAAAAGGGCATTCGCCTGAAACGAATCAGCGGTGCTGCCACTGTCCACCATCTCTTGCAAGCGGCTGAGTTGGGCGGTTAGGTCTTGTTGGCGGCTTGTAAGCGCCGTTTGTACCTGATGAGTCTTGAGGATATGGAGGTTCGCCAACCCTAATTCAAAACTCTTATCATAGGCGCGGGGGGTACTGAGCAGATCGGTCACCGAGGTTTGCAGCACGCCCATCCCGGCAGCGCTGATCTGGTACATGCGTTTGCTGGTCTCTCCGCTCATCCGCTGCACCAAACCCTGAGTCTCCAGCTTGTCGAGGACATAATACATCGACGAATTGCCGATGGCCGTCCAGCGTCGCAGACCACGCTCCTCAATCAGGCGGTGCAGTTCATGATCATAGGTGGGTTTTTCGGAAAGTAAACTTAGGATAGCCAGTTCAGCATCAGTCATCTTGGTTTCCCCTACGAGGATGAACATGATTTCAGGGTAGCACTTTCAGGTCAGGGCGTCAACTAGGTGTAAGCGTTAGGCACTGGCCCTAACCCCTCGACCGCTGCGCGGTGCCCGCTCCCGCAAGTGGTCTGAGTGGCGACAGTAGGATTTACCCGCATCCTCCATTGGGGGTTGTGGGGGATACCTCCACGAAAGATTTACCCTCTCTCCTAGCCGCGAAGTGTCAGTCAGGATCGGGCACCCCACAGCAGCCGTAGGGAGATGAGGGCCTGTGCATAACTTATCACCTCTGCTACAGGCTTTTAACATTTTCTATCAGAAAAATCAGCTATACTGTTCATAAAGCAATCATTAAGCATAATCGAGTGGCATCGCATGTCCTTCCGTCAAGAACAATCCACAGGCACATTATCGATGCGGTCGTCAACTTCCCTTAGCACCTTTGGACTGGCCGATCATCTCAGTGGCTTTTGGCTCTCCGGGGCACGGTTGATCTGGCTGGTGGTGGTTGCGCTCTTTTTAGGGGTTTTTGCGCTCTCTGTCCCTATCCATTTTGAAGAACTGAACAGTGTCCACGACCGTCCTACAGCCTATTATCTACTTTCACCGACAGAAGCCGAAGCCCTCCAATCCCTAAACGTCCCCGTAACTGCCTATGCGGTGTACTTAGACTTTTGGGCGCTGCTGCTGCTGGCGGCATTTGTGGGTTTGGGCTTTTTGCTTTTTGTGCGCCGTTCTGACAGTGCCCTGACCTTGCTTTTTTCCTTAACCGTGATCACCGCCGGGATCGTCTTAAATTCATCAGTAGGTTCGCTGGCCGCCCGCTACCCTGACTGGAAACGTTTTATCGACTTCCTGCGCCATGTTGGGATCATCTTGGGCACGCTCTCTTTTTTCATCATGCCTGATGGGCGGTTCGTCCCAGCGTGGAGCCGCTATTTTATGATCGGCTGGACCATCTGGGCGATCACTGCGGCCTTTTTTCCCAGTGGCTTGGAGACGGTGATCATCATTTTGGGACTCTTGTTGGGGATCGGGGCCCAGATCAGCCGGTACCGCACCGCTCTTGACGAGACACAGCGCCGCAGCCTGCGTCTGATCATGCTCAGTATGGCAGTGACGGTGCTGGGCTTTGCCCTCTACATTCTCCTGCCCGACTTATTTCCCCAGCTTAACCGAGGGATGCCTCGTGTCCTTTTTAACCTTGTGGGGGTACCCCTGCTGGTGGTTGTCCCCGGCCTGACACTGCCTTTGGCAATCGGGATCACCATCACCCGCTACCGCCTCTGGGACATTGATGCAATCTTTAATCGGGCCCTTCTGTTCAGCGCCGTGACCGGGGTGATCCTTTTGATTTATATCTTCAGCGTATTGGTGCTTCAACAGATTTTTCAGGCCGTCACGGGCGGCGCCCAATCGAGCGTGGCAGTGGCCATCTCCACAGTGGTGATCACCCTGCTTTTTCAACCCATTTTGCACCGGGTACGACGCTTTGTGACCCATCGGTATTACGTGCGCGAACGCCTTAACAAACGCGCTTCTTTCACCTTTCAAGGAGAGATCGAGTCATTTTTGGCGGATGTGGGACGGTTCACGGGCAAACGCTTAGGCATTTACGAAGTGGGCAGCATCATCGGGCATGGCGGCATGGCCGAAGTGTACCGGGCACGGCACACGGCCCTCAAGCGCGAGGTGGCCCTCAAAGTCCTTGCCCCCAGCCTCTCCATGGATGGCGACAATGCCCTGCGTTTTGAACGTGAAGCCCAGACCATCGCAGCCCTTCAACATCCCAATATTGTGCAAGTGTTTGATGCCGGAGAGGTTGAGGGGGTGTACTATATCTCCATGACCTTGATCAGCGGGCCGCCGCTCAACCATTACCTTAAGGATCGGGGCGGGAAACTGCCCTTTGATCAGAGTTTGGAGATCTTGAAGGACGTCGCTGCGGCCTTGGATTTTGCCCACACAAACGGGGTGATCCATCGGGACGTGAAGCCTGCCAATGTGATGCTTCAGCCCCGGTCAGAAGTCCCATCAGAGTTCCCCTTTCGGGCCATCCTGACCGATTTTGGTCTGGCCCGGATTTTGGTTGGGGCCAGTTCCAAGACCCAAACCGGGGCGATGATGGGCACACTCAGTTATGTGGCCCCGGAGCAGATCGCCGATCCGCGCAATGTAACAGCGGCGGCGGACATTTATGCACTGGGCATGATCGCCTATCAACTTGCCACCGGCGAGGTCGCTTTTGCAGGGGACAATATCGGAGAAGTGCTGATGGCCCATCTTCAGCGCCCCGTACCTAACCCCCGTGATCGGGCCCCGGAACTGCCTCCACAGGCAGCACTGGCCATTCAGCGGGCTTTGCATAAAGACCCCGATCAGCGTTTTGTTACCGCCGGGGAGTTTGTGGCTGCTTTAGGGTGAGGTACTATCATCGACCGTTCTAAACATCAGGAGTATTCAGCATGGAGCCATTGAAGCCTTTTGTCGGTAAAGTTGCGGCTGTCCCGGTCGAAAACATCGATACCGATCAGATCATCCCGGCGCGATTTCTTAAGACCACCAGCGCCAAAGGGTTGGGGGAAAGTCTTTTTTCGGATTGGCGTTATGCCCCGAATGGGTCGCCGCTGCCCGACTTTGCCCTGAATAAACCTGAGGCACAGGGTGCGGTGGTATTGGTGGCCGGGCACAATTTTGGCTGCGGCAGTTCCCGTGAGCACGCCGTTTGGGCGCTTACTGGGTATGGCTTCAAAGCCGTCATCAGCACCTACTTCGCCGATATTTTCCGCAATAATGCCCTCAAAAACGGACTGCTGCCCATTCAGGTTGATCCCCAGACCCATCAGCAGTTGATCAGTTTGGTGGCGGAAGACCCAGAAACCACGGTTAAGGTTGATCTCGAAGCCCAAACAGTGACTCTACCAGATGGGCGTGCTGTGTCCTTCCCCATTGATGGTTTTGCTCGCCGCTGCCTGCTGGATGGTGTGGATCAACTTGGCTACATCCTCAATCAGGACGAGGGTATCAGCGCTTTTGAAAAGGCAAACCCGGGGCGGGTGATCACCACGTCTGGGGCCTGATCCACATCGCCCCTTCATCCCGAATGGCTTCACCGGAGAGGTGGCGGGATAGAGGGGGCAAGGTTTTGCTCAGCCAATCACACCGCTTCCAAACGATTCCCATTGGTCTCTCCGCACAACAGAATGGGGTTTCCCCCGGTTTGCGGTATCATAGATGAATCGACGTCGGTTGCTGAAGAAAGGAAACCACCGATGCTCGATCCTCGCGCTGAGAAGCTGGCACGACGCGGCTTCAAATATCTCAATCGTTTTATGCTCCTGATGTGGCGGCTGGGTTGGGGGAAAATGATCAATGCGATGCCCGATTCGATGGGGCGGATTATGGTCATCACCCACACTGGGCGTAAATCCGGTCTGAAGCGCCGGACTCCGGTTAACTATGCAGTTGTAGAGGGTGAACTCTACTGCACCGCTGGCTTTGGGGTTGTCTCCGACTGGTACAAAAATATCCAAAAAACACCCCAAGTAGAAGTATGGCTGCCTGAAGGGCGGTGGGCCGGTGAGGCGGAGGATGTGAGCGCTGCACCCAACCGATTACCCTTGATGCGGCAGGTGTTGATCGGCAGCGGTTTTGTGGCCCCTGCAATGGGCGTTCAGCCCCGGGCGATGGAGGATGAATCCCTCGATAAGGTCACCCAACCCTATCGACTGATCCACATTAAGCGCACCTCCCCTCTGAGCGGCGAAGGTGGCCCCGGCGATTTGGCATGGCTCAATTGGGTGCTGGGCGGTCTAACCCTTACCTTCCTTCTGTTGGGACGGCTTTCAAAAGGACGCCATTCATGAATTGGCAGGCGCTGCATCAGTCCATTTACCTTCAGGGTGATCTCCATGGGATAGATCGCCCCTTGCCCATGAACCCACTCATCAACCCTGCCGAAGGGGTGCGCCCCAACAGTATTGCCGTTGCCGGCGGCGCTTTTGGGGATGAGGGCAAGGGGCGCATCGTTGATGAACTGTGTGCCCGACTCGGCGCAGGCAGTCAACCCGTGTATGTGTACCGCTGGAACGGCGGCCCCAACGCGGGTCATACGGTGATCGTGGGCGGGACGCGGATCGCGCTGCATCAACTGCCCTCTGGGGCGCTGCATGAAAACGCCTATATTCTGCTGGGAAAAGGGATGGTCATCCATCCTTCCGATCTGGTGGAGGAGATCGAGACTCTGCTGCGCCTTCGCGGAGGGGCTGCGCTCAAACTCCAGATCGATGAGATGGCGGTGCTGGCGCTGGATACCCACCGCGCCTATGAAGCGGCCCTCAAAGCGTGGGAGAGCGGGGGCAAAGGCGCGACGGGGCGAGGCATCTCGCCTGCTTACGCCGATGTCCTTTACCGCCATCCGATGCGTGTCCGCGATTTGGCCTCACCCGACTGGGTGGAACGTCTGGGACGGCATTATGACCTGTACGAAGCCCTGATCAAAGGTTTAGGGCTGCCGCTGGCTGAAGTGACTGTACCGGCCCTGCACCGTGATCCCATCCCGGCGGGTTCACGGCAGGCATTCTTCACGCGCTTGGCCGAAGCTCGGGAGAAACTTCTGCCCTATGTGCGTCCCGGCGGCCTTGGCGCTGAGGTCTGGTGGGCCGGGAACGCCCCTGCGATCTTTGAAGGGGCACAGGCTATCGGGCTTGATCCTCGCTTTGGGGTTTACCCCGACATAACCGCCTCTGACCCCACCTTCAGCGGGATTCTGCACTCTACGGAGGGCGTAGTTGCCCCGGAGAGAATCGCGGTACGGGCGGGCACGATCAAAGCAACCTATACTTCCAGTGTGGGCACCCGCCGCCTGCCGACCCTGATGGATGAGGGCTTGGCCCATCGGATACGCGAGGATGCACATGAATACGGCGCGACCACCCGCCGCCCCCGCGATATTGCCCATATTGATCTGCCCTGTTTGCGCTTTTTTGCCACAGTGAGCAGTATGACTCACCTGCTCCTGACCCACCTTGATATTGCTTACAGCGACTCGCCCCTTCGGGTGTGTACCCACTACCTGAACAGCACAGGCGAGGTCGTTGGTTACCGTCCCGATCAGGACTACCTCAACCGGGTAACGCCGCAGTATCTGGAACTGCCTTCGTGGGATGGTCAGGCTGTGCAGGGGGTCCGTTCACTGCGTGATCTGCCCCCGGCGGCCCTGCAATACATCGCCTTTCTTTCAGGGGCGTTGGGGGTTGTGCCCCTCATGGGGACAACCGGCCCCGAACGGGACTCGATGATCTCGTGGGTGTAGCTGATGCTTCACCCCTGCTGCGGAGAGGAATCCTATAACCCCTTCCCTCTTGTACAATCTGCCAGTTGATCGAGGCGATGCGCCCCTTGCGGGGCGCATCGCCTTTGGTTATGCTACCTCTTTGACTGCTGAGAGATTCATAAAAGAGGAATGCAGATGGTTGCACAGCGTATTCAGGCGAACTATGATAACCTTCAGGAGATACTGAAGGTGTTTATGCGCCACGCCGATATGACCGTCGCGATCACGCTTCAGGTGGAAAGGCTGGTGGAGCAGCTTCAGGGTGGGCGCAGCGGCATTCTACGCTGAGATGCACGATCTGATCCTACCCGCCCTGCGTAAGTTGGAGGACGCTCTACAATTACACAAGGTGAGGGTATTTTCACTTCAACCCATGATGTTCTCTTCTCAACCCATGCCTGAAGGTGGATATGTGGTGGAATCGTGGCGGGCGCAGCTCCAGCGCATCAGCCGGGGGGACTGGAAAGCCCCGCTGATGGCGCTGGCCCGTCCGCTGCTCCATCTGAATGCCCGCCGCCATCTGCCCCCAGAAGCGCGCCGCCGACTTCACCCGGACTTGATCCTGTTAGAGCGGGGGATGCCCATGATCGCCCGCCGCCGTTGGGCAGACCGGGCACGCCGTGTCCGCGATTCCCATCTGCTTATTCAGGGGACGGGCAACGGTTGGGATGCGGCCCACTGGGCCCAACTGCTGCCAGCACAGATCAGCGCGGTGGACTTGTTCCCCTTTGAGTCGTGGGCCGAGATCAGCCGCTGGATCAAGGAACAGTGGGGGATCAGGGTCGAATTTCAGGCCGCCCCACTGGACGCCCTCAGCTTTTTGCCTGATGCCAGCGTTGATCTGGCCGCTTCTGACGCGGTTTTTGAGCATGTGCGCGATCTGGGGGCGGCCCTGCGCGAGACATGGCGCATCCTCAAACCCGGCGGGCTGATCTACGCTGCCTATGGGCCGCTGTGGTATGCCCCCGGCGGCGATCACTTCAGCGGCGCGGGCGGATTGGCTCACAGTTACAATCACCTGCTGCTTGATCCCCCCGAATATCAGGCGTACTTTGAGCGCTTCCGCCACACCCAGCCCGACTTTCAATCGGGTGGGCGTTATGTCGAGTTGGATTTGTTCTCCCGGCTGCGCACCGAGGAATATCTCGCCTTGTATCAGGACTGTGGCTTCAAACCTGAAGGGCTGATCTTAGAACTCTCCGAACGGGCGCTGGACTTTCGGGCCCAGCACCCCGCCCTGTTTGCCCGCCTTCAGGAGCGCCATCCTCAATGCCGGGTGGAAGATTTCCTAATCAAAACCCATATGGTTAGGCTGCGGAAACCGGGCTGAGTCGAAGCCCCCACCACAGCCCAAAGGCCCACAGCAGCAGATCACGGTGAGGCGGGATCGCCCAGTAGTAGTTATCCACAAAACTTGCGACCGCAATGCCCACAATGGCGCATGTCCACACAAAAAGCAGGCGCTGATTCGGCTGCCTCAGCCCGCGCAGCATCCCCACAAGGGCAAAACCAAAGAGGATCATGCCGGGCAGTCCCAAAGTCGCCCACTGGTAGACATAGACGATATGCACTGGCAGCAAGTTAACCATCTCACCCAACCGCATCGCGGCGACGGCCGCCATCAGGTTGTTCTCACCGACCCCGATCAGGAGGTTTCGAGGGCTGCTTTGGATCACGGCCCAACTGTCCTCAAAGAAGAACTCACGGGCGGTGAACAAACGGGTGATCACATCGCCCCGCAGCACCACCACAAAGAGCACAATCAAGGCGATCACCCCCGCCGCCCCCACACTGATGATCAAGAGGGTGCGCATCCGCCCCTTGAGGCTGACAAGGAGCATCCTCACCAGTGGAATGGCGCTGATCGCCGCCGCCAGCATCGCCCCCCGTGAGGCCGTGCTGAGCAGACCCACCGCACAGCCGATCCCGATGATCAGAGGTAGTACAAGGGTGCGTAAGCCTTTTTCAGGGCTGAGTTGAAGCCGCTTCGAGGCCCACAGCACACACCCCCACAGCGCCAGCAGCAGATACCCACCCAGATAGTTAGGATGCATCGACAGCCCCGGCGCACGGTAAAAAGTAGTGGTCTCGTAGAGGAAACGGCGCACCTCACCGAGCCACTCCAAGCCCAACGGGTTTTGTTTGATCACCTGTAAAAGAGCCACCCCAGCATGAACCATCGCCCCGGCCAGCAGCCCCAACAGCGCCCCAGTGAGTACGGCATTCGGACTCTCACGCAGGCGATCCGCCACGATAACCATGAGTCCCAGCGCAGCAGCATAATGAATCGCCCCCGCCCCCGCCAAAACAGGATGCTGCGCCCACAGGACTCCGACCAACATCCAACCTGCCAGCAGCAGCAGGGCGATTCCGATCCCTTGACTGAAAATCTGACGCACCGTTGTGCCCAGATGAGCGCGGTAAGGGACATCGCTGATCAAACGGGCAAGGGTGACCACGAGTAAGCCGATCACCACAATATCGGGCAGGGAAAGGGTCGCAAGCCGAAAGTCCTCTGGAATCCGCGGATCGGTCAAGATGGTCTGGAGGACAAGACGAGGGCTGGAGACCGCGCCAATAAAGGGCAGGGCCATCACCGCCGCATTTTGCAGGCTGGGTAAGGTGCGCTCATCAACCGTGCTGGGCGAAACTGAGGTCATCCGATTATGTTCCTTTGGTGTGGCTGAATCACCACCCCTGCCGCTTGTTGAGGGACAGGGGTGAGAGGCTCAAGACTCTTGCGAGTCGGCTTTAGAATCCAAGCAAAACACGGGTCAGGAAATTAAAGGGCGGGTTGATCACCCAGCCCAACACCCCCACCCCAATCAAGGTGAGCAGGATCAGTCCGATCAGGACAAAGTAGCTCTCACGTTCGTAGCGGGCAACCTGCGCTGATTCTCGCGGGGGGAGCAGCATTAACAGCACCTTCCACCCATCCAGCGGGTAAAGCGGGATCAGGTTAAAGAGGAAGAGCAGCAGGTTTAGCGAAAACCACACGGTCATGATTTGGTTAAAGTTGGGGATGATGTCCCTTGCCCCAAAGTAATCAAAGCGCCAAATGCCAATCCGGAACAAGATCGCCGCGAAGGCCGCCAGCAGCAGGTTGGAGAAGGGCCCCGCCGCCACTGCGAGCAGGTATCCCCAGCGCTGGTTACGCATGTAACGGGGATTGATGATCGCGTAACCAAGCGTGCCAAAACCCACCACCACCCACATCAGCCACCCAAACCAATCGATATGTACCATCGGGTTGAGGGTGAGCCGCTTCATTTGACGCGGAGTAGGATCGCCCATTTTGTCGGCCACATAATTGTGGGCGTACTCATGGATGGTCATCGCAATGAGCATGACCAGTGCGTAGCTAAGCAGCCGCGCTAGGTTAAACTGTCCTCCAAGAAGCACGGAACGATTTCCTTTCGCGCCTTGCGCGCACCCATAGTTCAGAACATGATCTACCAACAGCACTAATTATAGTCGCAGAAGGGGGAGGTGTAGCCAATGACTCTTGAAATTCAAATCGGGGATGTGGTGCAGATGCGCAAAACTCATCCTTGTGGGGGCGATCAATGGCAGATATACCGGGTGGGCGCGGATGTCGGTATCCAGTGTCTGAAGTGTGGGCGTCGGGTCATGCTCACCCGGCGTGAGTTTGAAAAAGGGGTCAAAAAGAAAATCAGCCCCCCAAACCCATAAACGCATCACGGTCTTCCAGAGACACAGTGCCCCCGATTTTTTGGACTTACGCCGTTGATCCCATTTACCCGTCTTTATCGAATGGGACCGTTTGAGGGGTTTACCTCTCAGAGTCTTAATTCCCCCCTTCACCCCGCAAAGTGTGGGAGACGGGCACCGCGAAGCGGTCACAAAAGGGGGGTGAGGGGTTCTTGAAGTCCTTCCATTAAAAACCTACCCCTGAAAGGAAGGCTTCCCCCACAAAATTCATTTGCGTAGGGGCAGCCCCGTGTGGCTGCCCGGTATTTGGTCTCACGCAGGGGCGAGACCTGCCTCCGGGGATGAGGGTAAGTGCATAACACCTACCCCTGTAGAACAAATCTCTACGACTTCCAACCGGAAAGGGGGCGTTGGTTTGATTCATGCTTGCGTCTCGTTACAGGGCATGGTACATTTGTTTTCGTCAGCTTACGTTTGTATGTCTTCAGACAGGAACAAAAACGCGGTATGCCTGAGAAGATTCTGATCATCGACGACGAGGAATTCACGGTGAATCTGATCGCCCATCTCCTTGAAAAGAAAGGGTATGAGGTGATCAAAGCCTTTCGCGCAGAGGAGGGCTTACGTAAAGCATATCGCAACCATCCCGATCTGGTGCTGCTGGATATTATGATGCCTGAAATGGATGGCTTTGAAGTATGCCGCCGCCTGCGGGAACTCTCTGATGTGCCCATCATCTTCATCACCGCCAAAAGCGAGGTGAAGGATGTGGTAAAGGGCTTGGAATTGGGCGCGGATGATTACATCACCAAACCCTTTGACAATGATGAACTGGTGGCCCGGGTGCGGGCCCATTTGCGCCGTTCACCGGGGCCTTCGGTCTCTGAGGAACTGGTCTTTAATGGGGGCGAGTTCCGGGTGAACTTCCTGAATCGTGAGGTGCGGGTACGCAACAAAGTTGTGCATTTAACGCCTAAGGAGTTTAATTTGCTCAGTGTGCTGGTGCGTAACACCGGACGGGTGATCACCCGCACTGAACTGGTCAGAGAGGCATGGGGCCCCGGTTACGCCGACGCCGTTGATAGTTTGAAACTTTACATTCACTATTTGCGTCAAAAGGTAGAAACGGACCCCGATCATCCAGAGTATATCTTGACCTCACGAGGGGTTGGTTATCGTTTCGCCGGACGCTAAGTGCAATTATCATGGGCTAAGGGGGAAATTTCATCGTGGGACAGCCCGAAGGAATCGCCAAAATCACATGGGAAGACCCGCAGACCAAAGAGAAACGGGAGTTTGTCCTTGTTGAAGGCGCAACCGCCAGCATCGGACGCGCCCCGGAGAGCGACATCAGTATCCCAGAACGGCATGTGAGCCGCCAGCACGCGGTAATCGCTTTTCGAGATGGGGTCTTCACGATCACCGATCTGGGCAGCGCCAACGGTTGTTTTGTGAATGATCAGCGGATCACCGCACCTTATCCATTGGCACACGGGGATCAAATCCGGTTATATGTGCCCACCCTTCAGTTTTCCGCCGTTGTGACTGAAGAAGAAGAAGCGACGGCGCGCAAAACTGGCACGATCATTGTGCCTGCAATGGGTGCTGGACGTCCCAAATTAACTGCCACCAACGGCCCCCACGAAGGCTCCGAGTTCATCCTCATGGAGGATGTGATCACGGTGGGACGTACCACCACTGACGCTAACTGGGACATCTCCTTGCAAGATCGGGCCGTCTCGCGGCCTCACTGCCGGATCAGCAAAAAGAACGAAATCTGGTCGCTGATGGATTTAGGCAGCGCCAACGGCACCGTCTTAAACGGTAACCCGGTTGGGGCGCAGCCTATCCCTCTTAAAGATGGGGATGTGGTCAAGATCGGCGAAAGCACCTTGATGTTTCGACTAGCGAAGTGAGGTCTAAAAAGTCCACAATGCCTGAGTTCCTTTGGCGTAAAGCACAGCCTTCTGATCTCACCAAGGTGGAAGGGCTGCTCACGGCGGCCCATCTGCCCCTTGAAGGGGTGCGCGATCACCTTGCTCATTTCTGGTTGGTTTTTGATGGGCAAACCCTGATCGCGTGCGCCGGGATAGAGCCTTACGGCGAGGTTGGGCTGCTGCGCTCGGTGGCCGTTGATCAAAGCCATCGCGGTGAAGGATTGGGGCAGGCGTTGGTCAATCGGGTGCTTCAGGAGTCCGCGGCTGGAGGCATGAAGCAAGTTGCACTGCTCACCACCACCGCCGCAGAATATTTCCCTCGATGGGGTTTTCAAGTGGTAGGACGGGAAGATCTGCCCGATTCACTGCATCAGTCGGCTGAATTTCAGGGGGCGTGCCCGGACTCGGCGGTGGCCCTGCTGCTGGAACTTGCCTAAAGTATTTATCCTCCCCCCGGCACAACCAAGGGCAGCATAAAACTTAGGGTCACAATGCTGGCAAGGGTGCTGATCAAAATCACCGTGCTGGCGAACTCCGAATCGGCCCCAAACTCCGCTGATAAAAGCGCTGAATTCACGGCTGTGGGCATCCCCAACTGCACAATGGCGATGCTGCGGGTTATGCCTTCAATCCCTAAAAAGGGCGCGAGGGCCACCACCATCAAAGGGCCCACCAAAAGGCGCACCCCGGTAACCGCAGCCATGGCCTTAAAACGTTCTCGGCCAAGGCTCCGCAGCGAGACATTGGAAAGCTGTGCCCCCAAAAGCATCAATAAAAGAGGCACAGTTGCTTGCGCCAGCATCGAGACTGTGCGGGTCACAGGCAGAGGCAGTTCGATCTGCAAGAACCGGATCAGCAGCGCCAAGATCACCGCATAGGGCAAGGGGATACTTAGAACCGCCCGAATCGCAGCCCGCACTGAGGCTTTTTTACCGCTGGAGGCGATATATACCCCAACCGTGTTGATCACGATGGTTCCCAACACCGCGATCAGGACTCCACGCTGCCCCCCTGCCGGACCAAACGCAAACTCAATCAAGGGAATACCGTAATTGCCCGAATTGCCCAATACAATAGCCAGCAAAATCGCGGTGCGGGTAGGGCGTCCCAAGCCCTGAAACCAGCGCGAAAGGAGATAGCCCACCCCGATCAACAACCCTGTCTGAAGGATCACCAATGCCGTCAAGCGTCCCATCTCGCCCACCTCCACCTCGGAACTGGTGATGGTGCTGAAAACCAAACAGGGCATGAGGATATAAATCGAGAGTTTGGTGAAGACGGTGATGTCTGGGTGAAAGCGTTTGGCGAACCAGTACCCCAACCCGGCGGTGAAAAAGATAGGCAGAAGGACGTTATAGGTGACTTGTAATATTGCCTGCACGATCATGCATCCGTTGTGTTAGGAATTGGGGGACACCATTAAGCTTAAGCCCGACAGAGATGATTCTCATGTCAGGCTTCTAAGGCGCTCAATCGCCGATCTTGGTGCAGACTTCAAGCACCTTCATTGCAGGGACACTCACCACCACATAAGCGGGCATTCCTAAGCCGCGCCAAAAGAGATAAGGGTCTGCGCCGGTAAGCCGGGTGGTGAACAAGGTGAGCACCGTGCCATGGGTAACCACCACCAGATTAGACCCCGGCAGGGTTTCGATCACCTCATACAGGGCGAGGCTGAATCGGCGGTGGGCTTCGTCTGCCGTTTCTGAGCCAAAAACCAACTGGCGCGGGTGCTGGAAAAATGCAGAAACCTGAGCTTCAAATTCCTCAACGGTGTCAAACCAACCCACATTGGGGCGGGCATGTTCGCGCAGCCCCTCATGCGTTTTAAGGGGTTTATTGAGGTCGGTCGCCAGAATCTGCCCGGTCTCAATCGCTTTGACCTCCATACTGGAGACCACCACATCGGGATAATAACCAGCGAGCGTTTTGGCGAGGATATGGCAGCGGGCCCTCCCAGAATCGCTTAGAGTCCACAATGAGGGTTGATAATCCGTGACGATTTTGGGTTGTGAATGGCGCACCAGAATGAGCGTACCTGTACTGTTTGAGGTCATACCATACTTTCTGATGATGGGTACAACTGCCGATACAAAAAGTCATGACGTGCGCCCGCTTCTTGATAGCGGGCATGGGCTTCAGGGGTGGGGTCAAAGCGCAGGTGGGCACTGGTCATGGCCCCTCCTTCCACACCACTGGCAAGGAGCACCGCACCCCTCAGAGTCGCTTCGGGTTCGGCGCGAATGATGGAGAGATTGAGGGCGTCCGCAAGGATGCGCACCCACAGTGGCGTGTTGGTCGGGGCACCGCTGGCGATGCCCAACTCAACCCGTGCCAGTTCGGGCAGACCTTCGCGCATTTGTTTCCAGATGCGCGCATACCACAGGGCCACTGCCTCCAACCCCGCACGCATGATCTGGGCCGGGGTGGTGTCAGGGGTCATGCCTGCAAAGACCGCTCGTGCGTCACCCTGCCATCCGGGGGCGCGTTCGCCAGTTAAAAAGGGCAGAATGGTTAAACCATGCGCATCCGGGGGCAGTGCCTCCGCCTCCGCCATACCCTCTGGGGGCAGGTTCAAAACCTGACTCAGCCATGTGTACATGCTCCCCACATCGTTGAGGGCCCCGCCAATCAGCGAACGCTCCGAATCAACGCAGTAGGCGAATAATCCGGGGGGCACGGTTGGACGACCCTTCACGATCACCCGCAAAGCCCCACTGGTGCCCAATGCGATTGCCACCCGATCTGAACGGGCGCACGCTGAACCGATGTTGGAGGCCACCCCATCCCCTACGGCGGGGAACCACAGCGCTTCTCGAAGCCCGTTAAGGCGATCCTCGTGGATTGGTAGAAGCCCCTGAACCGGATGATCGGATACCTCCGAGAGTGCCTCTGGTTTGACCCCCACAAGCGCAAGAGCTGCGGCGTCCCAGTGGTTCTGATAGCGGTTGAGCAGTCCACTCCACGAGGCAGCGCTGAGGCTGATGCGCAGTTTGCCCGTAAGCTGAAACAGAATCCAATCCCCAAGCTGAAACCAGCGTTGAACGCCCATAAAGACTTCAGGTTGGGTTTGGGCCAACCACATGAGGCGAATCGGAGCGTAGCTGGGATGCGGTCGACAGCCTGTTCGCTGAAGGTAATCGTCGGGATCGGAAATGCGCGTTTTGAGTTCTGCCCCCCTTCGATCCGCATAGATGTAAATTGGGGTCAGCGGTTCACCAGCCTCATCTGTGCCCAGTAAACTGCCCACCAGTGAGGCCATGGCGACGGCTTTGATCTCCACCTGTGCCCGCTGGGCCTGCCCCAGTACCACTGAGATCGCGGTGAGGACGAGGTGCAGCAGTTGATGAGGATCGATCTCAGCGCCGCCCTCTGGGCTGTGGCGCACTCTATAGGGCAGCTTGATGCCTTCTAGATTGGTCTCGCGGGCATCCCCCAACAGGACAGCAGCGCGCACAGACGACGAACCGATGTCGAGGATCAAAACCGGATCAGATGCTTGAAGTGCCACCCTTTGAACTGTCCTCCGTGTGGAGTCGCCCACCCCAAAAAATCTTTACCAGTATATCGAATGGACACATTTCAGCGCTATACTCCTTGGGGTTGTGGTAAGCATGATCAACAATCTGGCGGAATACACGATGAATTCACCTTATCTCACGGAGCTTTTTTCACTCCAAAATCAGGTCGCGGTGGTCACTGGGGCGGGCGGGGCGCTCGCCAATGCGTTGGTACGTGGGTTGGTTCAGGCTGGGGCACGGGCTGCTTTGCTGGATCGTAATGTGGAGCGGGGACGGGAATTCGCGGAACAGCTTACGGCTCAGGGTGCGCAAGCCCTTTTTCTGACGGCTGATGTCCTCAATCGTGAGCAGTTGGAAGCAGACCGTGATGTAATCCTCAAGACGTGGGGGCGCATCGATATTTTGGTCAATCTAGCGGGGGGGAACGTGCCGGCTGCCACGGTTGCCGACGATCAATCCTTTTTTGGGGTTCCCTTGGAGGCCCTGCGCAGCACCTTTGATCTCAACTGGACAGGCACGGTTCTGCCCTCTCAGGTTTTTGGGGAGGTGATGGCCCAGCAAAAGTCAGGGTCGATTGTAAACATCTCCTCGATGGCGGCGCAGCGCCCACTCACCCGCGTGATCGCCTATGCCAGCGCCAAGGCCGGGATCGATAACTTCACCCGCTGGCTGGCCATAGAAATGGCTCGCAAATATGGCGAAGGCCTTCGAGTTAACGCTATCGCACCCGGCTTTTTTATCGGGGCCCAGAATCGGGCCATGCTTCTCAACCCCGATGGCAGCCTGACGGATCGGGGCAAAAAGATCATCGCCCAAACCCCCGCTGGGCGCTTTGGTGAAGCCGAAGAACTGGTGGGTGCGCTGATCTGGTTATGCAGTCCGGCAGCCCGGTTTGTGACAGGGGTCGTGATCCCGGTGGATGGGGGCTACAGCGCTTTTGGAGGGGTATGACAAGGTCTGCTCCAAGTCGTTTTGGTGGTTTAGGGCTTGGGTAGTTGAAGCTGTTTACCTGTATTTATCGGCAAAGCGATTTGAGGCAGAAGCCCCCGCAGAAACCGTTTAAAAATTAATCCTGCACGTTTCGACCTCATCCCCCATTCCCCCTTTCTTCAGTTTGGAAAAGGGGGGAAGATTCTTTTGAGGAGGTGTCTCCCTCAACCTTCCCCTTGGGGTAAATACCCCGTCTTCTGTCCTCTCCTCGCCGCGCAGGGGCTGGGAAGTGAAGGCAAACCCGGTAACAGATGCCCTTCGCAAGTGGTTTCTAGGCGGTGATGAGCGTTAAGGAATCTCCCAAAACTATAACAATCTGAGGGTAACCCTTGAAATTCATCCGCTTTCGTCACAGGAACCGTTATGGTTCGGGTTTTGGGTTTGTGATACACTGAATTGTGAATTCATAAACATTCAGATGCGGAGCATCGGTCATGACTGGCACGCCAACCAAGATTGTATGTATTGAAGATGATCCCAAAACCGTTGAACTGGTGAAGTTGATCCTCAAAAAAGAGGGCTACGATGTGACCGGCGTCAACAATGGGCATGATGGCCTCAAGGTGGTGGATGAAGTCAAACCCAATCTGGTGCTGCTGGACTTAATGATGCCCGACATTGACGGCTGGGAAGTGTATCAGTCCATGCGCGCTGCGGAGTCCACCAAGGATATTCCGGTGATTGTGCTTACGGCCAAAGCCCAGAGCATTGACCGGGTTCTGGGGCTGCACATCGCCAAAGTCAATGACTACATCACCAAGCCTTTCAGCCCCAGCGAACTGATTCAGGCGGTGCGTCGGGTTTTGGGCGAACCCCGCCGCGAAAGCTCCGGCGGTTAGTGCCGGGCGCGGTCTGCGCCGTTCATGAAGCTCCAAATCATTCAGCTTGAACCCTACGACGATGTCGCTTCGGTGCGCGACCGCCTTTCTTTTGTGAAGGCGGAGCGCGCTTTATTGGTTTACCCCGCACCTTCACGCCTGACCTATCCCATTCTGGCGCGCAAACTTGATCTGGTATTGATTCAGCGTGAAGCAGCCCGACGCGGCATCAGATTGGCATTGGTCAGCCGTGACCCGGATGTGATCGACGCCGCCCACGATCTGAATATCTCGGTCTTTTCCTCCGTTTATGCCAGTCAGCGCCAGCGCTGGAAAAAAGCGCTCAACAAAATCTTTGTGGATCGCTCAGATCGTCCCCTTGACGCGCCCGATCCCCATGAACTGCTGCTGCGCCGCAGTCGGGAGCAGGTGCTCTCGCCCCGCCAGCGTTTGGTCCGGCGCATCGCACGGGTGAGTGTAATCGGCAGCCTTGCCGCTGCTTTTTTACTGGTGGCCTATTTTCTCTTGCCCGCCGCAGAAGTGGTGATCTACCCCGCCAAAGACCAGATCGATGCGGCCGTGACCTTGATTGCGGACGCCTCCCTGACGGCCATTGATGTTGAGGGCAAACGCATCCCCGCGGCCCTACAAACACTGGAGGTTGAATCCCGGGCCAGCATCCCCACCACTGGTTTGATCGACGTGCCGACCACCCTTGCCAGTGGCATTGTGGTCTTCACCAACCGAATCGAGTCCGCTGTAGAGATACCTCAGGGCACGATCCTGAGCACCCCGGGGGCGCGTCCGGCGCGTTTCCGCACCACCGAAGCCGTGATCGTTGGGGCCGGCGTCGGGCAGGAAGTGAATGCCCGCATCGAGGCTCTCGAAGACAGTGCGGGCACACGGGGCAATATCGAGGCGAACCTGATCATCAACATCGAAGGTGATCTGGCCCGGCTGCTCTCGGTGCGTAATCCCGAAGCCACACAGGGCGGCTCCGTCCGGGAACAAAACATCGTCACACAGGCCGACGCCGATAACCTGCTGATCGTAGCGCGTGAAAAACTCCGTCAGGATGCACTGGCGACCTTTGGGGGTAAGTTGGGCGGTACCCAGATTGTGGTGCCCGAATCGATTCGGATCATCAATCAGGGGCAGGAAGAAGCCACCTATAACGCTTTTGTGGGCGATCCTGCGGACACCTTGACTCTGACCCTTCGGGCGCGGGTGCAGGCCCTGATCATTGATGAACAGGCGGCTCGTCAGGCCGCAGTGGCCAGCCTCTCCACCCAAATACCACCGGGGCGGGCCCTCATCCCTGAAAGTCTGCGTTTTACACGCGGTACGGTGCAGCTTTTGGCCGAAGGGCGCGAGGCTTCGTTATTCATCACAGCGTCGGGTGATGTGGCAGCCCGTATTAACCCCGATGAGGTCACCCGCCGCCTTGCCGGGATGGGGGTGGGGGCAGCGCTGGAACTGCTTGATCGTTCTTACCTCCTTGATCCCCGTCGTCCCCCTGAAATCTCGATCTTTCCGGGCTTCTTCTGGCAGCTTCCGGCACTGCCCGTGCGGATCACGGTTCGAGTAGTGCAATGACCGATCCACGGGCTGACTTAGGGTTCCCCACAGGTGGGGTACTGTTGGGCATTGATCACGGGATCAAACGGATCGGGGTCGCCCTGTGTGATGGGGCACGGATCATCACCCGTCCCCTGCTGGTGATCGAACGCACTACCCGCGAAGCCGAGTTCGCCCTTCTTCAAGGACTGATCAAGAAACATCAGGCGGTGGGTATCGTGGTCGGTCTGCCCCTTGATGTCCGCGAGGCCACGGCGGGGAACTTCACCCCAGAGTCGCGCACAGTACGCCGGTGGGTTTCACGCCTCAAGGCTGTCGTTTCGATCCCCGTCATCCTTTGGGATGAACGTTTCAGTTCCTTTGAAGCGGAGTCGCGGGCAGAGGCAATGGGGCGCGATCCCAACGAGCCGATTGATCATTGGTCAGCCGCGGTGATCCTCGAAGATTACCTTCAGGCGCATCACCCCGCTGCGGATCCACCCACGGAACCTGAACCCGACTAAACCCCGACTAAACAAGGAGCTTCCGTCTCGTGAGCAATTACTACGCTTCACTTCCCACAAAACGCATGGCTGCCTGTGCGCTGGTTCGAGATGAACAAGGGCGCATCCTGATCGTGAAACCCACCTATCGCCCGGATTGGCTCCTACCCGGAGGCACCATCGAAGCGGATGAATCCCCCCGCCATGCCTGCTCCCGTGAGCTTTACGAAGAAGTGGGGGTGCGCATTCCCGTTGGCAGACTATTGTGCGTTGATTACACCAGCGTTGACGGAGAAA
Source organism: Anaerolinea sp. (assembly GCA_014879835.1). Lineage (GTDB taxonomy): Bacteria > Chloroflexota > Anaerolineae > Aggregatilineales > UBA2796 > UBA2796. The sequence continues at coordinate 21,090 of JACSRJ010000183.1, forward strand.
AGACCGAATCCCTTCAGTTCATTTTTGATGGTGGGGTGTTTTCGGAACAGCAGATCGCCCAGTTGAAGCTGCCAGCGGATGAACTGAGCGAATGCCGTTTTGTTGATCTGGCCGAAGCCCAAGCCTTAGTCCACCCGAAGATCAGCAGACGCCTGCCCCACGCACTGGCAGCCCTATCCAACCACTCCGGACTTTATCTTGAGGATGGGGCCCTGTCCGAAGCGCTTGATCCTGATCAAGCCTGAAACCGCAGAGGGCACCCTCGTCAGGGCGATTGCAGGAAGGGCTGGCACCAGTAAACGGGCAACACGGGCGTTGTCCCTACAAGAACCGTTTTTCGTAGGGACAGGGCCTGCCCTGTCCGCCTGCCTCGTCCGATCCGTGACGAGGAAAACTCCATGCAACCGCCCTACCCCAAAACCCAGCATTCAGGGCGATAAAAACCACACAATCTGGGCACAGTAGACGACAAAGTTGGAGTCGGCTTAATAGTTCAGTGAGATTCCTCGGCTTGCATCTAAGCCCGCCGCACAGCATAATAGCTGTATGGATAAACATCCCACGCTTAGGGGCACCAATGGCGCTCAATCTGGATCGGCAGAATCAATATCGCAACCAGTACCGTACCCATAAACCGGGGTGGCGTCCAGCGACAGAAGTTTATGAGGGGCTTATTCGGGAGCATCTTCGCCCTCAGATGCGTGTGTTAGATATTGGCTGTGGACGTGGGGGCGTCTTGGAGCAGATCAGCGCGGGGGTCGGATTCCCTGTGGGCATTGATCCTGACCTGCTCTCACTGCGTGAACACCGCCTACCCGATCTGTTTCGGGCCGAGGCCACTGCCGATCATCTGCCCTTTTGTTCTCAATCCTTTGACTTGATCCTTGCCAGTTGGGTGATGGAACATCTAGATCGCCCCGAAGTGGCCCTGAGTGAAATCTCACGCTGTTTAGAACCGGGGGGGTACCTGATCTTCCTAACCCCCAATGGGCGCAGTCTGGTCGCATGGCTGAATCGGCTTCTGCACCCTCTGCAAGCATATTTGGTGCCCCGTTTATACGGACGATCAGAGACGGATACCTTCCCGGTGCGCTACCGCGTCAACAACGCCGCCCAACTGCGACGTTTGGCTGCGCGCACGGGGCTAAAATTGGATCGTTTGATGTTTGTTGAAGACCCAACTTATTTGGCATTTTCGGCGTTCTGGTTTCGAGTCAGTTTATGGCTGACCCGGATCACCCCGCCGGTTCACCTTGTCGGCGCACTGTATCGGGAGATACCATGAATCAGGCTGAGCCGCTACCTGTGCCTTTTGACCTGCACTACCGGGCCGGAATCACCCTTCACGGTTTAGAGGGGATGTCCGCTGCGGCGCAGGAAAGCCTTGGAACCCAAACTGACCCCACCTTGATCGCCTTAGAAACCGCCCGACTCAGCGGGATTCACTTCATTCTGGGCGAAGGCCTTGCCGCGAGTGAGCAGGCCGACCGTGCTTTGGGGGCGGCCCAAACCCTCAATAAGTCAGACCTTTTGCCCTACTGGTTGTGTCTCAAAGCCGCCATTCTGGGCTATCAAGGGCGCTATCAGGAGTCGGAAAAGGCTTTTGCTCAGGCAGAAAAGCTCTTTAATGCGGCTGGCGACCCCATGGGCAATGCCCTTCGGGGACACTTGTTCGCCCGCGAATACCTACGTGATCAACGCCAGTTCGCCAAGGCTTTTGAATATCTCAGTGTGGCTTTTCAGGTGCTGCGGGCCAAAGCGCCCCCAGCATTGTTGATCGAGAATCTGCTTACACAGGCGGATTGTTTGATTCATCAGGCGGAGCTGCGCCGTACCCGCGAGGTGCTGAGTCAGGCTGAGACCATGATCAACGATCAGCGTTCGGGGTGGTACAAACCCGAACTGTTAATCTGCAAAAGCAACCTCGCTTTGATCGAAGGCGACACCAGAAACGCAATCAAATTTTGCCGTGAGGGCTTGGGGCTGATCGGTGATACGGGCGATCTTCGCACCCTCTCCGCGTTGTACCTGACTTTAGGGGCGGCCCTTGAACGCAACAAAGCCCGTGAGGATGACATCCGCGACGCCCTCGAACGGGCCATCACCACCGCCCGCGCCCGCTCTCGAAAGCTGCATCTGGCCCTTTCGATTCGCCAGATGGGGCTTCATCTGCGACGTAACAACATTCGCAGCACCGTGCGGGCCAAAGGTGGGGGGTACCTGTTTGAAGCCGAACAGATGCTGAATGAGATGAAACTTATCGAACACTTCCCCATGTCGGGGACGTCCTCATCATCCCAACAGATTCTTTAAACGAGAACGCTCTAAGCCCTCAGCGCTCGCGCCGCCGCTGCCATCGTCTCGGCTGAAGGGGCGGGCAGTTTGAGGGCATCAAAGGCCAGCAGCACCGCCCCAATCACCGCTGGCATATCAAGGCTTGTGATCTGGGCCTGAGCACAAGCTGCCTGAATGCGCTTCTGAACGGGGACCCGAAGGAGTTCCCCGCCGCCTCGGATCACCCCGCCGGAAAGCACAACTTCAACGGGGTGATCCAGCAGTTTAAGGCGGCGCAGCATCGTCAAAGCCCCAATGCTGATCTCCTCCGCCTGACGCTCCACAATCGAGAGTGCGGGCAGATCCCCCTGTTGAGCAGCTTCAAACACCCAATGGGCCACTGCCCCTACCTCTGCCGGAGTGATCAGATCGTTGATGATCGCCTGTGCCACTGCCTCCAGATCAGAGAGGTTAAGGGCTTTTAAAAGCATCCCGGTGAGGATTGTCGGCTGCGCCCGTCCCTCATCCGCCCGAAAAACCGCCCCAAAAGCGGCCTCACCCAGTGAGTATCCTCCACCCCAATCGCCGGTCAGGGGGCCCAGTGAATGCAGGATCGCACGACTTCCATCCAGCCCGATGCCGCAGGCGTTAAAGCCTGTACCACAGATCACCGATACCCCATAAGGACGGCTTGTGCCTGCCCGAAGGGCCGCAAAAGCATCGTTCAACACCAAAAATTGATCCGATAGTCCCGCTGCTGACAATCCTTGAGTCAGACGCCCTTCATCAAGGGGGGTGTCACAGGCTGCCAGACAGTAAACGGCCATATGCGCCTGCGCCTCTTGCAGCGCTTCCCGCGCCGCATCCTGAATACAGGCGAGGGCCGCGCTTAGACCTACCGTATGATAGTTGGAACAGCCTCCCACCCCTGATCCAATCAGGCGTCCGGTCTCATCCAGCGCCAGCGCGTGCGTTTTGGTGCCACCGCCATCAATGCCCAAAATGATCATGGTGGGTTTATCCTCTGTGGGGCGTAAACTGTGGTAGGTAGGCTTCATTGGCCTTGAGCAGATCATCCAAAAGGGCACAGGCCGTATCCCAATTGGGCACCAACGGGTGGGCCATAAGGGCCAAACGGGCTTTGTCCCGATCACCCGTGAGGGCCGCTTCGATGGTCAGTTCCTCATAGGCCTTCACCGCTTGAATCAAGCCCCGAATCTGAGGCGGCATGTGCCCCATCGCCTGAGGGACTGCGCCGTGTGCGTCGATCACAGCGGGCACTTCAACCACACTTTCCTCCGGCAGATCGGGCAGTGAGTTTCCGTTGCGCACGTTAACGATGTGAACTTCTTTAAGATTATTGGCAATAGCCCGGATCAACGAGACCGCGGCCATGGAGTAGCGCGCCCCACCGCGTTCGCTAAGCAGGGCTGGTTTGGTGCGCAGCGCCGGATCGCGGTACATCTCCAGCAGTTCGTTCTCAACCTTCAGCAGATAATCGGCCCGGGTTTCTTCGGCCCGCAGTGTCTCGTCAAGGGCATGGTTGTGATGCACATAGTATTTGAGGTAGTAGTTGGGAACCATCTTGATGGCCTTGAGCCATGTGGGATCAAAGCCTGCATCCCGCCAGTTGAGGGCCTGCTCGGTCACATCCTGCCCGTCCAAATACACCGTGCGGGCAAAACTCAGGTGATTCAAGCCCACATAATCAAGGGTCACCCGATGCGGTTCAACCCCAAGCTGCTCCGCCACCCCATAGAGCATATTGATGGGCACATTGCACAGCCCCAAGGCCCGGATGCGGGTGTGGCGGGTCACGGCTTCGGTCACTAGCCCCGATGGGTTGGTGAAGTTGATCAGATAAGCATGAGGCGCGATCCGCTCCATAGTGCGGGCAATCTCAAGGACTTGAGGCACCGTTCTGAGGGCCTTGGTGAACCCGCCGGGGCCGGTGGTCTCTTGCCCAATCACCCCATACTTGAGGGGAATATGCTCATCCTGAGCGCGGGCCATCAATCCGCCTACCCTAAACTGAGTCAGAACAAAGTCGGACCCGGCAATGGCAGCGTCGCGCTCGGTGGTGAGGACGATCTCGATCCCCGTCCCTTCCAGCATCCGTTTTGCCAGCCCACCCACAACCTCCAGCCGTTCGGCGGAGATGTCCATCAGGGTGAGCCGCTGTACCGGCAAACTTTCGCGGTGAAGGATAAAGCCCTCGATCAATTCTGGGGTGTAGGTGCTGCCCCCACCAATAACGGTGATATTTAAAGGGTGCATAGGAAGATAACCTGCTTTCTTGTTTTGAGATCGTTCACCAAAGATCAGCGCTGGTGGTGTGCGCATCATGGCCATTCAAAACGGGGCTTTATGGCCCCCTTGCTGCCCCTCAAGCCCGATCTTTATAACGGGCGGTGGATTGGCGGATGATCAACTCCGTGGGGAATTCCCGATGCAGGCTGATCAGGGGGCGTCCTTCTAAAAGTGCCGCCAGAAGTTCTACCGATGCCTGACCCATCAAAGGCATGGGCTGGCGCACGGTGGTTAGCGGCGGGTGGGCACTCGCGGCACTTGGGATGTCATCAAAGCCGATGATCGAAATATCCTCACCCACCCGCAGATGGGACTCTTTCACCGCATCCGAGGCCCCCATGGCCATGAGATCGTCCGAAGCGATGATCGCGCTCAGATCAGGATGGTGGTGCATCAGGATTTGGGTTTGGGCAAAGCCTGATTCACGAGTCCACTGGCCTTCCGCCACGAGGGAGGGATCAAAAGTCAGTCCGATCTCGGCAAGGGCTTCTTGATACCCTTGAAGCCGTTCACGAGCACTGGCCATGCTCATCAACCCGGTGATGAACCCAATTCGGCGATGCCCCAGCGCCACCAAATATCGAGTCGCTTCGAGCATACCTTTTCGATTGGTGACACTTACGGTGGGTACTTCCGGTTCAGGCGGGCGGCCCTCATAATCAACCAACACATAAGGCAGATGGTACTCCCCGCAGAGGTCGGTGAGCCGTTCGTAATCGTAGGGCACAACCATCAACAGCCCCCCGATCAGTCCGCTGCCCAAAAGTGCCCGATAGGATTCGATAGGCTGATCATCCCCGTGCTGAACGTATAAAACGAGGTTATAACCGAGGTGTTGGGCCGCTTGAGACATCCCCCGGATAATCTGCCCTGCGTAGTCCTCAAAACCAGAGACGATCAGCCCAAGCCCAGCCGCGCCGCCCCGCAGATTCTTGGCAGTGGTGTTGGCCACATAACCAAGTTCCGAAACTGCCGCCAAGATACGCTGGCGGGTTTCTTCCGAGACGCCCCCCTCATTATTGATCACCCGTGAGACGCTCTTGGCGGAGACTTGCGCCAGTTTGGCCACATCCTTCAGGGTTGCCCGTGACTTGGGGATCATACGCTTCCAACCTTACTTGCAGATCAATTGATGTCTTCAGTACGTCAACGTTGACGTCTCTATAGTCTATAGAATATTGAGGCGGATGTCAACAGGGGAATAAAAAAGCGCGGTTGAATCAGGATTCATCGATAGGGGAAGCAGTTTGAGGGGAAGCTCCTCAAGCAAATTTCACATTCGCCCTGAGGGCGGGCACCATGCAGCGGTCGTGGGGGTGAGGGTCATCATTCTACCCAAATTTAGTGTCACCCCCTCAGCCTGCGGGCGAAGGGGGTGAGGGAATGAGGGCAAGTCCCTAACGCCGAGATCAGGTCAGGAACATGGGCATTCCCAACACATGCTGGACTCTCGGCCGATAGTTCTCGCTGTCATAGAGTTCAGCCACATTCACCCGCTTTTTGCCCTGTGAAAGGGTAGAAATGGGCACATCACTGTAGACCCCGCGCTGGAGGCATACCAAGCGCCCACTCTCGCCACGCTCGATCAAACTCATGGCCACATGGGCATAGTTGGCGGCCACCATTAGATCGAGGGAGTCCGGCGCACCGCTGCGCATCAGATACGCAACCTGCTGATAGATGATATTCTGTTTGGTCAGTTTTTTGAGGACTTCGCCCACTTCCTGACCGACACCCCCTAACTTGCGATGCCCATAAGCGTCTGCTTCTCCGGTCTCGATGACGGTGCCCTCTTTGGGGTGTGCGCCTTCAGAGACGGTGAGCATTGCATAGTTACTGGGATTGCGGCTTTTGTCATCCACGATCAACTTCGCCAACCGTTCGTAGTCAAAGGGGACTTCGGAGATCAGGGCCCGATCAACCCCTGCCAAATAGGCCGCGATCAGCGAGGTTTCACCGGAGTTGCGCCCGAACAGTTCGATCACCGCGATCCGCTCGTGCGAACCGGCAGACGTCCGCAGGGCATGGATAAACTCTACACTCCGGGTCACCGCCGTTGAAAAGCCAATGCAGTAATCGGTCCCGTAGACGTCATTGTCCATCGTCTTGGGGATGCCAATAACCCGCACCCCGTGATGGGACAGATCTTCGCCATAGCTGAGGGTATCATCACCACCGATGGGTACAAGACAATCAATGCCAAGTTTTTCGATAACTTTGAGGATATGGGGGGTGCAGTCCTGCGGCTTGTCGTAGGTTTTACCGGGTTCCTTGAGGAAATCCGGCATATCATCCCCTTTAACGTTGCTCGGACGGGTACGGGAAGTGTGGAGGAAAGTCCCGCCGCTGCGATCCACCCGTCGCACCGCTTCTCTGTCGAGAGGGATGATCCAACGTTTGTTGTCATCGGCGTCGGGGTTATAGCGTAATAAACCCATCCAACCGCGACGAATGCCAAGGACCTCATAACCGTTATCAATGGCACGGTTCACCATGGCTTTGATGCAGGGATTGAGTCCCGGAACATCACCGCCCCCAGTTAAGACTCCAATGCGCATAATAAACTCTCTTTGGGTGAATGGTAACGTCCAACGATACCACTTGATTCTAACATGACTTTTACTTCCTACAGCAGGCGGGGCATACAAACCCAGAGGAGGTGACAAAGATCATCTTCAGGGGGTTACGTTTATCACGGGAAGTGCTGGTGTCGGGGGTAGGCGACAGCAGCTTTTGCCCTCATCCCCCCTACCCCCGCACGCGGGCGAAGAGGGGAATCGAGACTCTGAGGGGGCTTCCCCCTCAAACGCCCAAATCTGGGGTTGTGGGCCGAGGCGAGGACACCTGTAAAGAACCCCCCTCGCCTGTTGGCGGATAAGGCAGCCCTTGTCCCTACGAAATCCCGCGTAGGGACGCTGTGAACGGCATCCGGTCTGTGTGCGCAAGCGACCGAGCAGCCACACGGGGCTGTCCTCCCTTAAAAACCTACCCTTGGAAGCCCCCTACCCCTCTGTTACCGCGTGCGGAAGCGGACACCGCGCAGCGGTCGAGGGGTGAGGGCAAGTGGGTAACCCCTGATGGGCTTTAAAGCAGTTCGATAATGCAGCCCTCGTTTTCCCGAAGGTGGAACGCAGCCAAATCCACCCGGCCGGCTCGATCCAAATAGCTGGAGATAAGCAAGTTCCCCTGCCCCAAATTGGGCAAACTGATCCTCAGATCAAGGCTGGTGAAGTTGGTTAGGACAAGCCGCTTCTGATCCCCTGCCTGCCGGATAAAGGCGAAACACTCCGGAGGTACACCCTCCACTGAGGTATAGGTGCCCTGATTCAGAGCGGGGGTACTGCGGCGCATGGTTAACAAGGCTTTGCTCAAGTTAAGCATAGATCGAGGGTTGCCACGCTGTGCCGCCACACTGATCTCGCTGGTGTTGGGGCTGACAGGCAGCCACGGCTCAACCTCTGGGGCGGTGAAGCCGCCGTTAACACTCGCGTCCCACTGCATCGGGGTGCGTTCGGGGTCACGTCCCAGCCCTAACCCCGGCTGCCGCAGCCCCCAAGGGTCTTTTTCCTTATCCGCAGGAATATCCCCATCAAGCATTCCCAACTCATCCCCATAATACAGGGTTGGGGTACCCCGCAGACTCAGCAGCAGCAGCATTGCCATGCGCGCCTGCTCTGGGCCAACCCGGCTGGCGATCCGGTGTTCATCATGGTTGCCCAAGACATAGTTCGACCACGCCTCTGGATGCAGCCTCGAAAGTGCGCCTTCTACCCCTTCAACCATCTTACGGATGGCGGGTGCTTTCCAGTCGATATTGACCAGCCCAAAATTGAAGGGCATGTGCAGCTCATCCAAATTCCGGCCGTAATAGGACGCCCAATCATCCCAATCAAAGACGTGAATTTCACCCACCGAATAACGTGGGCGTTCGGTGCTGTACGCGTTCAGCAGGGCCCGAATCTCACGGAAGACCCCATGGACATCAGGATGACCCCTATCATGTAGATGAATCAGGCGATCATACTCCCCCATCGGTTTCCAGTTTGGTTCGTCACTGGGCGGTTGAAGGGGGTTATCCCGCAGTTCTGGGTCTTTCATAATGAAGTGGGCTACGTCAATGCGGAAGCCATCCACCCCACGATCCAACCAAAAACGCAGCACTTCCAGCATGGTCTTTTTGACCTCCGGGTTGCGCCAGTTGAGATCGGGCTGCTGACTGAGGAAGGAGTGGAGATAATACTGCCCGGTTGCCTCGTCGTACTCCCAAGCGGGGCCACCAAAGACCGAAATCCAATTGTTGGGCGGGTCTCCATTGGCTTTGGGGTCGCGCCACACATACCAGTCACGTTTGGGATTTTGGCGTGAACGACGTGACTCCTGAAACCAAGGATGCTGATCCGAGGTGTGGTTGGGGACATAATCCACCACAACCCGAATGCCGCGGGCGTGGGCTGCGGCAACCATCTCATCAAAGTCGGCAAGGGTGCCAAACAGCGGGTCAACGTTGCAGTAATCGGAGATGTCGTAGCCAAAATCCGCCATTGGCGAGGGGTAAAAAGGGGAGAGCCAGATCGCATCAATCCCCAATTCCTGAAGGTAATCGAGTCGGCTGGTGATCCCTTTGAGATCGCCAATGCCATCGTTGTTGCTGTCCATATAACTGCGCGGGTAAATCTGATAGATGACACCCGACTGCCACCAAGCTCTATTCTTTTGGGCCATAAGGTGAATCCTTATCTTAACGTGGGTTTTAGATCGTCCACACATCAGTGGCACTGCACACACGGAAGCGCGCAAGGCTTCTCACAACTATAACCTGAATTGCGCCTCAAGGGTGAGGGATCGGCTTATGGGACAAGATCAGTATAGGAACTTCGCCGTCTAGGGGGCAGACCGGAAAAATCCATCCATCCACCCTAACCATCTCCGCTGCTAAGGTTGACCTGACCCCCCACTTTGCACTATAATCAAGCCTATTCCATGATGGAATAGGTCAATGCGTGTTTTAACCCCCGATACCACGATTTTGGGGCTGCTTGCCCGCAAAACGCAGCATGGTTATCAACTGCTGGAGGCGTTTCACGATCCCCAGCGGTTGGGCAGCGTCTGGAAACTGAGTACCAGTCAGTTGTATGCTGTCCTGAAGCGCTTGGAGCGACAGGGATGGATCAGCGGCTGTGAGCAGGAGTCGGAGAACGCACCACCCCGCGTTGAGTATTCCCTTACCCCTCAGGGGCAAAGCAAGCTGCACCATTGGTTGAATGATCCGGCACCTTCAGCCAGCATCCGCCATATTCGGGTGGAGTTTCTCAGCCGCCTGTTTGTCGCCCAAAGTCTAAGATACTCAGCACAGTCCATCATTGACCACCAGCGTGCGGTATGTTTAGCCGAATACTTGCGGCTGAAAAACGCTCAAGAAGGCAGCCCTTCAAGGTTTAGCGCGCTCGCAGCGAAGATGGTACTTGCACAGCTTGAAGCTGTGCTGGACTGGATTGATCACTGTGAACGGATGATTGCTGATCCAATGACTGAGGAACACTACTGATGAGAAAATGGTGGGTTGGTTTGACCCTGCTGCTGCTGATCACGGGCATGATCCCGATAAGGGCGAAAGCACAACAGACGCTGATCGTATTTGCGGCCTCATCCCTCACCGATGCCTTTGAGGAAATCGCCAGCGCCTTTGAAACCGAATATCCAGAAGTGGTGGTGTTGTTCAGCTTTGCGGGATCATCCGATTTAGCAGCACAGCTTCTTGAAGGTGCGCCCGCCGATGTGTTCGCCAGCGCCAACAACATCCAAATGGAACGCGTTCGTGAGGGTGGGCGTATTGGAAGCGTTCCTTATACTTTCGCCAAGAATCGGCTGGTGCTGATCGTGCCCAGCGACAACCCTGCCCGCCTCACCAGCTTGAAGGATCTCTCCCGAAGGGGTGTAAAGTTGATCCTTGCCGGCCCCAACGTGCCGGCGCGCACTTACACGAATACCATGCTGGAGCGGCTCGCGGCTGATCCTGCTTACGGTGAGAGTTATCGTTTAGCAGTGCTGGCAAATATCGTCTCTGAAGAACAAAATGTGCGACAGGTCGCTGCCAAAATCGCTTTGGGCGAAGGAGATGCGGGGATCGTTTATGTCTCGGATGTAACCCCGGATATTCGGGATAAGGTGCTGATCATTCCGATCCCAGACGCTGTTAATACCATTGCCTCCTACCCCATCGCGGTGACCCATGACAGCGTCCATCCTCAAACCGCACAGGCCTTTGTGAACTTTGTCCTTTCTGATGCGGGGCAGGATATTCTGGCCCACTGGAACTTTACCTCGGTACGGCATCCCCAACGCCCCCATCAGGAAATGAGTCCGGTATCCCGAAGGGTACTTGATGCCCACCACCCGTGATGATCCCAACCGGCAGTCGCGCCTCATCAGTCTCAATGGGATGAGGCGCTTTTTACCTTCCCTCCGATCAAGCCTCGTAAGTTTGCTGGCGATCATCGCCCTGCTATTTCTGACCCTACCGATCCTTGCACTGACCCTGCGGGGTATCCAGAATCAGGCATGGCAAGGCATCCCCGGTTCTGCGATCCCGGATGCGATCTGGTTGAGTTTTGTTTCAACGGTGCTGAGTATGATCCTGACGGTGATCTTTGGCACCCCCCTCGCCTATGCTCTTGCCCGTCGGCAGTTCCCTCTAAAGCGGCTGATCAATATCCTTGTGGAACTGCCTATTGTGCTGCCCCCGGCGGTGGCGGGACTAGCCCTCCTGATCACCTTTGGACGGCGGGGGCTGTTTGGGCCTGTGTTAAGCGATCTGGGAATCACGCTGCCTTTCACCTTAAATGCGGTCATCATGGCCCAAACTTTTGTGGCAGCGCCTTTTTTCATTCGTTCCGCACAAGTGGGGTTTCAGGGGGTCCCGCGGGAAGTGGAGGAAGCAGCGCGGGTTGATGGGGCCAATGGTTTTAGTCTTTTTCGGTTTGTGACCCTCCCGCTCTCCGCCCGAGTCTTGGCCGCTGGTTTGGTGCTTTCGTGGGCACGGGCTTTGGGGGAGTTCGGGGCGACGATCATGTTTGCGGGAAGTTTGCAGGGGCGGACCCAGACCATGCCCCTGTTGATCTACAATGTGATCGAGCGTGACATCAACGGCGCGATCTGGACGGGCCTGATACTGGTGGGCATGGCCCTGATCGCACTGCTGATCTCACAATGGCTGTCACAACCGGATCATGAACAGGATGCCCACTGAGTCCTATACCAACGAGGGTTTCGCTGGGCGTTCCCCACTGTTTCGCCTTGGGTGGACAAAGGCTGCCGATAGATTGTGGGGGCTATCATGCCCTTCATTTCAATAGGGAAAGTCCTTACGGGATGAAGGATTCTCTGCGCCTCAGAGCGAATAACCGACACTGCGCAGCAAACTAGGCAAAAGTGCCGAGAGGATGCGTTTGGGTTCAGGCTCCCCGGTATACACCCAGCGGATCACCACCGCATAGATCGCGCCCATCCACGCATGGGATAAAATCTCCGTATCCACCGAGGGTATATCCCCCACCGTCACGGACTGATCCAAATACTTACGGATCATGCCTGCAAACCGATCATTGATCTCAAGGCGCTTTTTTTCAAAGATATTGCCCAAACCCACCGCCTGCACCAGCAGGAGCTTCGCTGGGCGACGGTACCGGCCGAAAGTCTCAAGGACGGTTTCAAGGGCCACCCGCACCCGCTGAATGCCCTCCGCTTCTTTCTGGATCGCCTCCCCCACCCGGCGCTCAATCACGTTGGCAAATTGATCCACCAAGGCCAGAAAGAGGCGCTCTTTGTTGGGGAAATGAAAATAGATCGAACCTTTAGAAGTGCCGGACTGCTCTACGATCTCGTCCATGCGGGTATCGTGATAGCCTTTTGAGGAAAAGACATCGAGGGCCGCGTCGAGTATCTTCTCACGGGTGTTATCGGGATCGCGTGGGGTGGCAGATTTACTAGTCATCTGCTATCATTTATCTCATTAAACCGACTGGTCAGTCTAGATTATATCAGGCGGCTGAGGTTCGGGCAACGCATGAATTGACCCCTCACCTTTAACCGCCCCAAAACATCATGGCATCAACCGTGTATATTGATCCTGAAGAACTGCGCTACCCCAACCAATATGGGCGTTTGGTAAGCTGCGCCCAGCCAGCACCTCATGTGACCGTTGAAGCTTTTCTGGCTTCCGGCCGGGGGCAGGAACGCTTTTTGTGGCAGACCGAAGGACAGGTTTTTGCCGGTGTGGGCACGGCCGCGGAACTCAGCGCGTGGGGGCAAACCCGCTTTCAGGCCATCCAGCGTGAGGCCGCCGCATTGTTTCACCAATGGTGGCGTGATCCCCAAGCGCCCCCCTTGAACCTGATCCAGCCCCGGTTGTTTGGCGGGTTCGCCTTTCAGGATGACTTTGTACCGGATAACACATGGTCGATCTATGCGCCAGCAATGTTCATCCTGCCCCATTATCAATTGGCTCAGGAGTCCGGGGGCACGCCGTGGTTGATCCTCAACGTGATCCTGCCCCCTGATGATGACCCCAACCCATTGATCGCTGAACTGCGCGATGCGCTGTCCCAACGGGCATCACTGCTGCAAAGATTCAGCAGCGAATTTCAGGCGGAAGATCAGCCTGCGGCCGATGCGATTCCCGTTCAGGTCAACTATCCCATGCCCTTCCCGCTGTGGCAGTCCGCCATTGAGCGCGCCACAGCGGCCATCCGCGCTGGTGATCTGGCAAAGGTGGTGCTGGCCCGGGCCTTTGAACTGCGCTTTAAAGAACGGGTGCAGGTAGAAAATGCGCTCCGATTCTTAGCCCAACATTATGCGGGCTGTTATCGCTTTCTTTTTGAACCGCGCCCCTATCATGCTTTTTACGGGGCCACCCCGGAACTGCTGGTTCGCACCGAAGGATCAGCGATGACCACGATGGGGCTTGCCGGTTCGATCCGCCGGGGGCGCAGTGTCGAGGAAGATCAAATGCTGGCCCAAACCCTGCTGTCCGATCCCAAAGAGCGGCTGGAACACCAACTTGTGGTTGATGCCCTGCGCGAGAAGTTAACCCCGCTCACCGTCTCCCTGAAGGTGCCCGATGCGCCGCATATCCTACGCCTGAGCAACATTCAGCATTTGCACACCCCGATCTCTGGTATTCAGCGTGACCCTGCGGGGGTGCTGCCTTTGGTCGAAGCACTCCATCCCACGCCCGCTTTGGGCGGCTCCCCCCGTGAGACCGCGATCCGCTTCTTGCGTGAAGCTGAAGCAGTGCCACGGGGTTGGTATGCTGCGCCCATCGGTTGGATCGACCCGACTCTTGATGGTGAGTTTGGGGTTGCGATCCGCTCGGCTGTCAGTGAGGAACAGCGCGTCTGGCTTTACGCCGGGGCAGGAATCGTGGGCAGTTCGGAGCCGGATAAAGAATGGGCTGAAACTGCGCTAAAATTCCGCCCAATGCTGAATGCCCTGAGCGTGACTGATCTACAGGGCTTGCACTGAAAGAAGCTGAATCCAATGCCTGCACCCAATCGAAATCTGCTCTGGACTGATATTACGGTCGAGGAATTGATACGAGGCGGACTGCGCCATGTGTGCATTGCGCCGGGTTCCCGTTCAACCCCACTGGCGCTCTCTTTTTATGCGCGCCGTGACCAGATTACCATCTACTCACATTTGGATGAGCGCAGCGCAGCGTATTTTGCGCTAGGGATAGGTTTGGCAACGGGGATTCCTGCGGCTGTCCTGTGCACCTCTGGCACTGCGGCCGCTAACTTTTATCCGGCGATCATTGAGGCTTTTCAGGCCCGCGTGCCCCTGCTGGTGCTGACCGCAGATCGGGCCCACGAACTGCGTGAGAGCGGCGCAAACCAGACCATCGATCAGGTCAAATTGTACGGGGACAACGTGCTTTGGTCAGTGGATGTGGCCCTGCCCGAAAGCGCTCCCCCACCGGTGCTGCTGCGGGGTCTGCGCACCTTGATGGCCCGTGCCCTTCGGACAGCCAACGGGTTCCGAAAGGGCCCGGTTCACCTGAACTTCCCCTTCCGTAAGCCGCTGGAACCGATCCCGGTTTCCACCGATCTCACGGACATCCCAACTGCGGCCGAACCCCGCCCTATTGGCGAACCCTTCAGCCAAATCCTGCATGGGCTGAACGATCTGCCCACCGCCCAGATTGTGGCCATCGCGGCGGTCTTTGACGATCATGAACGCGGGGTGATCGTGTGCGGGCCCAATACCCCAGAAGGGGCTGATGAGGCTATCGCGGAACTCTCACGTAAGACGGGTTACCCGGTCATTGTGGATGGATTATCCAGTTTGCGTTTTTCGCCCTACCAGCGGGACATTGCCTTGATCAGCGGCTGTGACAGCTTCTTGGGGAAAACGCCTTTGGATCCTCCTGATGTGGTCGTCCGTTTTGGGGATGTGCCCACTTCTGCGGCACTCCTCAACTGGATGATGACCCTCACGGCGCGCTATGTGATCCACTTTAACACGGGCTGGTCAGATGACAGCCATCGGGTATCCCACCTGATACTGGCGGACCCGGCCCGATTGTGCGCCGCGGTGTGTCAATATTTGCTGCCCCGGTCTGTTACCGGGTGGACGCAGCGCTGGCAGTCTGTGGAACAAGTGACGCGGGAAGCGCTCAACGAGGCCCTTCAGGGGGAGTTTTTTGACGGGCAGATCGCAGCCGATGTGGTAGAACTTCTGCCCAACGGTTCCGCGCTTTTTGTGGGGAACAGCCTGCCGGTACGCCATGTGGATCAATTCAGCAAACCCCGCCCCGGGCGTCTGCACCTCTACGCCAATCGGGGTGCGAGCGGCATTGATGGTGTGGTCTCAACAGCATTGGGGGTTGCGGCCGCCCGCCCCAACCATCCGCTCACGCTGCTCATCGGGGATATTTCCTTGTATCACGATATGAACGGGCTGCTGGCCATTTCCCGCTGCCGCATCCCCATCACCATTGTGCTCTTCAACAACAATGGTGGGGGCATCTTCCGACGGTTGCCTATCCGGGAATTTGAACCAGCCTTCACCGACCTGTTTTTGACCCCACATGGGCTGCATTTTGAACACGCGGCGCGCCTTTATGGGCTGGAATACCATTTGGTGACTTCACGCAGAGAATTTCAAGAGACTTTTGGTGCCCCCAGTGGGCGCGCCCGCTTGATCGAAGTGTGCACCGATGGCCATCGTGACTGGGCCCGCCGCGAAGCGATCATGGAAGCAGTCGCCCAGCAGTTACAAAGCAAAATCATAAACTAAGGAATCAAACGCACTATGACTATGGTGGCATGGAAAGAAGTTCAACCGTATCAGGACATCACCTATCACCACGCCGATGGCATGGCCCGAATCGCGTTTAATCGTCCCGAAATTCGCAACGCCTTCCGGCCCCAGACCATCGACGAGATGATCAGCGCTTTTCGTCATGCGTGGATGGATCCCTCTATCGGGGTGGTGCTGCTCACCGGGAACGGCCCCGCCCAAGATGGCAAGTACGCCTTCTGTTCGGGTGGTGATCAAAGCGTGCGCGGCCACGCGGGCTATGTGGATAACGAAGGGGTTGCGCGCCTGAATGTGTTGGAACTCCAACGCATCATCCGCACCATGCCCAAACCCGTGATCGCGTTGGTTGCGGGGTATGCCATCGGGGGCGGACATGTCCTCCATGTGATCTGCGACCTGACCATCGCTGCTGATAACGCGATCTTTGGTCAGACCGGGCCCAAGGTAGGCAGTTTTGACGGTGGTTATGGCTCCAGTTATTTGGCCGTCATCGTGGGTCAGAAAAAAGCCCGCGAGATTTGGTATCTGTGCCGTCAATACGATGCTCAACAGGCCCTCGAAATGGGTCTGGTGAACACCGTTGTTCCAGTGGCTGAACTCGAAGCGGAGGGAGTCAAATGGGCACAGGAAATCCTTGAAAAAAGCCCGATTGCAATCCGCTTCCTGAAGGCGGGCTTCAACGCTGATCTGGATGGACAGACGGGCCTGCAAGTGCTGGCTGGTGATGCCACCATGCTTTACTACATGACTGAGGAAGGTACCGAGGGCAAAAATTCCTTCCTCGAAAAGCGTAAACCCAATTTCCGCCGTTATCCGTGGCGTCCGTGATGAGGCTGAACTGATGCAAGATTGGCTGGCGGCGCAGGCTTACGCCACCCCCGAAGGGATCGCCTTGATCGCGGAGGGGGAACACTGGACGTATCGAACCCTGCATCAAAGGGTGGGGCAGTTGGCGGGCGCACTTCACCGTCAGGGGGTGCGTCCCGGTGATCTGGTCGGGACACTGCTGCCCAACAGCGCCGCCTATGTCTTTCTGACTCATGCGCTGGCGCGTCTAAAGGCGGTGCTGATTCCCCTCAATACTCGGCTCACTGCGGCTGAACTGGGTTATCAACTGCGGGCCACCAACGCGCAATACCTGATCTTTGCTGAGTCCTACCGTGAGATCAGCACGGGTTTGGGCGATCTGGTAACTTTGTGTGCCCTTGACGATCTGATGCGCATGGACGCTGTGCCCATCATGGAGGGTACGGTAGACCTCGATGCCCTTCAAGCCATCGTGTTTACGTCGGGCACCACGGGTTACCCCAAAGGCGCTTCGATCACCTTTGGTAACCAGTTCTGGAGCGCCCTTGGTTCCGCTTATCGAATCGGAACCCTACCCGATGATCGTTGGTTGTGCTGCCTGCCCCTGTTTCATATTGGGGGGCTGGCGATCTTGATGCGCTGCTGCCTGTACGGGACTGCGGTTGTGCTTCAGAACGGGTTTGAGGTCGAAGCCGTGACTACGGCCATCCGCCAGCATCAGGTCAGCCTAATCTCGCTGGTGCCAACGATGGTCTACCGAATGCTTAAACAGCCCGAAGCGGCCAGCGCCTTGAGTCAGGTGCGGTTGGTGTTGATTGGGGGAGCAGCGACCAGCGCCGATTTGCTTGAACGCTGTGCGGCCCTGAAGATCAAGGCCTCACCCACTTATGGGCTGAGTGAAGCCTGCTCCCAAGTGGTGACCATGCTGCCTGAGGAAGCCCGCCGTAAACCCAACAGTGTAGGCAAACCCCTGCTCTTTTCCCGCGTGGAGATCGTTGACCAAAATGATCAGCCCGTACCCCCCAATACTTACGGGGAAGTGGTGGTGAGCGGCAAAACGATCATGGCCGGTTATTATGACGATCTCCAAGCCACAGATCGCGTCCTTCGAGAAGGCAAACTTCACACGGGCGATATTGGGTACCTTGATGAGGATGGGGATCTGTTTTTGGTGCAGCGCCGCAGTGATTTGATCGTGAGCGGCGGGGAAAATGTCTACCCGGCGGAGGTTGAAGGGGCCTTGTGTGCCCATCCCGCAGTGGAAGCGGCGTGTGTGGTGGGCATCCCTGATCCGGAGTGGGGTCAGCGGGTTGGGGCGTTGGTTGTTTTAAAACCCGACGCCGATCTGAGTGAGGCCGATCTGTTAGGTTTTGCGCGTCAGCGCTTGGCTGGGTACAAACAGCCCCGCGTACTGCATTTTGTGCCCGCTTTGCCCATGACTGCATCCGGCAAGATTCAGCGCCGCTTAGCGGCGGAGTGGCTGAAAGACCATGCCCACGATCAAGGTTAATGGGGCGCACTACCAAATCGAAAGCCGGGGAGAAGGTGAGCCACTGCTGCTGCTGCATGGCTTCACCGGTGCTGCTGCTAATTGGCGGCCCCTCATGTCCGTACTTGCCTCCTCGTGCCGAGTGATCGCCGTTGATCTGTTGGGTCACGGGCAAAGCGAAATCCCCAGCGCGCCCGAACGTTATCAAATGCCCTTTGCGGCCGCTGATCTGGCCGCGCTTGTGACCCAGATCGAGGCGACCCCCTGCCACCTGTTGGGGTACTCGATGGGCGGGCGTTTAGCCCTTTATGTGGCGGTACACTACCCCCATCTGGTGCGCACCTTGATCCTTGAAAACGCCTCACCGGGGCTGCGAACCCCGGAGGAACGTCAGATGCGCCAAAGCAGTGATGAGGCCCTTGCCCATCGGATCGAGACGGAAGGCATAGAATCCTTTGTAAGATACTGGGAAGCGCTGCCCCTTTTTTCCACCCAATCGCCAGAAATACGCGCAGCCCTGCGCCCGCAGCGGCTCCGAAACTCCCCTTTAGGGCTGGCTAACAGCCTGAGGGGGATGGGTACAGGGGTTCAACCCTCACTGTGGGAGGCACTGCCCCATATTCAGATACCGACCCTAATCCTGACCGGAGCCCTTGATCCCAAGTTTAAGGACATCGGTGCGCAAATGGCAGCCCTTATGCCCACTTCCACACAGGTGATCCTCCCCAACGGTGGGCACACCCTTCACCTTGAGCAGCCTTCACAGGTGGTGGCAGTGTTGGAGCGCTGGTTGAATCCCGTCACTCGCGGGTAGATCAAGAATCCTCCTTTGTCCTTACCCCAAAAGGGTGCTTGTTGCATGTCCGATCCAATGCCTCTAAAATCTATCAAATCTTAGGAAGTAACTAGAGGATTTAGAGGTTTCCCAATGGAGCTTGCCAACCGAGCGGGCGCAGTTCCCGCAGTAGACGCTGATAGCCTCGCCATGCCTAAAGCGGAATCACGCGCACGCAGTTTATCCCTGCTCAGCAACCTCAAACTGGGGCTGTTCCATATTGGGTCTTCGATGGCCGATATTCTGGCGACCGGCGTCTGGAACCGGGTGATGATCAAAGAATTGGGGTTTGCGGCCACCCCGATAGCGCTGCTGCTGGCCCTTCGTTACTTTCTTGCGCCGCTTTCGGTGTGGGTGGGACGGCGCTCCGACACCCGCCCCATCTGGGGTTACCATCGTCTGCCTTACGTCTGGAGCGGGCGTTTGATGATGGTGGCCAGTTACGTCCTGTTAGGGGTGGCAACCCTTGATCTGGCGGGGGGTTACAACCCAGCGCTTAAGCCGTTCTCGCTGGGGCATATGGAGATCACCGTCACGGCCAACGCAGGCAGTTTGTGGGGATGGTTAGGGGTAGTGGTAGCGCTGATTGCGTTCAGCGTCGGTTCCACCTTTTCGGGCACCACTTTTCTCTCGTTGATCTATGATCGCACCCCAAAACCACAGCGCACCCGTGCCGTGAGTGTGGTGTGGTTCTTTTTGATCCTTGGTTTTGCGGTTTCGGGCATCATCTACAGCCGGCTGCTGCCTTCCTATTCCCGCGAGGGATTTCTCTCCTTATTTTTGATCGCCCCGCTGATCATGGGTGGTTTGTGGTTTTTTTCCCTTGTGGGTGAAGAAGCCCGAGTCCAGAAGGGTTCGATCAAAAGGGGGGCGGAGAGTGCCTCGGAAGCGCACTCTTTTTGGCAGGAGATGCGCACCGTATTCGCCAGCCGCCAAACACGTCTGTTCTTTTTCTTTTTGGCGCTTACGACGATGGCCTTTTACGCTCAGGATGTGATCCTTGAACCCTTTGCGGCCGAGGTCTTTGGAATGCCCCTTGCGACCACTAACCGTTTCTCCACTTATTGGGGCAGTATGACCCTGCTGGGAATCGTGGTCAGTTTGCTTGCGTCCCGGCGCTTCCCTCAACGGGTGAATAACATTTCGCTCTCACGTTGGGGGGTGGTGACACTGGTGATCACCTTTGCCTTATTTGTGATTTGTGCCTTGGCTCATGTTCGGGGCTTGGTCACCCTCAACCTGATCCTCATGGGTGTGGGCTTGGGCATGTGGACGGTCGGCTCATTGGGGCTGATGATGGATATGACTAAAGTCTGGGGGGCAGGGTTGTATCTGGCCTTGTGGACGGTGTGTTCAACGCTGGCGCGTGGGGCCGGTATCATTGTCGGGGGGACGGTTCTAGATACCGCGCTGGCGGTGAGTGGGGGACAAATGGCAGCGTCTTACAGTGTGGTCTTTGTCCTTCAGACAGTGGCTTTTGGGATCAGTTTGATCTTCCTCGCCCGGATCAATGTGTCAGAGTTCGAGCGCGAGACGCCTCATCCTGAGTCGGTCTTTGCAGCCACGATGGATTAAGACACACCTCGTTCCAGTCTCCAAAACAGAACTGCCCCCAT
Organism: Anaerolinea sp.; assembly: GCA_014879835.1. GTDB lineage: Bacteria > Chloroflexota > Anaerolineae > Aggregatilineales > UBA2796 > UBA2796. Next base: position 41,737 of record JACSRJ010000183.1, read on the forward strand.
TTCGGGGGCAGTTCCGTTTCGTCCTCATCTACCCGAGAGGGGTATGTGGGTTACTTCTTGACCTCAGGACGCGCATACTTGGCGACCGCATCAGGGCCACCGATGGATTCGAGGCTGTCGAACAGGATTTGCGCGATGTACTGCCCGTTGTGGGCAAACTGACCGGGGTCCTTCATCACGTACTGGTAGTTATAGGCAGCACGGAGCAGGTTCGGAGTCCACGCCACAAAGCGGTTATCGCTGTTGATCTCATCCGGATCAGCCTTGCCATCCCCATTGGTATCGATGAACCAGTAGGGGTGATTCAGCGGTGCATAGGCGATGCTTGCGCCCGCTTTCTCAGTCGCATAAGCCTGAATCTTGGTGAGCAGATCGGCTTCCAGCGCCTCGATCTCTGCCTTGATGCCTTCAACGGTATCGCCATCGCCGTCGATGTCGGGGGTATCTTCCCCACGCACATCGTAGATGGTGTCAGCATCTTCGTGGCAGTCGAAGCACGATTCTTCATCGATCTTTAGGGTGTGGACGTTGTGGCAGTCACTGCAACTTTCCACATCCTCATCCATGATGTAGCGCCCGTTGTACTCTTTGCCCTCGTACTGATAGGCACCCATCGCATCATTGCCGAAGATCGACGCGCCTGCCGCAAAGTAGTGAACGTTGCGGAAGCTCAGTTTGTCGGTCACTTCGTCATCGCCCACCTTGGCATTGGTGATGGCCCGATTCACGCTCACCGTGGACTCGCGTCCCTGATGGCAGTTCAGGCACAAATTGTCCTTAACCCCATCACCAAAGGAGGCAACCTTGCCGCTGGGGAAGGTCACTTTGTCCGACGCCCGAACGGTAAATTCGGGGATCGCATCATGGCAGGTGGAGCAGGCCAGCGAAGTTGAAGGTTTAACAGCGATGTTGGTCGCGTTCTTGAGGAAGGTCGGCAGACCACTCGCGGTATGGCACTTGGCGCAGGTACCGGGGACTTCGCCTTCAGCGTCCCAGTGGCGGAAAGGCTCACCGGTGGCGTCAAAGTGTCCGGGGTCGTTGCGGGTGTATGCGGTCAGGTCCATCGCCCCGCCCATGCCCTCATTAAGCGATTCCATTGAGTCATAGAGCAGCTCAATATGGTAAGCCGCGTTATGGGCAAAGTTGCCGGGGTCTTTGATCGAGACCTGATAGTTATAAACCGCTTTCGCCAACCGCGCCGTAAAGGACTTGTAGCCATTAGCAGCGGTGGCTTCGTCTTCTTCCAGAGTCCCATTGGCATTGGTATCACCGAAGAAGTACGGATAGGCGGTTTCGGAATACACAATCGGAGCCTTAGCGACATCCGCTGCATACTTTTGGATCGCAGCGTACAGGGCTTCCTGCATCCCCTTGATTTCGTTGTAGATACCTTCGGTGATGTCACCATCGCCGTCATAGTCCGAGAGAGACCCCTGCATACGGATGTTTTGCAGGTCTTCCAGAGTCTCCACGTCCTCGTGGCAGGTGGCGCATTCGGTCAGTTTCAGTTCAAGGGTGTGGGGGTTATGGCAGCCGATGCAGCTATCATAACCTTCAACATGGGCAAAACGGCGCTGGTATGACTTGCCCTCGTATTGATACCCGCCCTGCGCTTCTGCCCCATACAAGGAGGCCGCAGCGGCGAAGTAGTGGATATTGGTGAAGCGCAGATCAGCACTCACAGTATCCAGATCGGTGGTCAAGCCCAGCTTTTCGATTCCCGCGTTCACCTGTACGGTAGAGGCGCGCCCCTGATGGCAAACCATGCAGCGGGTCGCGTCGCCCAGACCCTCAACGGTGACCCCGGAGGGGAACGAGACGGTGGTCAGGTTGGCGGCCGTTGGGTTGTGGCACGCATCACAGGTGATGACGCTGCCCACAGCCTTATCGTCCTCCACTTTGCCCGCCGTGGTTCCATCACCGCCGAGGAAGTCCACATAACCAGCGGTGGTGTGGCAGGTTGCGCAGGCAGCAGGGACTTTACCCTCTGCATTCCAATGCACAAACGCTTCAGCATCCACTTTGGCGTGCGGAGATTTCACCCAAGCATCATAGTATCCAAGCAAAAAAGAAGGAGGTTGACCCAGAGGGTCAGTAATCGGAGGAGGCGGCGTTGTAGTCGGGTCACCTTGCGCCGCGCCGGGTGTTACTCCTGCAAGGCTCATGCCTGCGATCAGGAGCATCACACCGCATACTAAATATAAGTATTGGGGTGCGCGTTTCATAGGCTTCTTCTCCATGATATAGCGACAGAGAGACTGCTTCAAAACCGTCTGGGAAGTGCAGACGGATAAAGCCTATTGGAACTGCTTACATTAAAAGGACGCCCGTATGTGTTTACTCTGACACCAAGACTCTGCCAACAGGCAAACGCTTGTTAGCATAGATTCATTGTACGCCCAAAATTGTAGGACGCAAAATTTTGCTAGGGGCGAAATCTCCCGTATTGGTGGGGCAAAACACACTTCAAGAGTGTCAAAAATCTCAATCAAAATCTGAGTGGTATTAAGATTCGCGTAGATTTATTTGTGAGGCATTTCACGAGGGCTAAAAGGCAAAGGATGAAGGGCGGACAAATCCACCTTCCCCATTCTTGGGGCTGAGGGGAGGCAGTAGGGACAGGTCCTGCCCTGTCCGCCTCTCTGCTCTTTGGCAATCGCTACTTTTCGATTGTCAAGGGGGTAGGGGACAGGTCAAGACAGACATGAGGTAATGTATAGCCCTAGGGGTAAAGATAAGGGCGTTCGGGCATGGCAGTTTCTTCGATGGACTCGGCGATCAGCACTGGGGTCTGATGTGAATCGAACTCCCGCACTTGAAACTTGCCCCGCACCCGCACCCATCCATCCTGCTTGTACTTCGCGGAATCCGGCATCTCCACAATCACCCCAATGGCGAGCGCGTCGGCGGTGCAGCAGCTCACTGCAAAGCGCGCTACCATAAACTGGTTTTGATCGTTAAAGCGAATATCGCGGTACACAAAGCCGATCAAATCGGCGGGCTGCCCCGTGAACTCGTCCGGGGTGGCAGCAGCCGAAAAGGCACGCACCCAATCAAGGACATTGCGATTTTCTGGGGCAAGGCTGAAAGTCCCTGTGCTGCCAGTGGGATTAAGGCTGTTCAGTGAAGTGGCGATCCCGCTTGTACCCACCGCCGAAGCCCCCAATGGTTTAGCTGGGAGGACAACGCCCAATACCAGCGGCACGCACACCAAGATCAGCGACAGCCATGTGACCCCTTGAGTATGAGGACTGCGCGCCAGCAGCAGATCAGGGTTGGTTGAAGATTGTCCGGCGCTGCCCAGAAGGTACGAAACCTGCGCCACCCCAATGGCGATCAAGATGATCCCCGCCATGATCGGCAGCCAAAAAAACTGGGCTGCAATGTAGTAACTGATCTCCCCTGACAAGCGCGTTTCCAGCAGATAAATGCCGAGCAAAAGCAGCGCCGCTGATTCGAGCCATTTTCGAGTGCGCATTCTAAAACCTCACGTTCAAATTTAACCAGATACCGATCAAGATCGAGATCAACAGGGGCAAAATGACCATGTAAACAACGGTTTTACGTCTGAATACGCCAAGGTACATCAAGGTGCTTTTTATATCAACCATCGGCCCGAAGGTCAGAAAGACCAAGATCGATCCAGTGGTGAAACCATTGATCGGGTTGGCGAACGAGAGCGCAATGATCGCATCGGTGGTGCTGCACACGGAGAGGACAAAGGCCAGCAAGGCCATGGCCAGCACCGAAAGCACCGGATCCGTAGCCACTTTGCGCAGTTCTTCTTGGGGCACAAAGGTCTGCATCGAGGCCGCCAGCGCAGTGCCGATCACCAGATATTTACCCATGTCAAAGAATTCATCGTGGGCATAACGTAGGGACTTGATCAAACCCGGAAGTAGGTGCGGGCGCTGGGGAGTCTCGATGCCTGCCCCACCACCCCCCACAGCGGATCGCGCCAGCGTTGAGATCGATCCCGGTGAAAGCAGCTTCGCGGGGCTGCGCTGAAGGGTGAACAGCAGCCCCACGCTGATGGCCATCACCAGTGTGATCAGGTATCGTCCTACCAGCACCACCCCGAAACCGAAGGCGCTGAAGGTGCTGGCAAACACGATAGGGTTCATCACGGGGGCGGCCAGCAAAAAGGTGATGCCCACGGCCACCGGCAGTCCTTTTTGGTACAAACGGCGGGTGACAGGCACAACCCCACACTCGCACACAGGGAACAGGAAACCCAAAAAGCTGCCCGCAAAAACCGCGCGTCCCGCACGCCGGGGGAGAAACCTGATCACGTCTTCTTTGCGCACAAAAACTTCGATCAAACCAGAGACGAGCGTTCCCAGCAGCAGAAACGAAACAGCTTCGATGAAAATCCCCAAAAAGCGGGTGCTGAAAATCTGAATCTGACCAAGCACATCCATAAAATTATCCAGTTCTGGTTGAGACCTCAGGGCAGCCAGCGAGGCATGGTAGCGTTGTTTGCGATTCGGATCAGGTTTTGATCGCTGAAGCGAAAGACCCACACTTCGGGGCGAGCGCCGGGTCGTCCCAGTGCAAAGCGCTGCATCAACAGGGCATCCCCGGCCGGGCTGACGCTCAACATGCCGTGACTGTAGTCCGGGTCTACGACCAGCGGGATTGCTGTCTCCGCCTCCAGTTGGAGTTGGTAGATCTGGGCCCCCATCACACTGTTTACCTGCTCCTGAGGCGGCACCCGACGGGCCACAACCACACCTTTAGAATCGGCCATCCACGCAAAATCAACATCGTTGTTGGGATCATGGTCTGAAGTCAGATCACGCTGAGTGGTGAACTCACCGCTGAGGTTCACCAGTACATAGTGGGCCACATAGCGGGTCTCGCCCGGAACCTGAATGATCTTGGGATAATGCAGCCAGCGTCCATCAGGGGAAAACCGCCCCACTTCGCCCTGTGGGGTGGCGATGGTGCGCTCGGTGTCGCTGCTTAGATCACGCACCACAATGGCGCCAATGCTGCTGTCATAAAGGGCGAGTAGTTTACTATCAGGTGACCACCGGGGCATATAGCCGATGCGCTGATTGTCGGAGAAAACGGGGCGATTCTCACCAGTGGCAAGGGTGAAAAGCCATACCCGAGGCGCGCCGGGGGTCATGTTGGTGTTGAGGTTCAGTTCCACCCGTTCATAGGCGATCCGTTCCCCATTGGGACTCCACGCAGGGTTAGCGCACTGCGCGCCAGTGCAGTCCAAGAGGATGCTGGTGTTCCCGCTGTCCACCTCCAACACCCATAAACTGACCGCATTCTCCTCACCCAATTGGGCGTAGACGATCTGCCCACCATCCGGCGAGACCTCGTAACCCACCACCCCTTTTTCACTGAAGGTGACCTGTCTGCCACTGTCGGGTTCAGCGGGATCAGCCAAATACAGGTTCTGAGTGATCTGGTCAATAGGGCCCAAATAGGCGACCCGCGCTCCTCGTACCTCAAAATCCCATTGATGATCGGCGAGCAGGGCACGCCCTACAGCCGACTTGAGTCCGGCCTTAACCCGCACCGTGTAGCGTGTGCCCGCGCTAAATGCGCCTTCTGGTCTGAAGCTGATCCGGTTACCAGTTGCGCTCCAAACGCCGTTGATCTCCGGGGTGATCTCGATCTGCCCCACCCAAGAATTGGAATCGAGGTTCTGATCAAACACAAGCGTGATCGGTCCCCGGCTGGAGCCTTCGGCCTGTGGCGAATAGTCGCGGATGTATAGGCCCACCCGATCCCCGGCGAGGATTACGATCCCGATGGCGATAAGCAGAAGCAACACTGCCCCACCTGCCGCCAGATCAAAATACTCTCGCTCCGGTTGTCCCGGTCGGACTCTGAACGAGGGAGAGGGTAAATTCAAGAGCGCCTGCCTTCCTTCAGCAATCGTCCCTAAAAGTAACCCGATCTTCCCAGCACCGCAAACAAGACTCAGTGAAACCTCACCTCCGCCGCTTCTATTTGTGCTGATCCGCGCCGCTTTCCTCGTCCTCGGCCAGCATCCGGGCGATCTCCTCGGTCTCCAGCCGATCTACAAACTCCACAATGGCCTGCTCAAGGTAGGGAGCCAGATCAGGGTGAAAGCTGCTGAAAGTGGCCATGAATGCGGGATCAGTGTTGTAGGCATGGGCCAGCCCACGCATGATCTCCAAGGTGGGTTCGTAAAAATAGCGCATGTTCTGACGCCAGCGTTCAACTGCGGCCTGCGCTTTGGCGCTCTGGGGGGATAATCCCGCTTGCATCAAAGCCACCATATCATTATAGATATGCCCCGCTTCAGCCAAGATTTCTTTCTGTTTGTCCTTGGTATAACCGTTCCAGCGTTTGATCGAGTCGTTCACCAGTTGGGGATCGTACTGAAGACGGGCCATCCGTTCGTACTCCTTCTGTTTTTCCTCGCTGAAGGCCTCAAAGAATCGTTTTTTGCTCATCTCACGCTCTCCTTTTACATGGCGAATGGTGCTGTCAACGGTGGCGATCAGGTTTTGCAGTCGGTTGATCTTCTGGGTCAACACCGCACGATGGGAATCCAACGCCGTGAGCAGATCAAAATCAGGGCTGTCTAAAACATCCTTGATCTGGGCCAATTCCAAGCCGATCTCCCGGTAAAAAAGGATCTGCTGAAGCCGGAGCAAGGCCGCTTCATCATAGTAACGGTAACCGTTTGCGCCCACCTTTGAAGGATTCAGAAGCCCAATTTCGTCGTAATAATGCAGGGTGCGTACACTCACCCCCGCCAAACCTGAGAGTTGTTTGACCGTGTACAAAGCGACCAGCCTCCTCGTTATGCCTCCATCTTAAAGGATCACGTTAGGTGAGAGTCAAGGGTCGGGGGGCATTAAAAAGGTTGGGGGTTTAAGGAACGCATCAAGAACCCCTCAGACACCCAACAAAAGCAGAGTCGCCGTAGGGGCGACCCCATGTGGTCGCCCGGCGCGTGCAGACAAAATGCTGGGCAGCCCCGTGTGCCTGCCCCTACGAGACCCCGAATCTTACCACCTTCGATGAAAAACCTGCCCCTAAAAAGGAAGGATGAGGCTTCCTCCCTTCTCCCGTGACCTTTGCTTCAACTTAAGCCCACAACCCAAAATCACGCTATAATTTTTGGGAGTGAGTGCCTTTTTTATCGGGGGAGAAAATCTGATGCGCAAAAACTTTACCCTCCGCCTCCGTTCGGTGATAGTGCTGGCGCTGGTTTTAGGAGTCGCGTTCAGCGGCGTCACTTCGATCCGAGCACAAGGCGGCACCGGCTTTTATGTGGTGCAGCCCGGCGATACCCTTTTTAGCATTGCGGATAAAATGGGAGTAAGCCTGAGTGAACTGGCAACCATTAACGGCTTATATGATGTGAACCGCGTTTTTGTGGGGCAGGTTCTGACACTGCCGGTTGCAATCCGCGCCCCGCAAGCGCCAGTGGTACAGCCTCCTGCGCCTGTGTATGTGACCCCTGTGAATGTGTTCCCGCCGGGGACGACCGTCACCACCGTTACCAGCTACCTCGGTTACACAGTGCGCGCTGGCGATAACCTGAGCAAGATCGCGGAGCGCTACAAGACCACCATGCAGTTGATCATGGGTGCAAATGGGATTGTTGACCCCAACCTGATCTATGTGGGGCAGCGCTTGGTCATCCCCCGCACCCGCACCACCGTTTCGCCCGCGCCCCGCGCTCAGCGTCCTGTGGGGCGCGTCTACATCGTCCAACCGGGTGACAACCTCTTTGGGATCGCAGCACGCTTCCGCCGTGACGTCTATGCCATCGCCAAAGCCAATCAGCTCTTGAACCTCAATTACATCTATGTGGGACAGGCGCTGATCATCCCGTAAGTGAGAACCCTGCGACGAGGATAGGGTATGCCGTCAGATCGACTCGATTCGTTTTATCGTCAGACGCCGCTTGTCCTTGCCCATCGGGGCGCAAGTTTTGATGCGCCCGAAAACACACTCGCTGCCTTCCTGCGCGCTCGTGAGCAGGGGGCAGATGGGATCGAACTCGATACAATGCTCTCCGCCGATGGTGTTCCCGTAGTGATCCATGATTTCACCCTTGACACCACCACCGATGGGCATGGGCTGGTACGTGAGTACAACCTCAAAATGCTCAAAACCCTAGATGCAGGCAGCCACTACGATCACGAATTTAAGGGGGAACCGATCCCCACCCTTGATGAAGCCCTTGAGACCATCGGGCGGGGGATGGTGATCAACGTGGAATTGAAGTCCATGAGCTGGCGTGATGATGGACTGCCCGCAGCGGTTTTTAACGTTCTGCGTCGTCATGCCAACAAAGCGGTGATCGTATCCTCGTTTAACCCTTTTGCTTTGCGTCGTTTTCGGGCATTGGCCCCAGACATCCCGACGGGCTTTTTATACTCCCCTGACGAGCCACCCTACATACGGCTGCTGATGCACCTGATCCCGCACGATGCGCGCCATCCTCACTTCTCACTCGTCACCCCTCAGTTCATGGAGTGGGCAAGGGCGCGCCGTTTGCGGGTTCATGTGTGGACGGTGGATGATCCAGCCCGCATTCAAACCCTGCGCACCCTCGGAGTCGATGCAATCATCACCAATCGACCGGCCCTTGCACTGGAAACCTTAGGACGGGTGAGCGCGCAGAAAAAACAAGACAACTGACACCCGTTTAGCGACGGGCTGGTGAGATGGTGAGGGCTAGTCGCCCCAACTGCGCCCTTCGGCGCACCTCAACCGGACTCACCCGGTAGATGATGAGATCGTGGGGCGGTTCCCGATGGTAAGGATGTGAAGCCGTGTCTGTATCTGTCCCTCTCACCGCTTCGTATGATGTTGCCGATCTTCGTCAAAAAGAGTTCCCCGTCAGCGCCAAGGTTGCCTATCTGAACCATGCGGGGACATCTCCCTTGCCCCGCCGCAGCCATGAGGCCATGTCTCGCCTCAGCGAAGGCTTAATGCTTGATCCCACTGAGACGTTTCCGGCATTAATGGAAAAGATGCACGAACTTCAAGAGTCTCTGCGCACCCTGATCAACGCCCCTTCCGCAGAGGATATCGCCCTTGTCCAAAGCACCTCGTTGGCGATCAATCTCGCGGCTGGCTCACTGCCGTGGGAACGGGGACAAAACCTGATTTTTTATGCTTCGGAATTTCCTTCTAACGCCTATCCGTGGATGCATTTTGCGCAACAACACGGAGTCGAGGTGCGTCTGGTGGGTGCAGGCACCCCGGGACTGACCTTAGATATGGTGGAGCGCGCTGCTGACAGCAAGACCCGTCTGGTGGCGGCCAGTGCGGTGCAGTTCTTTAGTGGACACCGCACCGATCTTCAGGCGATTGGGGATTTTTGCCACCAGCGGGGCATCCTCTTTTCGGTTGATGCGATCCAGTCCGTCGCCCACAGCCCGATTGATGTCCAAAAGATGCACATTGATATTTGCGCTTCTGGGGGGCAAAAGTCGCTCATGGGCCCGATGGGTTTAGGGTTCCTTTATGTACGTCGTGAACTCTGTGAGCACATGTCCCCGGTTTTTGTCTCAGACAACAGTACCGTCGATTGGATGCACTGGCTCAAATATGATCTGACTCCACTGCCCGGCGCGGGGCGTTTTGGCACCGGCACCTTCAACGCCATTGGTGTGGCGGGGCTGCTTGAGAGTGTCAAACTGCTGCAAGGCTTGGGCATCCCCGCCATTGATACCTATACCACGGCCCTGATCAGCGACGCCAAAAAGAAACTTGAAGCAGATGGTTATGAGGTGGTCACCCCCGCCGATCATGGCCCTATTGTTACCTTCCGGGCGGCCCCCGATGATGCCGGCACCACCCAGATCATCAATGCCCTTCAAAAGCAGCATGTGCATGTAGTTAAACACTGGGACGCGCCCAAAACAGCGCATATCCGTGCTTCTGTCCACTGTTACAATACCGTTGAAGATATTGATCGCCTGATTGAGGCTTTAAGAGAGGTTAAAAAATCATGAGCGCACCTAACCGCCCGCCGATGCCTCAGACGCCGCCTCCGGGCGCACCGCCGCGCCAGCAAGGGCCTTGGATGCCGCCTTCGGTACGCAGCATTGAGGACACCGGATTGAATCTGATTTCGATCTCTGATCTGGTTATCAAGGTCTTATACTTCAGTGGGTTGCTTACCGGGCAGCGGGTCGCGGAACTGGTCAAGCTCCCGTTTGTGGGGGTAATCGATGGAGTCATGGAGTTTCTTAAACGCAGCAAATATGTGGAGGTGGTGGGACAAAGCGGCTTTGGTGAGGCTGGTTCCCAGTATAAAATCTCCGGTCTAGGGACGGACAAGGCCAAAGAAGTGCTAGAGCGCAGCCGCTACGCGGGCGAGTGCCCCGTTACCTATGATCAGTATGTGGCGGCCATGAAGGCCCAGAGCCGTTCACGGATGACAGCTACCCCGGATGTGATGAAAAAAGCGCTGGGGCATCTGGTGATCTCAGAGCGGATGTACGAGAAGGTGGGCGCGGCCTTCAATTCGGGCAAATCCATGTTCCTGTGGGGGCCACCCGGCAACGGCAAAACAACCATCTCAGAAGCGGTAGGACGCATCGTCCTCGGCGCGGATCTGTGGATTCCTTACGCCTTTGATGTTGATGGGCAGGTGATCCGGGTCTTTGACAATGTGAACCACGAAGTCCTTGAGACCCCAGAATTGGAGACTGGCGGCCAGCAGGGACGCCCCACCGGGGTCAAGCGTGATCCCCGCTGGATACGCATCCGCCGCCCCATGATCATCGTCGGCGGTGAACTGACCATGGCCGGTTTGGACTTGATCTATGACCCCATCAACAAATACTATGAAGCGCCTTTTCAGGTCAAAAGCAACGGGGGTCTGTTCCTGATTGACGACTTTGGACGCCAGCAAGCACGCCCCCGCGACTTGCTCAACCGCTGGATTGTGCCCCTTGAAAAGGGGGTGGATTACCTCACGCTTGCCACTGGGCGCAAGATCGAAATGCCCTTTAACGTGCTGATCGTGTTCTCCACCAACATTGATCCCTCCGATCTGGTCGATGAGGCGTTCCTCCGCCGTATCCGCCACAAGATCGAAGTAGGTGATCCTTCACCGAAGGAATTCATCGAGATTTTCAAGCGGGCTTGTGAGGCCAAACGGGTGCCTTATGATGAGTCTGGGTTGAAGTACTTGATTCAGGAATGGTATGTGAAAAAGGAACGTAAATATCGAGCGGTGCATCCCCGTGACATTCTGGATCAGTTGATCGATATTGCCCGTTATATGAATCGCCCGCCCCAGATGACCCCCGATCTGATCGACCGGGCGTGCGATTCCTACTTTGTGATGCTCTCATGAGACGCTCGCTTTGGGCCGCAGTCCTGATGACGCTGGTGATGATCGCGGTGGGGATCATCAGTGCCAGCGCAGCCCCTCCAGCCCAGACGGGGGATGGGGCTGCCACCGCGACTGCACGCGCTTTGAATCTGGCGACACTCACCACCCGCCCCACCCCGACTCCGCTGGTGTATGCGATTCGGGCGGGGCAAACACGGGTGTTGAAGATCCTCGTTGATCCCAATGGAATCAGCGCGATTGGGGTGGACAGCACCGGGCGAATCTATGTAGGCAACGGTACCGATAGGGTATATGTCCTTGGCCCCGATCTGGAGACGGTGCGCACATTTGGGGCCATCCAACCCTACGCGATCACCGTCACCAAACGCGATGAAGTGCTGGTCTCGCAGCGCAATCAAGTGATGATCAGCGCTTATGACCCCGAAGGTAAATATCTGCGTGAATTCTGGTCCTACCCCAACGCTCAGCTTGAGACCATGGCGGCTGCGCCCGATGGTACTGTATATGTGCTGTGGCAGACTCTCTACACGCCTCGGGTGGCCAACCTGACCCGGCTTGACGCTCAAGGCAATGTGATTTACTCAAGGGAGTTTGGCCGCGCCCGTGACGGTGTAGGTGCAGTTCACAGCGTCTCAGCCGCGCCCGATGGCAAACGAATCAGCATCACCTTTAGCGGCTTTGAACAAACCGTTGGGGACACGATCTCCATCCTGCGTGATTACAGCGTTGAAGGCGATCCGATCTTCAATGACGCGACTCTGATCTTTGACAGCCCCTTGTATGCGCCCACTTTGGCCCTGCGTCTGGCCGATAACTCGCTGGTGCTGTTCACCGATAACGCCGTAGGCTGGTGGACGTCTGACCGCAAGCCTCGAATCATCCTTGGTGGGTATGTGCTGCGGGCGGGCAGTTTACAGCAGTTTTCGAGGGCCCGGCGGGGTGGGATGGCCCTCCGCCCTGACGGCTACTCAGCAGCCTATGCGGAAGTGAATATTGATGGGGAACTTTTGGTGGGGATTGTGAGCTTTGAGGATTATTCTGGGCGAAGCCCAACACCCACCCCTGCGAACTGAGAGGCTGTTTAACCCTAATCCCTGCCCCTTCCCCTGATTTTAGGCTGAGGGGGTGACAGTAGGTTTGCCCTCATCCCCCCCTACCCCCCGCTTCTCCCGCAAGCGGTAGAAGGGGGGAATCGGATTCTTGAGGGGTAGACCCCT
>JACSRJ010000274.1 GCA_014879835.1 Anaerolinea sp.
GGTAGGTTGGGTGCCCCCGGAGTAGGTCACCAGTTCATCGAGATTTGCGCCTTGTTTGGCCGCAAGCTGCTCCATGAACGCCAGAGGATCCATACCACCCAAGAGCGCCGCAAGATCATCCGTCCCACCTGATGAAGCATCAGGGGTGACCGATGCCACTGGTTCTGGCGCGGACGGGGGGATCACCGCTTCTGGCTCCGCACCCATGCCGGGGATAGGCAGATCGAGATTGCCTCCGGTGACCAATTCTGCTGGGTCAGCGCCTTGGCGGCGTGCAAGCGATTCAAGCCATGCCATCGGGTCGGCCCCACCAAGTGGATCGTCTGCGGCTGCCCCTACCGGCTCAGGCTCATCCGTCGAAGCGACATTCATCCCAAACATCTGCTCAAGGGTGACATCGCTCAGATCCTCGATCTTTTCATCCTCGTCGCCCACTGAGAAATCACGTTGGGGTAATTCAGACGCATTGGAAAGATCGTAATTGCCACCCGTAACCAATTCGGCTGGATCAGCGCCCTGCCTTTTGGCGAGAGCTTCCAGCCATGCCATAGGATCAGCCCCACCCAGAAGATCATCAAACCCGGATGAGGCTGCTGCGGGGGCCGGCTCTTCGTGTTTGGCCTTCGGGGATTCAGCATCAGGGATTGGAAGGTCAAGGTTGCCCCCCGTCACTAATTCTGCCGGGTCAGCACCCTGCCGTCGCGCAAGCGATTCAAGCCACGCCATGGGGTCAACGCCGCCAAGCGGGTCATCTTCGGGCTTCCCCTGATCCGTTCCATTTGGTGGAGGTGTCATCACATTCCCCTTTGGCGCCCTGCGCCAACCGCCCCTCAAAAACCTAAAAGTGTATGATCCAAATGACTGCTATTAGTATTTGTTATTGTAGCCAACAACTGTGCTTTCGGGAAACTTTTTATAAGGATTTTCCTGCAATTTCTCCTGCGCCCACTTGGAACCTCTAAAGGTGGGCGCAGGAAGCTGCCCCACACGCTATTTTTTGCGCTTCCAAGCGGGAGCTTTTTTGAATTTGAACTCGCCCTCATCCTCCTCCGGAGGAGGCTCAGCAGGCGGGGTCTGACTAGCTGTACTCGTTGTTAAGCCATCACCGAACAGTTCACCCGCCAAATCAGCCGCTTCATCAAGATTGCCAAAATCGAGCGACTCTAAGGGCATGGTATCGCGCTTGTCAGGCTCCGCGCTGCCTCCGGGGGCCATCTGAAGAAGCCAATCAGGAACGGCCCCAGCGGCGGTCTCCTCAGCAGTAGGTGCTTCAACTTCCTCCATGCCGAAGTCAAAACCCGATTGGTCACTTTCTTCAGGTGAAAAAAGCGATTCAAGGTCAATCGGGCTTGCTTCTCCAGCAAGTGCTTCGGGAGTCGCTGTGGGGAAGGCAGCAGCCATATCATCAGTGCTCAACCCAGAGAGCCACTCCGGGCTATCGAGTGTGGGCACATCTCCGACCAATTCACCGGTTACGGGCGGTTTAGAGGAGCGGTCAGCGGTTTGCCGGATCAGTTCCTCAAAATGCGTTTGAGCCTCATTCTGATCAACGGCGGCAGTTTCACCGGAGGGCGGCGCAAACAAATCACCTTCCAACATCCAACTGGGGGTTTCTTCGGTTGGAGTCGGGCCCACATCGGTCCAGCCTGAGGTCGTACTCATGCGCGGCAAGTTGGAGGTAACCTTCCGCTTGTACAGAGGCACAGATTTGGGTTCTTCTTCGGATTCAACGATTGTCTCGTCCTCGCTGGGTGGTGTGATTTCCACCGTCGGGAGGGATACTTCCCCAACTGCGGAGGAGATTTCAGGGGACAAAACCTCCGGCTCTGGGCTTGCGGATTCAAACATGGCCGCAATATCCATCTCCGACGATTCCGAGATTGGGGCAGGCGCAGGGCTGAACCCTACTGGGGCTGTGGTCGAAGACTCTTCCGTTTCAAAAGCCGCCAACCAGTCATCTTCGATAGCGGGTTCGGTGCTGGCGGGGGTAATAGCCGCAGGGACATCCTCAAACATTTGCGCAAACTGGGAAGTGGTGATGTTGGCCACAGGAGGCTTTTCCATCGGGGACTCAACCACTTCTAGAGCGCTAAACCATTCATCGTCTTTGATCTCAGGTTTTTGATCGGTGGGCTGCATCCAATCAAGACCAGCAGGGCCGGTACTTTCTAAAGTAGGCTGCATCCAAGTTGGCGATTCAGATTCGGAGGTTCCGTCGGTCAGTGCCGTTTCCGGTTGTTCAGGAAGATCGGGCTGCGCCATCAAAGCGGCCATAAACTGCGCCGCATCGTTGGATTCCTCAAAAAGGCTTTCGGGTGAGGCTTCTTCGAGATTTGGTGCTGGCACAGACTCAGTGGACACTTCTCCGGTGGCTTGGAACTGGGTCAGCCACGACATAGGATCAAGCTGTGGCTCTGCTGGAGGCAGTTCCATAAACTCAAACTGATTCGGCTGCTCTTCTGTCTGCGGCTCAACCTGATCAAATTCAGGCATCTCAAAGTGAGCTTCTAGGTTCGTCTCTGGCACCAACGCAGTACTTTCGGGTGCGGCCATCCAATCCAGATCATCACCTTGAGCAGTTTCGCCTAACCCCCCCGGAAGAGACAATTCCTCCGTCGCTAACCAATCAAGTTGGAGATCGTCTTCTTCCGTGCTTTCAAAGGTGGATGGCATTTCCGCCATTGGGACTTCCGCTGAAGCTGCGCCGGACGGAATCTCAAACGTGGTGTTGAGCCAATCAAACTCCCCCCCTGTGATCGTTTCAGGAGCAGGTTCGAAGCCTGTCTCCGCAGTGGCCGAAGGTTCACTGATCTCGATTTGTGCGCCCCGCAACCAATCAGGGGTAAGGTCCTCACTTGCGTTGGGGGCGGTCTCACCTAAATTTAAGGTGCTGAGGTCAAAACTACCGTTATCAATCAGACCTTCAAGGACCGCGGCAGTTTCCTCGGCCGATGCCACCTCAATATCGGGGGTATCAAGCCCCATCCCAATCTCTGAAGCCAATGCGGCCGCGAAATCGTCACTTTGGGCCCATTCTGAGGACACAATTTCGGGTTCCGCTGCCCCCGAATGGAGAACGTCTTCGGAACCCGCTGACCATGCCTCCGCATCCCACTGCATCTCTGCGGCTTCAGTAGGAACAATGGGCGTTTGAGTCTGTTCAAGCTGCGACCAGTCGAGGTCAAGTTCCCCGCTAGAGTCCGCGGGCATAACCCTTTCAGGTGTACCAACCTGTTCCCCACCCAACAGGAAATCAACCCCAAACTGGTCATCAGCTTCGCCCTGTGGTTCAGGGATGTCGCCCAAGAGCCAATCTACACTCAGGTCTTGATCTGCCCCAACCTCAGCCATGGTAGGGGCAGCGGGTTCGCTTTCGACCACGCCCGCATCTAGCGTCCCGGTCTGAAGCCACGCCATCGGATCAGCGGCTGGTATTTCAGACACGGCGGGTTTGCTTTCGACCACGCCCGCATCCAATGTCCCGGTCTGAAGCCACGCCATCGGATCAGCGGCTGGTATTTCAGACACGATGGGTTCGCTTTCGACCTCGTCTGCATCGAGGGTTCGCGTATTCATCCATGCCAGCGGATCAAGCGCCTCGGAATCTTCAGTCTCACTGAGGAAGCTTTCTTCCTCCTCTGCAAGCCAATCCGCGACTTGGCTGCTCACAGATGGAGGGGGTGCCTCAGCCACAATGTCTTTAAACCAGTCTGGTTCGGCATCGGGTACTTGCGCAGGAAGCGGCCCCGTTGAACTGGTACGCCGTGATAAGGGTGAACCAAATGGATCAGAGGAGCCTACCGGCAAAGTAAAGGTTCCGGTTGCGTCCGTTTGAGAGGAACTGAACGCCGGTCCAGAAGGTGAAAAAAGTTCTGGGGTTTCAAAGACCTGCCCGATGTCGGAGACCCAATCAGGTACGTCAGTGGCCAATTGTGCTGCTGCCCGTGCGTCCCACTTTAACTGTGGTAGGGCAAAGGCATTTTCAGGTGGCTGTTTACCATCGGGGTGCAAAACAGACCATGCCGTAAAAGGATCAAGCCGCTCCAGCCGAGAGAGGTAGGGTTGAGCATCAGAGGCGCGCCCGTGTTGAAGCCATAAACGGGACATAATCTGATTGGCCTCGATGCAGTCAGGTTGACGATCAAGGACTTTGAGGGCCGTTTCACCGGCCTCAGCCTCAAACCCGTTGTCCCAATAAGCCTGCGCCAGAAGCACCATCAAATCGATCCGATCAGGTGTTTCACTGAGAGCGCTTTGAAGCATCGGCACTGCTTGGGCATACAAACGACTGCTGAGGTACAGGCGCGCCAAACCACCTTTGGTCAGGCGCAGTTGATCAGGTGCGCTGCCATCACGGGTATTGATCAGGTTGCGCAAATCATCACGCAGGGCGAGATTATGGGGCTGCTGTTCAAGTGCCCGCTCCATATGCCACACGGACTCGTTGATATTGGAGAGTTCGGTGGCTTTGCTCATGCCCAGATGCCCGATGAGATCGTCAGGCACTGCCCCCAAGACGCGCCGAAATACCTCCTGCGCCTCCTCGTTCCGTCCACGTGCTAGCAGCGCCTGCCCCAGAACCCTATAGGTATCCACGTTTTTGGGGAAATGCTGCAAGATGTGGCGGCAGTGACCAATTACCTCTTCCAGTGCTTCTTGCTCCAGAAGCAGGTTGAGATCATTTAGGTATGTACGCAGTGTTGTATTTGCCATACGCCCTTAAGCCCGCCTGATGGTGTTTCTTACGCTTATTATGCCCCTATCAGGGTTGTTTGCGCAAGCCAAGGATTGACCACAAGCGGAAGTCTATTGGGGGCGGTGATTCTCGTCCATTTCGGCCAATGCCTGCTACAATTCACTTCAGTACACATTTTCATCTAAGGACAGTGGGATCATGGGCACACCTAGAATTCATTGGGCGCTGCTGCTGGCGCTCGTGCTAATGTCTCTGCCTGTAGCGACTTCAAACGCACAGTCTTCGATTGATCTTCAGAACTGCGACCTTCAGGTAGGGATTGGGGAGATCACCCATCCGATGTCCGCCCTTTGTGGAACCTTAGAGGTACCTGAGGATTGGAGCGATCCCACCGGGCACAAACTGTCTTTGTATCTGGTGGTTGTGCCGAAGCGAAACCCAACCAGCA
Source organism: Anaerolinea sp. (assembly GCA_014879835.1). GTDB lineage: Bacteria > Chloroflexota > Anaerolineae > Aggregatilineales > UBA2796 > UBA2796. The sequence continues at coordinate 5,145 of JACSRJ010000274.1, forward strand.
CCCTCCCCCCCATTTTCCATTTGGAGGGTGGCCCCGGAGCCTCGGCGGTAGAACAGTTTGTTCAGGCTTGGAACTTTGCCTATTACGATCTCAATGAAAATCACGATCTAATCCTGCTTGATCAACGCGGTACGGGCAAGTCAAATTCCCTACTGTGCCATGAGATCTTTGATCATGCCCTGACCGATCTGTCCGAAATGCGCACCCCAGAGCAGGAAAAGGAAATTCAATTGGGGCGTATGGAAGCCTGTCTGACTCGGCTTTCGGCTGATGTTGATCCTGCAAACTTCACCTCAGAAGCACTAGCGCGGGATACTGATGCGGTGCGTGCCGCGCTAGGTTATGAGCGAATCTACTTATATGGTTCCTCATATGGGACGTGGCTGGCCCAGTTCATCATTCGGTTGTTTCCTGAGCGCGTTGCCGGGGCAGGTTTGGAAGGCACAGTTGGCCCATGGGATAACCCGTGGATACGCATCGCCCAAAATTATGATGCGGCGCTTGATAAGATTATTGAACTGTGCAGGGCTGATCCCGCCTGTGCCAAAGCACACCCTAATCTACGGGAGAAATTGACCGATATTCTGGAAGGACTGGATAAACTCCCCCCCACGGTGAGTGGGACCAGCTCCCTAAGCGGCAAATCCTACCCGGTGGTCATGACCTCTGAGCGATTTTTGACTGCCCTTCAGGTAGCGATCAACTCTGGCCCATCCGCAGGTTTGGTGCCTCAGATGATCAGTCAAGCGGAAAATAGGATTTTCACACTGCCCGCCTCATTGGTTATTACCAGCGCCGAACTGCCCATCTCTGACGGCATGTACTGGAGTGTGGTGTGTAGTGAGACGGTTGCTTTTTATACCGAAGCCCAAATCAACGCGGCCAAAACTGGGGGGTACTACGGCGCATCAGATCGACTGATCGATCAGTTGGTGGCGGGCTGCCAAAATTGGCGCAGTGCCGAACTTGATTCAGGGGATGTGGCACCACCTACTACCGACACTCCCATTTTGATTCTCACCGGATCGCTTGATTCCCAAACACCCTCCGTATTTGCCCGCGAGACTGCGTCCCGTTTTGAGAACAGTACACTGGCCGTATTCCCCTATCAAGGTCACGGCGTTTTACCCTACAGCCGCTGTGCTCAGAATCTTGCCGTTGCCTTTTTTGCCGATCCGGGAGCGGTCAAAAATCTTGATATAAGCTGCGCTGCCAACGACCTCGTGCCAGTGTTCAGCGGCGCTTTTGAAGTGTCCTTTGCGGAACAGTCAGACCCGCGCAGTGGACGAACCTATGCCCTGCCGGAGGGATGGACTCCCCGCCAGAGCAATGCTCAGGGTGATATGTCCTTTTTCTTCAGCCCAGAAGGGACGTCATCTATCGGCATTGGTAGGCTGAATCAAGAGGTAGATGAGGATGTTCTGCGCCGCCTTGAAGCAGAATTGAGTGCCCAATATGATGCCCGAATCAGCCTTCAGGCTTCCCTCAAAACTTTTGGGACCATGATCTTACAGTATGCCGTCACCACTCCCGATGAACTCTATACTGGGGCATTGGTGGTTTTGGGTGGTTCCCTTGCTGGAGGCGAATCGGTGCTGATGTGGTACGCCGCCCCGGGCAACAGCTTCAGCGCAACTTTTGAGAGCATCCTCACCAGAGTGCTGCTCTCCGTGATGAGCTGAGCATGAGGGGGTAAATTCTCCCCTGACTTCATGGGACTGCCCTGTCAGGGGATTGAAGGAAACGCCCCAATTTTCTTCATGGAATTCTTGCACTGCTCTGATAAAGCTTGTGTTAGGATGTAACCTGTATGTGTTTGCGTTGCGTCCAGTAGTACAAGGATCACGACCGTGAGCGCCACACCCGCCCTTGTAGAACGTTCTGCTGCGGCTTCATCTACCACACCTACCACTATCCTAGAAGGTACCCGCCTGCTCATGGCTCGCGCTGCTTGGGCCGTTGGTATACTGATTGTGATTGCCACCTTTGCCTTAGGGCTTCACAATTCAAGCCTGCGCCACTGGTTTCAGGTGGGTGATGTTGAGCGGCTTGCTATGTTGTGGCTGTATATTCTCAACGACGGTATCCTGATGTTTACCGCGGTCGTTGCTACAGTGATCATCGCATGGCAAAAGACTGACAATTGGCTGGCTCTGTTCATCAGCTTCATGACCCTTGCTTTTTGTGCTTCAGGGACAGGTACCGTGCGCACCCTGTTGGTGATGGATGGTCTCCTACCTGTTGCGGCACATCTGGTGTTGGCCTTGGGGTTGGGGTCCGCGGGATTGTTCCTGTTTATCTTCCCCACTGGCAGGTTTGTACCACGTTGGACAAAAGTCCTGACAGTGCTCTGGCTTCTGTTTTGCGCCTCATGGGTCATCCTTCAACCTTGGCGTATGAGAGCGCTTGAAGTCGCTAACTTCGCACCGCTGACCATCAGTACGATTGTGGTCTATGGGACGGGCGTTTTTGCCCAGATGTATCGCCGCAAACATGTATCCACACCCGTTGAACGGCAGCAAACCAAGTGGGTAGCCTACGGCGCGGTTGTTGCATTTGTGCTGTTTATGTTCTCCATCGTGGGCGAATTTGTGTTTTATCCTCAGGTCGGCAGACCTGAATTTGACCGCCCGATGCTGTTGCTGCTGCTCGTGCCTACGCTTGAAGCATTAGCCATTGCAGCCCTGCCTATTGCTATCGCAATTTCGGTACAGCGCGCACGCTTGTGGGATATTGATCCCCTCATCCAGCGCACCTTGGTTTATGGTATGGTTACACTGGGCTTGGGCGCGTTTTTTGTGATCGAGGTGATCGTTTTTCAGCGCATTTTTGCCGCCCTTGTTGGCGAGCAGCGTGATATCCCGCTGATTCTCTCGACCCTCGCTATCGTGGCCCTTTACCAACCTGTGCGGCGGCGGATGCAGGACATGGTGGATCGGCGTTTTTACCGGGAAAAGATCGACGTTCAGCGCGCTTTTACTGATTTCTCCCGCGAGATTCGGGTGATCATCGATCTGCCCGAACTGTATCATGTGTTGGTGACCCGGATCATGAATCTGATGCACATTACCTTTGCGGCCGCCTTCGTCAAAACGGAGGACGGACGTTTTGTGCGCAGTGATCATCATGTGATCCCCGGCATCTGCACTGAGGAAGAACTGCCCACATTAGAAAAACTGGAAGCGATGGAGCAGTTAAACTTGCCTCCAGACGTCCTTCAGCGGCTTGTGGGTGGGCAGACCATCGGAGGCCGTAAGGGCATCCCGTTTAACCTTCTAGTACCCCTGATTGCGCCCCGGGATCAAGGTACGGAGTTGGTTGGGGTGCTGGCCCTTGGCCCACGTCGTTCTGGTCAGGCCTACGCCCGTGAGGATCAAACCCTGTTGAGTGGTTTAGCGGATCAGGCTGGTACCGCGATTTATGTGGCGCGGGTGATTGATGAAAAACAAGCGGAAGTGAGCCGACGCGAACAGATTGAACGTCAGGTGGAAGCATGGCAAAATTCACCGCTGGGGCGCGCCCAGACTGCCGCAAGCCGCCTGAGCGAAAACCCAGAGACGGTCATTTCCGAGATTCATGCTATTGCCCAGAAGGCCGGGCAAGACCCTGACTCCTACAGCCTTTTGACCAACTTGCCAAAGCTCATTGACGAGCCCAAGTATGCCCCGGTGGCCAAATTGGCGGAGGGTTTCTTTTACCTCTTTAACAGCATCAATTCACCGGAAGTGCTGCCACTAGGGCTGCGCACCATCACAGCCCAATTGAGCACCGAACCGGGCATAAGTTGGGCCGATTCTGAGTATGTCCTCAAACTCTATGGGTTTGCGCTGGAGCAGCTTGGGTCTCAGACCTATACCCAGATCACCCAAATGCTGCTGGAGCTGTATGAAGCCTTCCCCGATCTAAAACCAGTCGAAGGCGCTGATAACCTGCCCATAGAACAGCAGGTGAGAACGCACATGCCCCCACCCTTCCTTCACAAATTTGGGATCGCCATGTTGAAGCTAAAAAGGGTGGCGGAAACCCTCTATGCCTCAGAACGGGTGGATAACACCCGTGACAAATTGGGCTATATGGTCAAGGCTTTGGAGTACCTAAGTGCCACGGATCGTTTTGCCCGTGCAGAATTAGGCGCAGCCGATAGCGCCGTGGTGCAGAAGATTATTCAGTCATGGATCAGCATTACCACCGGCGCGATGAGCGATCTTCAGATGCGTGCTCAGTTGGTGTGCCGTCTGCTCACCCGTCACACGTGGCAGGATGATGTGGTTACGCTTGTGCTGCAAGTGCGTAATGATGGTCGGGGCACGGCTGCTAACCTAAAAGTGAGCCTTGCGCCTTCGCCCGAATATACCGCAATCGACAGCGCCGCCACCGTTGAATCCCTTCAGCCGGGCGAAGAAGCCCAAGTTGAACTGAAGGTTCGTCCTCGTCTGGGACAGGGCGTGGATCAGTTCCGGGCACGCTTTATCGTTCAATTCTCCGATCCTCGCGGTGCGGATCAGGTTGAGAACTTCGCTGATGTGGTGTACTTGCTGAAGCAGGGTGCGGATTTCCAATTTATCCCCAACCCCTATGTGGTTGGGACGCCTTTGCAAAGTGGATCGCCGCTCTTTTTTGGGCGCGAGGATGTGGTCAGCTTTATTCAGGAAAGTCTGGCCTCAGCCCATCGCAATAATCTGGTGCTGATCGGACAGCGGCGTACAGGCAAAACCTCACTGTTGAAGCAGCTTCCAGCGCGACTTGGAGATCGCTACCTGCCCGTCTATCTGGATGGACAGGCGTTAGGACTCGATCCCGGCATGGGGGCGTTCTTCACGGCACTGGCCACGGAGATCAGCTTTGCCCTCGAAGACCGAGGTTTCACTGCGCCCGCACTGCCGGACTTCAGTGACAGCCCAGCGGCCGCCTTTGAGCGGGTATTTCTCAGTGCAGTGCGTGAGACCATCGGGGATCGCCACCTGCTCATCCTGTTTGATGAGTTTGAAGAACTGGAAACGGCTGTGCGGCGGGGTACGCTGGACGCCTCGATCTTTGGCTTCCTGCGCCACTTAATTCAGCATCATGCCAACACCAGCGTAATTTTCTGCGGAACCCACCGCCTTGAGGAATTGGGATCGGATTACTGGAGCGTTCTCTTTAACCTAAGCCTGTACCGCGACATTGGACTGCTGGCGCATACGGAGGCGATCCGTCTAGTGCAAGAACCGGTCGCACTGTATGGGATGCGCTACGATGATCTGGCACTGGAAAAAATCTGGCGGGTTACGGCGGGGCATCCCTACTTTTTACAGCTTTTGTGCCACAGTTTGGTGAATCGGCACAACAGGACTCAACGCAGTTATATCACAGTTGCGGACGTAAACGCCGCCCTTGACGAGATTCTGGCTGCGGGTGAGGCTCACTTTGTGTATTTGTGGGCTGAAGCTACCCCTCAGGAACGTTTGGCATTGACGGCCCTGAGTCGGATTATGCTGCTCACCGGGCAAAGCACGCCGGTGCAAGTCTTTGATTACCTTAACGAGCGGGGAATCAAGGTCGAACGGACGGAGATCAGCAAAGCCATGCACCGTCTTGGGATGCGTGACATCCTCTCTGTGCATCAGGGCGCAGACTCCGCTGGTGACAGCTACCGCTGGCAGTTGGGGCTGATCAGCCTGTGGGTGGAGAAGTACAAGTCTCTGAGCCGAGTCGCGGATGAGGTGAGAGAACTGGCATGAGCGGCGCTAATCCTTACATATCGCGGGGTCCGGTGCGTCAGTCGCATCTGTTTTTTGGGCGCGTCCATGAGATGCAGGAGATCGCCGCCTTTGTGCGCGGCAATCAATCGATTGCGGTGGTGGGGCAGCGCAAGATCGGCAAAACCTCACTGCTCTTTCATCTGATGCGCCCAGAGACCCGCGAAACCTACAATATCCCGCCCGAAACGGTGATCGCTTATCTTGATTGTGAAGTTTTGGGTACCAGTACGACTGAGGAAATTTTTGGGCAGTTCTCTGGGGAGATCGCCGCCACCCTGTCTGAGATGGGGTTACCCGCAGAACCTGCGTTGGAGACTGCCATCCAGAAACCTTCCCGGTTGGCCTTTGAAGGCGCTTTGCGTAAACTCAATCAGCGCGGACTTCGGATCGTGTTAATCCTTGATGAGTTTGAACGTCTCAGCACCAATACGCAACTCGACGTGAACTTCTTTAACGCTTTGCGCTCTGCAGCAGGGCGGTATCCGCTGGTGTTCATCACCGCTGCTGCCCGCCCCCTGATCGAACTGACCTACTCCGGACAGGCGCAGGAAATCCTCTCTAGCCCATTCTTTAATATCTTTGCGCCGCTGTTTTTGGGGCTGCTTTCTGGAGAAGACTCCTACTGTCTGATCACCGAACTCTCGAGCGGGGCCGGGGTCACCTTCAGTGAGGAGGTGATCAACTTCATCTACGAACTGGCCGGAGGGCACCCATTGGCCCTGCAAGTGGCCTGCTTCCATGCCTTTAACATGCCTGACAACCTCTCCATGGTGGAGGAGAGTACAACCCGTGAGTTGAACGCACACTTTCAATACTATTGGCGTAATCTCACCCAGACCGAGCAGGAGGCGCTCATCCGCCTCAACGAAGCCTCCGCCAGAGTTCACAACGATACCACCCTGAGGGCAGCCCTGCGCGATCTGGTGCAGAAGTGCCTATTGGTTCAGGAGGATGGGCTTTACCGCTACCCTTCGCGGGCATGGGCTGACTTTGTGAGCGGTCAGGTGCGCCGCCAGACCGCGACCTTTTCCAATGGAGGCCTGCTTACTGGCACTCGATTCGGCTCCTACGAAGTTAACGAGATGATCGGACGCGGGGGCATGGCCGAGGTTTACAAGGGACGCCATACCCGATTGGATCGAGTGGTGGCCATCAAAGTGCTGTCCCCCGGTCTGGCCAGCGATCCCGATTTTCGGATGCGTTTTGAGCGCGAAGCGCGGGCCATCGCCGCCCTCAAGCATCCCAATATTGTGGGTGTCTTTGATTTTGGCGATCTGGATGAAATGTACTACATGGTTATGGAGTACGTACCGGGCGAGACCCTTTCACGGTTCATGCAGCTTTCTGCGCCCCTACCTGCCGCTCAGGTACGGGTACTGGCGAAGGACGTTGCTCATGCACTGGACTATGCGCATGGGCAGGGTTTTGTCCATCGTGATGTGAAGCCCTCCAATGTGATGCTTGAACCAGTGACTGCCGACAGTACCAATGATCTGGGGCTGCGGGCTATCCTCACGGATTTTGGGATCGCCAAACTGCTCAAGGCATCTGGCAGTAAAACCCGCAATGAAGGCATCACCGGGACTCTTGATTATATGGCTCCGGAGCAGATTCGTTCCTCGGCAGATGTGGATGGTCGGGCGGATGTTTATGCACTGGGGGTGGTGGTTTTCCAGATGCTTACGGGACAGCTTCCCTTCCCCGGTGATCACCCCGGTGCTGTCATGTTGGGGCACTTACAGACCATGCCCCCTGATCCCCGCACCTTGGTTTCGGACATTCCTGAGTACACAGCCAAAGCGGTCTTACGGGCGCTGGCTAAAGACCCAGATGACCGTTTCTCCACCGCGGGGGCACTGGTTGCAGCGATGTAGAACCCTCAGAACTGAGTGGGGAAGGGATACCGTATCGATCCCTTCCCCACTATGATCAGTTTATCAGCTTGCCCGTGCTGGCCTGCTGGTAAGACTCCAATGGTTGATCCCATTCACTGAGCGTAATGCTGCGCGCCCCTGTGATTCGAGCAGATCAAGGTGTCCCTGAGCCTCGGAGAGCGTCAAAAACATCTGCGCATCTTTGATATTGGGGAACATCTGCCGCGAAATCTCATAAAGGGTGCGCGGCTGCCCATCGCTGAGCATTGCATCGAGTTTATCAGCCCGTTTGTCGTGAAAACCCAGACGGCCGTTCACGAGGGTGGCCACATCATAAATTGGCTCACCGTGCCCGGTATAGGCAATCTTCACGTCCAATTGAGCAATGCGACGCATCTCGTGCAGGTATTCCAACAGACGTTTAGGGCGCGCTTCTCCGTAACGACGGGGTGCTTCGATCAAAGGGTTGGAACTGATGTCCCGCAGCAGATGATCGGAAGAGAGCAACACCCCACTATGGGCCTGATAAAAACAGATCAGATCGCCCGCATGGCCGGGGGTATAATAAACTTGCCAAAGTTTGCCGGCTATCTCTACCCATTCACCCTCGTCCAGAGTCATATAAACCCGCACCGGGGTATTTTGGGTTTCGAGTGCCCGCCAAAATGCCCCAATGGTCTCTAGCGCCGCTGAGGGGACACCATTTTCACGAAAGAGCATATCGGTGTAGCGACGCTCTGCCTTGAGCGACTCACGAGGACGTTCCAGCCACCGCACGCCAAAGGGATGACACCATACTTCCGCCTCTGACTGACCAGCGATCAAAGCCGCCAAGCCCATATGATCAGCGTGATGATGGGTGATGATCAAGCGTCGAATGTCTTTGATCTGGTATCCGAGGCTGTTTAACGCCGAAGAGAGGGCTTCATAGGAAGCATCACTCTGCACCCCACAATCGATCAGGGTGAGCGGATCCCCTTCTGCCAGAAAGACATTCACGTTACCCACCGCGTAAGGGGTGGGCAAGGCGATCTGGTACAGCCCCGGAATGATCGTCTGTACAGGCTGGAAAGCGCTCATGGCTTTGACTCCGCTGGCTTGCTGCGCATTAAGACCGTCCACTCACCTTTTTGAACGGCAACCCCATTCTGGTTGAAGACCTTCACCTCAAGGGTGACCATCCCCCCATTGGCAGCGCGTACCGCCTTACGTTCCTTGACACTCAGACTGACTTTGATCGTGTCACCGATAAACACGGGCTGACTCAGTTTCATTTCAAAGGAGCGAAAGGCCATGATGGTGCCTTCGAGGATGCCCAATTGATAAGCAAGCCCTGTAGCCACACTAAAGATAAGGGTTCCATGCGCTACCCGCTGTCCAAATTCGCTGTTACGGGCATATTCCGCATCGGTATGAAGGGGGTTAAAATCCCCACTCACCCCAGCAAAGTTGACCAGATCAGCCTCAGTGATGGTGCGCCCTCTGGTCTCAATAGACATGCCTTCGGTGAATTCCTCAAACCATAGTCCCCGTGGGCGGTGCGGCGCATCTGACATAAGTTCTTCTCCACAACCAGTCAAAAATTGGGTCAACCTTCAGCAGACACAGGCAGCACGCACACCCGTGAACCAGCGCACCTAAAACGCATGGTCAGGAGCTAGCGTGGTGACTGTAAAGCCATCTCGAAATCTTGGGAAGATGTCTGCTCTCAATTATAACGTATTTGGGAAATTGTTCACGAGAGACGTCCCAAATTCAGACGAAATTCAGGGGTGGCGGGTGAGATAGACACCCTAATGAATATCCAAATTCACAGCAGACGTGCAACCCCGATTGTGTAAGTGCGTATATGAGCAGTGAGTGTCTATATCAAGACCACCCCGTGTGGAGCAACAAGGAGAATTTGCAGTTATGAGCGACGAACCTAAACAGAAAAACGATGAACCTGTGCGCACCTTTGCCGAAGAACTGACCGTCACTGGCAGTCAACTTTTGGGGCGTGTACAAGAACTGATCAACGAGGGCAATATCCGCCGCCTCATCATCAAAGATTCTGGCGGACGGGTGATCTTTGAAGTTCCCCTGACTTTAGGGGTGGTAGGTGGGGCAAGCGTGGCCATCTTTGCGCCCTTCCTTGCCGCTTTTGGGGCACTAGCAGGGCTCCTAACCCGTGTTCAGATCGTAATCGAACGTTATGAAAACCCAGAAGACGCAGAGAAAGAAAAAAGCGGCGCAACGGTCGTTGATGTTGATAAAAAAGAGTAGCCCACACTGGCTGCTCAAGGAATAACATTGGCAAAGGGAGAGCGCAAATACGAAATTGCCTCTCCCTTTGTTTTTCCCCGTTTTCTGCCCTCGGTGAGATACCCTCGCCCGCCTTGTTAATCGGTGATCGGTGCGGCGCTGGCTTCGGTCGTGCCGCAGTCACTCAGCATGGTAAGCAGACGCACCAGTTTAGAAGTGTCCTCGTACAAATCAATGTGCACGATCTTGCCCCATTTGATCCGGATGAGTTGTGCCACCCTATTCTCATAACGCTCACCCACAGGATCGGTCAGCTCAACCCGAAATTGAACCGCTACTTGGGTATGGTGAGGCAGCCCCGCCACGACGATGTTTTCAACAAAAAAGCGTAAATCTGGGAACAAGCGAAAAAGGCGTTCATACCAACGCTGAGCCGCTGTCCGGCTGTGCCGCATTCCACCAAGCGCATGATCGCCAGCGAATCGATGGGTGATATGCGGACTGAAGGTGTCCACAACCGAACGGTAGTCGTAGCTGTTGAGATGGGCGAACGTTGCCAAAACCCGACTGCGTACAATGCGGTGATACATCCGTTGTTCCTTTTATTCTCTTTCAGTGCGCTGCTGGCTGATGCGTATAATCGTTTCGTCCAGCCAGCGGATATACATTTCTTCGTACAAAATCCCTGCACGACGGGTCGCATCCCAATACAATGCGTCTAGTGGTTGTGCTCCCATTTGTTGGGCATTGTGTTCAATATCAGCCGGCGTTTGACCCTGAAAATGCGCCAACGCTTGTTGGTGCAGGGAACGTTGTTGGCGAAGCTGCGCCAAAACCGATTCGGGCGATGTCCCCGCAGAAAAAAACACCTTAAGCAACAACACCTCTTTGAGGGGTGTCATCTCCAGCAGGGGCGCGTCCAGCCAGCTTTTGAGATCAGCCCGCCCAGCATCGGTAATGGTGTAAACACGGCGATCAGGACGCTCATCTTGGGCTTCGATGCTGGACATAATCAGTCCGCTGGTTTCAAGCATCTTTAGGGTTTTATAGATCTGGCTCAAGTCGGCGTGCCAAAAGTGCCGGGTCGAAGTGTCGATGATCCGCTTAAGGTCGTACCCCGTGAGGGGGCGATAGTTCAAAAATCCCAACAGCGCATATTTCAACATATCATATAGGCATTTTCATATATGCAACTGCCTATATGATAACCTAATCCCCAAGAGAGTCAAGAGATGACAAAAGCCAGATCCACAATATTCAATTACGCATTGACACCCATGGGGCTTTCGGCTACAATTCCATGCGCTTACCCAATTGAGCCTTGAGTGGCTCCTGTCCTCATGATATAATCACGGGCAGTGTGCCGGCGTAGCTCAATTGGCAGAGCACCATACTTGTAATATGGGGGTTATGGGTTCAAGTCCCATCGTCGGCTTTTTGACAACAGCCCCACAGGTACATTAATCTTTAGGTGTTGTCAGCAACGTGCCTACATAGCTCAGTTGGTAGAGCACTCCCTTGGTAAGGGAGAGGTCATGGGTTCAAGTCCCAT
>JACSRJ010000318.1 GCA_014879835.1 Anaerolinea sp.
TGATTAGCCTTGTCGAAGGAGGTCAGAGTTGACGGACTGGTTTCACGTTGCGCTCACGGTTTTGGTGTTATTCGCGGTCACAAACTTCTGGCTCGTTTATCGCGTTCTGAGGCCGCTGCGAAAGCTGGCTTTACAGACAGCAGATCTGTCACGCGGCAATCTTGCGGCACTCCAGCAGCCATGCGGCGGTATTCCTGAAATTGGCATTTTGCGGCGCACCATGGCGAGCATGGCGGCACATGTCCGCCGCAGTCACGACGATGGTATTGCCTATCGCCATGCCCTGACTGATGGTCAGGAAGCGGAGCGGGCGCGGATCGCGCATGAACTCCACGATGATACCATCCAGTCACTCGTGGCAATCGCTCAAAGCCTGGATTTTGCCTCAAGCTGGTTAGAAAAAGACCCGGTGCGAGCCAGCGGGATGCTCAAAACAACGCGCTTGCAAGCTGTCGAAACCATTGAGGGATTACGACGTCTTATCGCCAATCTCCGTCCTCCCGCCTTGGAAGAGCTGGGTTTAGTTCCTGCCCTGCGAATGTTGGCTGAGAGCGAATCAGGCGCAGAAGTGAAAGTGCGAACGACGGGCATCGAACGCCGCCTGCAAGCCGGGCATGAGCTTTCGCTGTTCCGAGTGGCGCAGGAAGCGATCCACAATGCACAGCGACATGGTCAAGCAACCTGGATTTCAGTTGAAATCGATTATCAGCCACAAAGGGTACGCCTAAGCATATGCGACAATGGGGTAGGCTTCCGTCCTCCAGAAAATTTCGATCAGCTCGCTAGGACTGGTCATTATGGACTGCTTGGAATGCAGGAACGCATTCAGCATCTCTATGGGACAATCCAGATTATGAGCGCGCCGGATAGCGGGACAAACCTTGTTGTGGAGTTACCGCTGGGCAAACCTGATCAACCTACCGAAACGGTCAAAGACCCGGTCTGCGGCGCGCGGATACAACCCCAGCAGGCGTATGGCAGTGTCCGCTACGAAGGGGAAAAGTATTACTTCTGCTGCCCAGTTTGCCAGGGCGCTTTCCAGCAGAACCCGGAAACCTACCTCGCCAAACTTAACTAATCTGACCCGCTTTGAAACCATGCTTCAATAAACGGCAATACGCTAAATTGCCTAGTGTCACCCCGCTAAACAACGCATTCAACTATTGCAGAGCATCTTTACAATTCCTCTGAGTTGGCTCTTGCGTTCATTGGATGCACATATTGAACAGCCCGGATAACACGCAGCCCAGTGTGACTGAAATACAACCTCCACCTCGTTGGCTCATGGTACTGGTGGGCGGGGGATTTTTGCTGCTGATTGTAGGCACTTTAGGAAGCATCTTTGTCTTCAGAGATGTCTTACGCCCCGGTCAGCAGCAGCGCGTTATCAATATGGCACCTTTCATGGAAGCTTTTCTGCCGCCAAATCCTGGTGCGGGGCTGGCGCTGCCGACACCGCTCCCCACTTTTAGTAACGGGGTGTCACCGGATGATCTTTTGAGTGTGGCGCTTGTGACGCCGACACCTGAAGTAACCGTTAGTATCCCATCGCCAAGCCCAACCATCTCGGTCATATCATCGACTGCAACCCCAACGCCAACCCTCACGGCTACAGAGACACCTACACCAACATCCACTTTACCTGAAGCATCCACGACGCTGCAACCTGCTTCAACTCCATTACCGCCGACAGCCTACCTCAATGGGTTTCGCTATGTTCGACAGACCTGGAACAACTGTGGCCCAGCAACAATTACGATGGGTCTCAGTTATTTCGGCTGGCAAGAAGGACAGGAATTTGCGGCTTCGGTTCTTAAGCCTGATGACGAAGACAAAAATGTTACCTCGCTGGAGATGACTTCTTTTGTTAATGAGCGCTCAGGGGTATGGGCCATTTCGCGTATGGGCGGCACACTTGATCTGATCAAAGCGTTTATTGCCAATGGTTATCCGGTCATCATCGCGATTGGCTTTATGCCTGAAGGCTACGACTGGTTAGGACATTATCGCTTGCTTGTGGGCTACGATGATTACCAGGGCGTTTTCTTCGCCTACGACAGCTACCTCGGCACGGGCGACAATGGAAACGGCATCGCAATTCCTTACGATGAAGCCGACTCCGATTGGAGGCAGTTCAATCGGAAATTCATTGTTCTGTACCGCCCGGAGGAAGAGCAATGGCTGAGATCGTTGCTCGGTGATTGGGCTGATCCCGCACGCGCTGGGGAATTTGCGCTGCAAACTGCACGAGATGAAGCACGAGCAAATCCTCAGGATGGCTTTGCCTGGTTCAATATGGGAACGTCGCTTGTGGCACTTGGTCGCTATGATGAGGCGGCGGTTGCTTACGACCAATCACGACGGCTTAGTTTGCCCTGGCGCATGATGTGGTATCAGTTCGGTCCTTACGAGGCTTACTTCAATGTCGGGCGTTACGACGACCTGATGGCCTTGATCGCCGCCAACCTCAACAATGGAGGTCAATATATTGAGGAGACTTTCTATTGGCAGGGGCAGCTCTATGGAGCTCAGGGGCAGTTTGCTGAAGCTGAAACCGCCTTTGAACAGGCGCTGCGTATCAATCCCAATTTTGCTGCTGCCCAAGAAGCACTTTCAACATTGAACTCAGGCTAGATGGAGAATGTCGGCATGAAACGGCACCCAATATATGACAGCAGGCGACCTTCTCGCATCAATATGTTCTTGGAGTGGATTTTCCTGGTTGTCGTCATCTGCCTGGTGGCTGTTTTGTTAAGCAAGATATGGCTGCGCGCAGCCGGGCAGGAGGACACCAACCTGCTGACCTTCATTTCAGGCGTTCCCACAGTTACAGCAGCGCGCATTGATGCCCTGGACTCCTCGGCCACAGCTGCCGCCAGACTCAGAAGCTCCCAAGTGCCGATAGAGACAGCGACAATTGTTGATGAAATGACACCCACCCCAGTCATTATTGGGGCTGCCTCAACCGGAGGGTTTGGCGGCGCGTTTGTTGGACAACTCGCTCCTGACTTCACATTGCCGACGCTTGAAGGAGACTTAGTCACACTGTCGAAACTGCGCGGTCAGCCGATATTGATTAATTTGTGGGCGAGTTGGTGTCCACCTTGCCGCCTCGAGATGCCGCTGCTTATCAACGTCTATCAGCGTTAT
>JACSRJ010000093.1 GCA_014879835.1 Anaerolinea sp.
GCCCCTTTCGATAAATAGAGGGGAAATAGGTTCAATCTGCATCAATCCCACCCTTTTCAAACGGTCTCTCAATCTTTAACTGTGTAAGGCCAACCTGAAATTGCTTTACAGTTCCCACGGTGGCCCTGATTCCGCGGGGGGATTGCGGGTCGCTCCTGTGGAGGATCACACAACTTACATGAAACCGACCATACCGGCCAGTATAATTGCCTAGGAGGGAAAGGAGAGAGCGCGTTTCTTACCCCACCTTAAAAATGGGAGGCTCCACGCGCAATATGTTATGAACCTGCGCAATCTTAAAAAGCCGATCCGTGCCGGATCGCTCGAAATTGATCTAGAGAGCTATCGCCTGCTGCGGGAAGGGCAAACGATCCGACTCACCCCTACCGAATGGGCTTTGCTGGGTGCATTGATGGAGCATCACGGTCAGGTGTTAAGCCACCGGGCCCTGCTCCGACAGGTGTGGGGGGATCGCTACGGTGAGGAGAGCGATTACGTTCATACCTATGTGAGCCGCTTAAGACGTAAGTTGGAACCTGACCCGGCGCATCCTGAGATTCTGCTCACTGAACCGGGGTTAGGGTATCGCCTTGAACTGCCTCTGGAGAGCGATTCCCCTCCATCACAAGCGCCTGTCTCAGAGGTTCCGCAAACCTTCACGCCACCCACAGGATCGCGTCCGGGGGGCATCCATGACAACTTTATAAACCCCCTTCCCCAAGATGTGGGGGGACGGTATGTAGGCCGTGATGACGAACAGCGTCAGATCAGGGATTTGTTGGAAGGTGGGGCCCGCCTGATCAGCGTTTATGGACGCGCCGGGGTAGGCAAAACAGCCCTTGTGTGTAAAGTGCTGAGCGATCTTCAGCGTCAACCGGAGCGCCAGTCGGGCGCCTATGCGGGCATGGTGATCCTTAGCCCTGCTGGCACAGGCATCAGTCTCACCCGCATATTCAACGATTTTCGTAAGCTGATGCGCCCCGAAGACCAAGCGGCGCTGGATGCAGCCCTTGTGGATCAGCTTTCAGCAGCCCAACGCACCGCGATTCTGCTAGATATTTTGGGCACAGGCAGTTATATCCTCTTTCTGGATAATCTGGAGACCCTTCAAGCTGCGGCCACGGGTGAACTGGATGATCCTGAACTTCAGGTCTTTTTTGAGGTCGCCCTAGAGCAAGGCAGTACCCTGCGTATTATCCTCACCAGCCGCTATCCGTTATCACTGCCCCGCGCTGCCAAAACATGGGAGCGGGTGGTCGCGCTGGAGGCGGGACTCAGTGTATCCGAGTCGGTGCGTCTGCTGCGTCTCGTTGATCCCGATAACGAAGCGGGACTGCGGGACGCTCCCACACCTGATCTTGAGCGTCTAGCCATCCTCACGCAGGGGTATCCCCGCGCTTTGGTCGCAGTGGTGGGGATGCTCATGGAGGATTCCCTACGATCCTTGTCCGACTTCCTTGAAGATGAGACCTCATTTAAGGACGAGATCGGCACCATGATCCTCGCCAACGCCATAGATAAACTCAGCCCGGAAATGCAGCAGGTGATGGCCGCTGGTGCGATCTTTCATCATGCCGCACCCAAAGCGGCCTATGAATATGTGCTTGCGCCCTTTCTGAATGCCCAGACTGTGCATCAAGCCCTGAATCGTTTGGTGCGGGCCTATTTCCTCAGTTATCATGACCGCGTATTTACTCTGCACCCTATGGATCAGACCTACTGTTACCATAAGCTCCCGCCCGGTGAGGCTGATGCGGCTGGCTTTACCCGGATGCATCTGCATCGTCGGGCTGCCGATTATTTTGCTGGGGCGGGCGCTGCTGCTGATGATGAGACTGCTCTTGCCGCTTTTGCCCATCGTATCAAAGCTGGGCAGTTTGCCCAAGCAGGGGCGATGCTGCCCGAAATTGATGATCGTTTTTCATGGGGTGGGCGCGACTCCGAACTGCGTGAGCTGTATGAGCAAATACGCGGGCAGCTTGCGGCTTTTGAGCCTGAGTCACCGCGGTTTTTGCTGCTGCGGCTGGGGAAGGTGTATCGACGTCTGGGGCGGACTCGAGATGCTATCGCTTGTTTTGAGGAGTCCCTCACCCGCGCTATCCAACAGCACGCCCCCTCCGATGAAGAGAAATCCCTGAGTAGTTTAGGATGGGCCTATTATGATCTGGGATTGTTTAGGGAGGCTGTCCTGTACCTCAACCGCTCGCTTGAACGGGCCCAACAAAGCGGGGACGAACTGGCAATGGGGAAGACTCACAGCGGTTTGGGATGGGTCGCTTACCTTCGGGGTGACTATCCAGAGTCTATCAAACGCTTTGAGACGGCGCTCAACATCTACCGCGCCATGCCCCCTGAGCGCTATCGGGATCGGCTCACCACCCCAGAGATCGGGATCGGCATGAATCTAGGTGATCTGGGTGAGGTTTACTCGGCCTTAGGGCAGTATCCGCAGGCGGTGGACTATTTAGAGCGTTCTCTCAAAGTTGCTCAGAAGCTCGATCTCCCCCGTGAGCGCAGTTATAAAGGCGGATACCTCGCCAAAGCGCACCTGTTCGCCGGAGACCTCAACCGTGCGCTAAGTGCCATCCTACAAGCGCGGCAGGTCAAAGTATACGTAAATGATCATGTGACGGCGGTACTGCATGGGGTAATCCTCATGCGTTTGGGACGCATCCCGGAAGCACGCATTGCTTTTTTGGACTGCATCCGCCATGCTAACCTCATATTGGGTTATACCTACGGGCTGTATGGGGCCCGTTATGCCCTATCACTCGCACATGCGGGGTTGAGCCTCATCCAAAACGAGGATCCTCAAGAATCGGTATATCATTACCAAATCGCGGCTTCGGTGTGTGCTGAATCCGGGGTGCAGGCGGCGAATCTGCGCTTACTCGAAGCACTCATGGCAGCGCCTAATGGTCAGAGGTTGACTGTGGCACGGCTCGCCTTGTTGGGCCAGATGCCGGAATAACCTTCACGGCTTTTTCAGTGCCCTCAACCCTTCTCCCCAAGGTCTGAGGGCACCCTATTGCGGTTTCCTTGAAGTTTGAGCTATTAGCGGGGAGATTGAGGGGAAGCCTGTCCTGTTCACCAACATTAGCCCTCATCGAGTCCGGGATCATCGTCCCCACTTTGACCGATTGATA
>JACSRJ010000249.1 GCA_014879835.1 Anaerolinea sp.
CCCCATAGGGGCATGAAACGGTTCCAGACTTGAAACCACCGTCCGCATCGGTGGTTTCGTCGTTTCTAGGCTCCCCCTCAGAACCCGAATCAGGATACAAAGTGGACCGAAGAATGATGAAACGATCCGCCCAAGGTTTGAGGCGGAAATCGGTGATCTTCTCGGCGTCCACATCGTAGACTAAATATTCAAACAAACTGCGCGCCATGCCCTGTTTGTCTTCATCAGAGGCAGCTTCCCACAGCAGCACGATCTTCTCAAGGGCATCAAGACACATGGCCAATTCAAGGGCAATCTTCTGGGTTTCGGTGGTACGCGTTTCCCAATGGGCAATCTCCCGTTCGTTCTGTTCCTTACGCTTAAGGTAATCCTCACGGGTGAGTTCACCATCCTCGTACAGGTGGCGGGCGGCCTCGATGCGACGACGTGCCTTGGCAATGGCCTGTGACTTTTGAGCTTCGAGGTCGTACTCAACATCAATCGTGGATGCTCGCATTTCAGAATGGATGGCCAATTCAGTCATGTAATGGAGGGCGGTTTGGTCGATGGTGAGGAGCTTCAGAAGGCGCGCAAAATCAGCTTCAATCAAAGCGGCCGGCACCGAACGGTGCTTAGCAGTACAAGTGCGCCCTTCGGTGTGACGATAGCGGGGCACACCCTTGAGAAGCCAACCAGAAAAACGACTGCGCAGTTTGGGATCATTGTGTTCCAGTGCTGCTTGTTCGCAGTGAGCACAGTACAAGAGGTTGGTGAGCGGATAGACCGCGGCAGTCCGTTTGGTCCCGGCAGGGCGGAGGGTCACACTGCGTGCCTGCTGCACCAGTGCCACCTGACGGAGCAACTCGAGATCAAACACCGCACGTCCAGTGTCATGGAGGATGCCAACCGGGTCATCGATCAGACTGGCATTCTTGTCTTTGGCCCGCCCTTCAGTCACGATCCCCGCATATTCACGCCAGTTGCCGATTACCCGGCGGACATCATCACCATTGATGGGACGGGGTTCATCATTGCGTTCGCGGAACAACCAGCCTTCGGCACTGACCCGATAGGCCACATTGTGATAGCCATAGTTCCCTTCGCTGTAGAGGGATAGGATTCGCTCAGCACAAGCATAATAGCTTCGCCACAGACCGTCTGGAGCAGGGGGTTCCTGTTCGGTACCGGAAACATAACTGCCATCAGGCATCAACCAGACGCCACGTCGGGAGGGAATTAGATAGCCGTTTTTGTCGCGTGCGGTGCCAAAGGGTGGTTGCCCAAGGGTGATGCCCAATTTGCGCCGGTAATTGGCGCTGTCTTTCTGTTTGCGGGAGATATCGACCGCATAGTATTCGGCAAAGAGGGCTTCCATCATGATCCACATCTTGACACTCACGTCGGAGAGGTCAAAACTACGTCCACTGGCTGCCATCACCAGTTCAAGCCCATGCTGTTGGCAAATCTCCATCAACTGACCAACCCGGTAGCCTTTTCGATGCACCCGCGACAAATCATTGGCCACGAGGGCAACCACTTCAGGGCTGCTGAGGCGGCTTTTCAGCGCCAGCCAACCGGGGCGATTTTCCTCTTTGGTGCCGGACTTGTGTCCATCCGCATCTTCATAGAACTCAGGTGTCCAACCGCGAGACTGGCAGTATGCAAGGCAATTGGCACGCTGCCGTTCTGGGCTGTGAACATCGTTACTGTCGCGGGTGAAGGATTGACGAACGTAACAAAGCGCAACATTCCGGGTAACAGGGTTCGCTTTTTTCGGGGACATGACAGACTCCTTGTAGAAACAAAAAAATCGGTAGCGCAAAAGCCACCGACAAGATAGAGTCTGTCGGAGGTCGGTGCGCTGGCTGAGACAGTGCATTGGCTTAGAGCGCAGTGGTGGTATCAACACCACTGCGCTTGCCTCATGCACTCAGGGTACTACGGCTTGTCATCGCTGTCAAGCACTGGTTGGTTAGGCTTATTGAGCTTCCCCGCACAGATGGACGCAACGACTCTCAAGAATGCTGCTAGTCCGTGAGGGGTCTCCGCTGTGTTGTATCGTTTGTCGACAGTCTCACCTAACCCAAGGCAGACCTTTCGCGCAAACTGGGTGATGGTTTCCGGTGAGGGCGGATGGTATTCCACCTGACGTACACTGGGAGCACTGTTCTTCTGACGGTGTTTTTTAGGCACGGATAGACGGTTCTCCTCAGAAACTCTTGACGGTGTGGGCACGGGCACGCAGAGGCACACCCAGAAGCTCGACCCAGTGCCCCTCGCAGACCACACTGGCGGTGCGTTCGCCCCACATGCGGGTGAAAGCAGGCTGGTCGAGATTACCGGTGAACAGGGTGGGCAGGCGTCGGGCATGACGGAAACGGCAGATTTCCTCCAGAATGCGCCGTTTATCGACACTGGCAGCACCGCTGCTGTCAGTGGGGATGGTGCATTCGTCCAGCACCAGCACCGACGCCCGACAGATGCGCTCCTGCAGGTTGTCCGCTGCGCCACCCTCGCCATAGTGCGACTGAATCTCGGCAAACAGCTCTTGGAGGCGGTAAAAGAGGGCGGCCACCCCTTGGGGGGCGATCTCATTGATGAACGCGGCGGCAAGCCCCGTTTTGCCTAGCCCCAAGCCACCATAGAGCATGAGCCAATTGGAGTAACGGTCAGGGTAGGTGTCAGCATCTGCCTTTTCCTGCATTTCGACCACCGCTCGCAGTGAGACACCCTGTTCGTACTGGTGCGCAAGCGCCCAGACGGTGGAGAGGGCGAGTCGTTTGCCCTGTAGTTGAGCCTCCGGCAGGGCCGCAAAAGTCTCAAGACTCAGGGCGCGATAGGATTCAGGCAGTCCAGCGCGTTTCAGAAGCTGGTCGGCGCTGCGGTTGAGGTGTGACTGCCCCAAGGCGCAGTGCGGGCAGGGTGCGGCTCTGCCAAACCGGGGGTGCCCCACTGGCACCAAAAACGAGACCCAGCCCAAATCCCCACAATGGGTGCATTTCAGCCCTGTGTTATCGGGATCCATCTTGTTTGCTCCCTTCTGGCGGTGGTTGGGCGGTCACTTGCCATGGAGGGATGGGGATGTGTGTCAGGATCGGAATTAAACTCCCCAAAAGGATCGTTTTAAGAATCCCCAGGTAGTAGTCTCAAA
>JACSRJ010000328.1 GCA_014879835.1 Anaerolinea sp.
CAGATGGATGAATCCCTTGTCCGCCAGCTTAAAGGACAATCGATGCCAGCCCACACCTTCAATTATCAGATCGGCAGCGGCATTGAGCATCGGAATATTTTCATCTCGAAGGGCCAATCCAATCTGGTTGCCTCGATCATCATACAGGACACGGTGAGTCATGCCAACCCGCCGCGGATGTAAGCCCAACTCAATACGCTTCTGCGTTCCTGCTCCTGACATCCTCACCCGGTAACGGGTTTCTGACTTAGAAGCGATCCCACTCGAGGCGATAAACACATCCACAGAAGCATCATCAACCCATCCACCTTGAATGAAGTATGCTCGCCGCCCCAGCCGGATCACATTTTCGAGCACCAACGCTTGGATGCTAAATGACCTACCTAAACGATTGACATGAAATGCCAGTAACACGTCAAAATCGTTTGTTTGCCAATGTTGGCGCAGTCGCTGATATGCGTTTTCCCCAATGGCGCCGTAACTTTCAAAAAGGGTAAAAACATCAGGTTCTGCTCGACTATGCCCCCGAATGCTGAGTACATCAACAACCACCATCTCATTGGCTGCAGCAAATTCGCGGCACATTCGCTCTTGTTCTTCGAGAGAAACCTTATCAACTTGGAGCTTGGTGGATACAGCAGTCAGGATAACTGCACGAGGACGTGGAAGGTTATTGATGCCAAAGTTTGGAGTTCGAGTCATTGGGATCCACACATTTCCGATAACAAGTAATAGTGTTGATTGATAACTCTTAGCACAATTCTACATCACCTTGCTGCGTTGAAACCCCTAAGCACTTCGATGTATAATGGAGTTGCATCTATTGATGTCTCGCGCTAGGTGGCAGGCTGCTACCCCACCACCCAGCAGCCAGAGTCGGCTTACCCCGACTCTGGCGGGCTTTATTCTACCCTAGGTTGCTTGGTATCCTCACTGACTTCCCTCCGAATGCTCGACGATCATCATGCCTTCAGATTCCCAGCCTGAAATCGATGTTCCCGGCAGTTGTCACAAACTTTGCAAATTGAATCCGCTTCTGAGTCAACGCCTAGTATGCGTTTGGTAAACGATTGGTAGGAAATTCTAACTTTACCAATATACTTAGCTGGGTGTTCAGATCAACTGGGGCGTGTTGGTCAGGGCATTGTAGACCACGATGTAGGAAGGCATTTGACCTGCATAACTGGCTGGTCTGTATCGGTTGGGTGGAGATAACATCCCTAAACGTAGAACGAGATAATTTGTTTCTCGATATATGGGACATTCTGTTGTGTCGCTGTGATTCATCCACAAGTGCCGCTAGCGCTGCGTGGTGATGATCAAAGGATCATGAACAGCAGGGAACAACCGCCGGTTTTGTGTGGATAGAACGTTTGCGCTACTATACCCGACATGAAGACACAAACTGAAGAAAAACAACTCATCGAGTGGTTTCGGAGCCTGACCAACGCGCAGCGTTTCGCAGTCTATCACTTCATCGTCCGTAACGACAGCAGTTTACTTATTTTCCTCTTTCCCAATGCCGCTAAGCATTTTCAGAATGGCCCTCATATCCTCCCGCCTCCAAGCGGAGAGTAGATTTCTTTCCTCAGGAGTCATATCAGCCTCTTGGAGGTTCATGTGGGGATCGTCCACTAATCCAAGGAGATAGTCAACGGACACCCCAAATTCCTTTGAGAGACGTATAAGAGTCTCAGCGGTAGGGTTATCCCGCCGCCCACTTTCGATCCTGTAGATATGCTGCGCGCTTACGCCAACTCGCTCGGCTAACTCCAGTTGTGATATTTGAAGGCGTTCACGCAACTCTTTGACCCGATCACCGCGCATATTAACCTCATAGAGGAAGATTAGCATTATAGCCTACTTGACACAACAAACCTAAAGGTGTAATCTAATCATAGACCGTTGGGTCTATTTCTTTGATCGGAGAATGAACCTGTAGGTTTATATACTGAGCGAGGGGCGTATGGACGAAGAAAAAGTCAGAAGCGCGCTAGAAGAGGGTGGGTCAATCAGGGCAGCGGCAAAACTGCTTAAGAAGTCTTATACCGCTGTTCAATGGTGGATAGCCCGGCATGGCTTTGAGGTCAGAAAGAGAGCAACTCTGGTGCGCCGTTCGGAGAGAGCAACACCTCATGAACGTTGAGTTTGATCCCCAGAGTCCTGAAGACCAGAAACAACTCGATGCTCTCAACCTAGAGGCTTTCGCTGCCCTCCTACAAGAGCTGCTGAAAATGATTGAGGCGAAAGAGTCCGCCGCAGGAGAGCCAAAAGGTGAGGCAGCATGAACTCCTCAATGTCCAAACCGACACAACTCAGTTTGGCTAACTACCCTAAACTGCTGCCCTCAGGGGCGGCAAGTAAAAGCCCGGTGGACGTGATTGGGGCTGGCTGCACCTTGTTTGAAGGAGACGCATTGAGTGGGCTGTACCACTGTGACTGCAATCAAGATGAGGGAAAAGTCCTCATAGACGATTTTGCCTCGGTACCTAATTCCGATGACGAGGACTTCATTCCCGCTTATGGTGAATTGGTAAATGAAAAGATGGCAGAAGTCTTCCAGTACCCTTGGTGGGAGGATTCAGACACTGTTGAAGACGATTTGGTTTCCTCTCCGCAATCAAACCAATGGGATAGGGGAATCACTGAAGTGGCAAGGACTGATCCAAATCCTTGCGATCAGACAAGCCCGGTCATGCGGGTGAGGCGGGCTTCTCTGATCGCAGGGGCGCGGATCGGGATCGTTTCCCCTGCCCCAACTACACCTCTGAGGGAGAGTAACGGTCTTGAGTGCATCACGAAAGTCGTGTTATGAACAACGAGAAGGCAGAGTCCATTGGAGCGCGTATTCAAGAGGCGCTGGCGCAGTTGATGAGAGTCTGCGCTTGGGATGTGGTGGATGAGCGGGGGTTCCCTCATCCGAATCCACAGCGTCTGGATGCGCTGGATCAGATCATCTGCATCGAAACAACCTTGAGCTATATGGTCTGGTCATACAGCCCTGAAGAATACCTTGCATCTCGGGAGAGGATGCAGTTACCCGCAAAACCATGAATCCAGTGTATTTGCGCCTGATGGCGCGCAGACCTGTATCACGAAAGGAACAAATCATG
>JACSRJ010000010.1 GCA_014879835.1 Anaerolinea sp.
CAAATCGGATCATCAAAATGAGGACGATGTTGCCAGATTCTTTGGGGGTTAACGTTAGAGGACACGACAAGACCCCTCAAACGCCCCACTAACAGCTCAATTTTAGGGAAAATGCTGTAGTTTCTTGGTCATATTACGAATTACCCCTCTGGTAATGTCTAGCAACTGATCGAGGCGGCGCGCCCTGCAAGAGACGCGCCGCCTTTGCTTATCCTGCCTCTGACGGGTGTGAAAGACCGTAAAAGAGGAAGTGTCGGAGAGGGACACTTTGCCGAAGCAAACATTGTCCTTGCGGCGGAATTGTTTTGACTGGAAACAGCTTGAGGGGGATACACCCTCAGGAATCCGATTTCCCCCTTTTCCCGCGGAGAAGGGGGAATCGGGGGATAAAAGTTGAACTGTAAAATCCTCATCCGGACTGTTACATCCTGTATCAGAATCCCCTTAACTTAGACTGCTTCAAGGGTAGTGACCTGCCGCGGACGATTTACGACAAGCCCAATTCCCATCCACGCCAGACCCACTCCGGCGGTCAAAAGGAAAGTCAACAGGTTATCCGTAGATTGAGGGAAGCGGTCTGTGAACCCTGCCATCATCAGCCAACCCGCGGCGATTTGCAAAGGCAGCCACCGGAAGATTGGCAAAAATGGCTTGCGGACAAAACTTACCCCAAACAAAATCAGAGCAAAGACGTGAAACACCACCCCCACAAAATAGAGATTCCACAGTGACCCGACTAATGCTGTCTTGGCAGCACTGCCCATAACCATCACCAAGGAGCCGAAGGCCGTCAGATAGAGTGTCCACTGTCCGGGGGTTCCAAGTGCCACCGCATACCGCGTTGCCAACCCAAGACAACCACAACCGATGAGGAGGAAGCTGGGCACAAATAAAAGGCTCAGAAACTGGTAGACTCCATAAAAGACACTGTGATCGTCGGGCTGAAGATGGCAAAAAGCTGCTAGTACTCCAAACACCCCGCCCCAGATCAGGAACATGCCTGCTTGTTGATTGAAGATTGATTTTGACAAGGGGAGTTCTCGCTTTCGTCGTTGTTCGATGACCGTGAAGGTGAGATCAAGTAGGGTCCTGCACCACCAGAGTACAACCCCAGTGCGCCCCTGCTGCTGATACTTATGCCGGCAAACATCCCGGAAAACCTGCGCCATTGAGGACCCGTACTCGCGCCGAAAATCGACAGGGTACAGGATCAACAGTGCCCGATAGACTTTTTCGGAGACCTCAATCCAAGGGAGTGTTTGGGGGTGTTTCATGAGGCTGCCCCTCCCAACAGACTCTTGGACTTTGCGACCTTGAGAAGCATCACCAACCGTGCCGACTCAGCTTCCGCAACCTGCCGCCCAAAACCAGTCAGACGGTAGTAACGACGCCGCTCATCATCCAAGGCAGGATCAGGGCGCGTATCCGTCTCCTCGATCAGATGGGACTCCAGCATTCGTTTGATCGTTCCATACAAGGTACCGGGGCCCATTTGAATGGCACCGTCGGTGATTCGAGAGACTTCTTGCATGATGCTGTAGCCGTGTCGTTCCCCGTCTGCTAGTGCCAGTAGGATGTGAAAGACTGCCGGAGTCAGGGGCAGCAGATCATAGGGATTCGGTGGGGTGTGGGGCATTTGCCTGCTCTCTCTATTACGTTTATGGATATATCCGTAACAGATATAATAGGTGCTTTTTTGATGGCTGTCAAGAGAGGAATATCGCAGCGGTAGGCCAAATGCATTAAAAGTGATTCTGGGTATCTCACTCCCCTAGCCGTACTCAGTGGTCAGGCGCTGCGCAGCAGTCGCTAGGGAGGCAAGGGACAAAGATCTGTTATCCGAATGTTTCACTGGAGGGAGTACCCCTGCTCCAGCCCTTAACACCGAAGGCGATTGAGGGGAGAGGTAAAGGGGTGGCTTAAAACCACCCTCTATGGAGAGGACGGAGTGGGACTGGCGAAGGTCACCCCTGATGCACCACAAGATCGAAGCGCATCTCGAAACTGAG
This sequence comes from Anaerolinea sp., assembly GCA_014879835.1. Taxonomy (GTDB): domain Bacteria; phylum Chloroflexota; class Anaerolineae; order Aggregatilineales; family UBA2796; genus UBA2796. The sequence continues at coordinate 2,010 of JACSRJ010000010.1, forward strand.
GAACCAACTGCTGGTATGCAGGTGATTTTTCGGCCATCGTCAAACCGACCTGCAACACCGGGAGCGCTTCGGCACAACGGCTGGTGAAGGCCAGTGACGACCCTGCCACCAGATACGCGCCGGGATCATCTGTACCCAGTTCAACTGCCCGCAGACCCAATTCCGCCGCCCGCTGAAGATTATTGTTGCGGTACATCATCGTTCCCAGCCAGCGTAAACACTTGACCTGATTGGGATCAAGGTCACGGCAGCGCTCCAGCGCGACCAGTGCCCGGTTGTTATCGCCCGTCTTAAGGTAGGTTCGCCCTAGAAGGTAGGGGTTGATCGGATCATCTTTATCGCGGTCAGAGGCGATGGTCATCACATCCACAATCTGGGTGATCGCATCAGTGTTGAAATAATAGCTCCACAGCCACTGTGCAATATAACCGAGGGGCATGGTCTGCTCGGTCTGAGCGACGCGCCATGCTTCCTCAAAGGCGCGTACCGCTTCATCGCCGCTGGTCGCCAGCAGAATCCGCCCCTTGACTACATACGCATAAGCGAGGGTGATCACATCCACCTGAGACATGGCCTTTGCGGCTTCAATAGCATCATCAATCAAGGGCAGGGCCCGATCTGAACGCCCCAGAAGATCATAAGTTTCGGCGAGGGTGGCCAGCATGGCTGGACTGCGGCTGTCAAAATCACGGGCGCGGAGCAGGTAGGGCAGGGCCTCACCGGGGCGGTCAAGGGCATTGAGGGCCATGCCCACCATCACCCATCCCTCAGCAGCTTCCGGGTTGGCGTTGAGCGCCCCCTGAGCGGCCACGAGGGCAGCCTCTCGCCCGGACTGATTGTCATCGCGGGAGAGTAGCATCCGGGTTAGGCGTGCATACACTTCCACATCGTTGGGACGGGCTTCAGCAAGACTGGTGAGGGCCGCAATCGCGTTTCTCATGCTCCCGGTTTGAACGTAGCTCACAAAACGCGCCTGAAGATCCGCGGCGGGGATGGTTGGGGTTGGGGTTGGAGGATTAAACTCCATCTTCAGATTGCGCCCCACCCACTCCCCAATGGAGGTGCTGATCGGAACCCGAAACTGCCACGCCAGTGCC
>JACSRJ010000186.1 GCA_014879835.1 Anaerolinea sp.
GGCACCGCGAAGCGGTCGTACAGGGGGGATGAGGTCAATCATCGAAAGGTGACTTCTCAAATGGCTTCTTAGACGTAATCCCTTGCGTTGACACTCTGGGCGAAAAATTTCGCCTTCGATAATGCATGATATGATTCAGGTTAATGTGTAGCGCTTAAGTGGTCATTTAATGAATACACGCGCCTCAACCCTCAATGATCGCTATATTCTGCTGGAAAAGCTCGGCTCTGGCGGTATGGGTACGGTTTATCGTGCTGCGGATCGCCTCACCAGTCAGATTGTGGCCCTAAAACAGGTATCGGTTGAGGCAGGGGCGCTCTCCTTTGGGGCCGAGACTGATCAGCCCGATCTGCGGGTATCACTGGCCCATGAGTTTCAAACCCTTGCATCCCTTCGCCACCCCAACATCATCAGCGTCCTCGATTATGGGTTTGACGAAGAAAGTAGACCTTTTTTCACCATGCCCTTGTTGGTTGACGCGGTGGACATCCGTCAGGCGGCTGAAAAAGTGCCCCTGAACAGCAAATTGGCACTCATCGGGCAGATGCTGGAGGCGCTCCGTTATTTGCACCGTCAGGGGATCATCCACCGCGACCTCAAGCCCGGTAATGTGATGGTGAATGCGCAGGGACAGGTCAAACTGCTTGATTTTGGGCTGGCCGTAGAGCCTGAAAAAGTACGAGGGGTGGCGGGTACACTGGCCTATTTAGCCCCGGAGATTCTTCAAGGTCTTGCTCCAAGTGCGGCTGCTGACCTGTACGCGGTGGGGGTGATCGCTTATGAGATCATCACTGGCAAGTACCCTTATGACACCGCTTCTTCGCATGAGCTGATGCGGCAGGTGGTGAGCGTCATGCCCAATTTGAGCCTGCTTCCAGAGACTATAGAGCAGTGGCATAATCAAGGGACGCACCCACCAGAATTGCCCCTTGATACCCGCACCATGATCCTGCCCGATTCGCTCCTGCGATCTGCCGATACCACCACCGCCGATGACTCGCGTACCTTTTTAGCCAACGATTTGACCCCGCCAGTGACTGAGACTCAGCCTTCCCTGCCGACCACCAACTCGCCTCAACACCAGATGTCCTATGTTGAAAAAGAGGAACCGCTCTCCCTTCGAGAAGTCATCGGTAAGCTGCTGGCCAAAGCACCTACGGACCGCTTCCCCGATGCCGAGAGTGCCCTCACCCATCTGAGCGCGCTCTCTGGTGATCATAGTCTGGTTCAAAACGCCTCCGTTCGGGAGAGTTACCTTCAGGCTGCAAAATTCATCGGACGTGAACGCGAATTAGAAACCCTTCTGGATGCCCTTAGGGCGGCTCAATCACGGAAAGGATCAGCGTGGCTTATCGGCGGTGAGAGCGGCGTCGGTAAATCCCGTCTTTTGGATGAACTAGGCGCACAAGCACTGGTGGGTGGGGTTTTGGTGCTGCGGGGTCTGGCCGTAGAAAGCCTGAGTTTGCCCTACCAACTTTGGCGCGATCCGCTGCGCCGACTGCTGCTCACAACCCATCTGAGCGATCTGGATGCAGGCATCCTCAAGGGTATTGTGACAGATCTGGATACCCTCATCGGGCGCATCATCCCACCGGCACCGCCGCTTGAGGGCAGAGCCGCAGTGGATCGCCTGATGCTCGCAGTGACAAGTGTCTTTCGTCGCCAGCAGCGTCCGATTCTGCTGCTTGTTGAGGATTTGCAGTGGGCCACCGATGGTCTAGAACTGCTCAGAGCACTTTCGGAGATCGCGCATCGGCTGCCCTTAATGATCGTTGGCAGCTATCGCAGCGATGAGCGCCCCGATCTGCCTGACACCTTACCGGCCATGCGCCATATCCATTTGGAGCGCTTCAACACTGCCCAGATCACCCATCTAAGCCGTTCGATGTTTGGCGAAGTGGGCGCGACCAGACCCCTCGTACAGCTTCTTGAGAGAGAGACCGAAGGCAATCCCCTCTTTATGGTGGAGGTAGCATGGGCTTTGATTGAGGAGGTGGGAGGGCTGGAGTATGTGCGCATAGATCGACTGCCCGATCATGTTCTGGCCGGCGGCGTGCGCTCGATTCTGCTGCGCAAATTGGCCCGTGTGCCCCTCTTTGCGCAGCCGCTTTTACGTTTAGCAGCCGCCGCTGGCCGGTTGATCGATCCACAGTTGATGCGTCGCCTCGCGCCCAATCTGAATCTTGAAAACTGGCTCGCGGCATGTTTAAACGCTGGGGTGATGGGGGTGCGTGATGGTAGGTGGTCGTTCACCCATGATCGTCTGCGGGCCTCCCTTCTGGACACCATGGCCCCAGACGAACGCCGCGAATCCCATTTGGTGATCGCCCGCGCACTAGAGGCAATCTATGGCGAAGACCCCTCCTACGCCTCCGTGTTGATGGAGCATTGGGGCGCGGCTGGAGACGCCCAAAAAGAAGCGTCCTACGCGATCATCGCTGGCGAACAAGCGCTTCAGGGTTCACGCCTTGCCGAAGCCCGTTCTTTGTTTGAAGGGGCGCTGTCCAAACTCTCCGAAGGGGATCGCACGCGCCGTGCACTGGCGGCCATTGCCCTTGGAGAAACAGCCGAAAAGTTGAGTGATTATACGGGTGCGTCCAACCATCTACAGGCGGGTTTATCCCTTGCCGAAGATGATCCGGTGCTGCGGGTGAGGGCCCACAATGGCTTGAGTGGCGTGGCCCATCGGCGCGGTGATTACGCCCAATGTGAACTGCAAGCGCGGATCGCCCTTGAACTGGCCCAGCAGATCAACGATCAGCGCGGGCTAGCCGCCAGTTATACCCAGTTGGGAAATGCCGCTTATGGACGGGGTGATTATGCTGCTGCGGGCGGATTCTTTGAGGAGAGCCTTAAACTCAGCCGACAGATGGACAATCAGGCGGGGATTGCGGGCGCGCTCAACAATTTAGGGAATGTCGCCTATGGACGCGGTGATTATGCACTGGCCCGTGAACGTTACACTCAAACCCTTGCCTTATGGCGTGAGATGGGCAATCGTTTGGGGGTGAACATGGTCCTGAACAATCTGGGGGCCTGTGCTTCTGCGGTCAGTGATCACGAAGCCGCCCGCCAATTTTATCAGGAGAGCCTGAGCCTCCAGCGCGAGATCGGGGATCGACGGGGCATGGCATTCAGCCTTAACAATCTGGGGACAGTGGCCTACATGACAGGCGATTATTCACAAGCGGCCGACTATTACGAGGAGAGTTTACGCCTCAAACGTGAATTAGGGGATCGCCGAGGGGTCGCAACGAGTCTCAACAATCTGGGGTTTTTAGCCTACGAGTTAGGTGATCTAGATCGGGCCCGCACTTTTTATGAAGAACGGATCGCCATTGGACGCGAGATTGGGGATCGGCGGGGGATCGCCAACGGGCTTGACGGACTCGCCGTGGTCACCGCCGCTCAGGGCAATTACGAGCGGGCCGAGACCTATTTTGGCGAAAGCCTCCTGCTCTTTAGTGAGATTGGGGATCGGGCCAGCACAGCCGCAACCTTTGTCAATTTAGCGCTGGCACAGTTGGATGAGATGAAGCTCACCGAAGCGGAGAGTTCGATCCGGAAGTCCCTTCGTTTGGGGCGTGAGAGTGGCGCTGTGGGAACTTTGATCGAAGCAGTACTGGCACAGTCCCGTTTTTTGATCCTACGCCAGATGCCCTTTGCGGCGGCAGAGTTGATCGGCGCGGTGGAACATCACAGCGCCATGAGCGGCGGGCGGCTCAAGCGGTTGGAACAGGTTAAAAAACAGCTTTTGACCCTTGCCCCGCCTGAACTTCAGTTTCAAGAGGCTTTGGAGCGTGGCGCGGCTGATGGATTGGATGTGATCGTAGCGCGCCTTTTGCCCGACCCTTAAAATAGTTTATACTCCATACGTCGATTTTCATTCAAAGCCGTATTCGGCAAATTTTTTCAGGCCGATCCGTTATAGAATCAAGTGAATCGATTGACATGATCATGGATCATGTCCTTGGGGTTGGAGTAGTGTATGCCCAAGACTCGGAATCCGTTTCAACTGAGAAACCGCTATTATCTTCTGATTGATCTTGCGGTCCTTATCCTTTCTGCGGTGATCAGTTTCGCAGTCCGGCTGGAAACCCTCAGCTTTGAGCCGGATATGATTCTGGGCATTGTCCAGTATGTGGCTATTGCTATCCCGCTGCGACTGATCATCTTTGCCCTGATGGGCATGTACGCCCGCTATTGGTTGAACGCAGGCCCCAGTGAACTGCTGATGGTGATGGGCGCATGTGTGATCTCAGGGGTGATCATCTGGAGTGTGGTGCTGGTAGTTGCCAGTGCTCAGGCGGAGATTTCGCTGCTGCCCCGCTCTGTGCCGGTGATCGACGCCATGATCGTGACCATAGCTTCTGTTGGCACGCGTTTTAGCGCCCGCGCCTATGGGCACAATTATCACCGACGCCGTACCGACGAACCGAGCAAACCCGCTTCACGGGTCCTGATCATCGGGGCGGGCAATACCGGGATGCAGGTACTTTATGCCCTCGAAAACACCGCCGAACCAGTCTCGATCATCGGTTTTTTGGACGACGATCACAACAAGATCGGGACGCGGGTGCGGGGGTATCGGGTTTTGGGCGGGGTGGACGAACTGCGCACCATCGCTGAAGACCATGATGTCCAGCAAGTGCTGGTCGCAATGCCCTCCGCACCGGGTAAGGTCATCCGCCAGATTGCGGAGACCTGCAAACATCTCAACCTCAAATACAAGATCATGCCCGGTGTCTTTGAACTGATCAGCGGCCGAGTGACTGTGAACAGCCTCCGTCCCGTGTCCATTGATGACCTTTTGCGCCGCCCCCAAGTGAATCTGAAAATTGATGACATCCGCGATTATATTGAAGGGCGGTGCGTGCTGGTGACGGGCGGTGGTGGATCTATCGGTTCTGAACTAGCGCGCCAGCTTGCGCGCTTTCGGCCAAAACAGTTGATCCTTCTAGGGCACGGCGAAAACAGCTTGTTTGCAGCCGAAACCCGCCTGCGCACGGAATTTCCCGAACTTCCGACGCATATCATGCTTGCGGATGTACGCAACATCCGTCGTATGGAGGAGGTCTTTAACCAGTGGCATCCGCAGGTGGTCTTTCACGCGGCAGCCCACAAACATGTGCCCATGCTGGAGACCAACCCTGTAGAAGCCGTCACCAATAATGTGATCGGCACTTGTAACATGATCAAACTATGCAATCAGTTTGAGGTGGATCGGATGGTCATGATCTCCACCGATAAGGCGGTGGCTCCCACCAACATTATGGGCATGACCAAACGCACCGCAGAAATGCTGATCATCCTTGCGGCCCAGCGACATCCGCGCCGTTTTGCGGTGGTGCGTTTTGGGAATGTTCTGGGCAGCAGAGGCAGCATCGTCCCCATCTTTCAGCAGCAGATCGCATCGGGCGGGCCGGTGACTGTGACCCACCCAGAGATCACCCGCTTTTTTATGAGCATCCCAGAGGCAGTGCTGCTGGTGCTTAAAGCCGGGATCAGCGTGGAACGTGGGCCGCTCTTTGTCCTGAACATGGGAGACCCGATCAAGATCATCGATCTGGCCCGCGATATGATCAGCCTGAGTGGGCTTCAAGAAGGGCGCGATATTGAGATCGAGATCACGGAACTGCGCCCCGGCGATAAAATGCACGAATCCCTGTTCTGGGACTACGAGCGCGCTGAACCCATCGAGGATGGGTCGATCTTTGCGGCCCGGATGCCTCATGAAGATTACATGCTGCGGATCAACACCTTAAAGACCGATATTGAGACCCTCATGGACGCGGCGCGGGATCACAATGAGGCGCGGGTGCGCAAACTACTGCCCGACATTGTTTTCTCCCTCTCCCATGCGGGCGAACCTACCCCCATTGAGTGATCAGACACTTTTTTAGCCCTGCCTCACCTGCCTTTCAGGGGCAGGTGCTGGAAGGGTATCAGGAACCCCGCTTTGTTAAATACCTACCCTTGTTAGCCCCACCTGCCCGCTCCTCCACAGGGTAGGACTGGGGCGAGAGACACCCTGCCCTGCGATCTCTGCGAACCTTGAGTCGAACAAATATGCTATAATGGCAAACATGACTCAAGAACATTTGACCATCTCACAGATCACCCTACGGCGCTTTATTCTGGGACGTCAGGGCTTGTATCCCGGACGGCGCTGGAAGGGCAAAACTGGCACCCGTGCAGCCCTTGAAGCCGACGCGGTGATCCAGATCGACCCGCTCAACATGATCGCCCGCAGCCACGAGATCAGCCTCTATGGGCGGGTGGTGAATTTTAAACCAGCCGATCTGGATGCAGTCCTTTACCAAGATCGGGCGGGCTTTGACTACGGCGGCACCCTCTTTGTGTATCCGATGCACGAACTGCCCTACTTTCGGGTGGTGATGGGACGCAAAGCCAACGAACCGCGCCGGGTAGAATTTGCAGCCAACCATGGTGAGGTGATCGAACGGATGCGCCGGATCGTCACCGAGAAAGGCGCGCATGGCTCCCGCGAGATAGGTGGCGAGAGCATTTTTAAGGGTGCGTACCGCTCCAGCCGCGACACCGGGCAGGCCCTTTATCACCTATGGATCAGCGGCAGCCTTATGACTCACAGCCGGCGTGGGGCGGAGCGAGTCTATGATCTGCGCGAACGGGTCGCGCCACCCCACTTTGATTATTGTGCTTCAGCGGAAGAAGCCGATCAGTATTTCGCCCTTAAAACCTTTCGCCAATTGGGGATCATCACCGCCAAAAGCTGGCGCAGTTCGTTTCAGGGGTCGGTTGAACGTAAGGTCGAACCCACTGAAGCAGAAGCGCGCCTTCGAGGGTTGATCCAATCGGGTATGGTGACTGAGATCAGACTGGCCGAAGAACCCACCATCCCGCGCTATTTGCTGAGCGAAGATCTGCCTCTGCTGGAAACCCTTCATCGAAGCAAAATCCCCGAAGCATGGCAGCTGTTGGAGACCACCACCGATCAGGAGATGACCTTCCTCGCCCCACTGGAAATTGTCAGTGCCCGCGGTCGGGCCAAACCTTTGTTTGGGTTTGACTATATCTGGGAAGTGTATAAGCCGGAGTCTCAGCGTCGATGGGGGTACTACACCTTGCCTGTGCTGTATGGGGATCAGTTGGTGGCCCGCTTTGACTCCAAGCTGGATCGGGCCAGCAAAAGCCTACAGATCAAAGGGTTCTGGACGGAATCCGGGGTGCAGATCAACAAGGATTTTCGGGCCGCGCTTAAGGCGGGCTATGCGCGCTTCCTCAAGTTCTTGGGTGCAGAACGGCTTGAAAGCGCAGTAGAACTGCCCATCGACCCCAAAACCGTCAAGGCACTGCGCTGATCCCTGCTCCCTGAAAATAGGCAAAATAGGGCGCGGCAAGGATCATATCGCCGAGAAGATAAGGATTTTGGGCGCTCATGTAGTGGCTTAGGCCCCACTTGTGGTTCGAGGCTGGGTCGGCGGGCTGATCGGAGACACCGCCCCGATACGCCGACCAGATCGTTACTTTGTCGGTCAGGGTGAGCTGATCTAAGCCCCGTGATCCCATGCGCAGATCGGTATAATAGCGGGTCATGGCCGCGCCGCTGAGGATGCCCACCATCGGGAAGCGTGAAGCAAGGCGAATATAACCGGCCCGATCCCGCCGCTGGATCAGATCAAAAAAGGCTTGGTAAAGCGGTGACTCGAACCGACCTCGCCCCATCCACATCAGGGCCCGGCTCAAGGGATCATAGTGAACCTGAGCATACCCTGCACTCACGTCAAAAGTGGTGAGCGGCTCCCCCCAACCGAGGGCAATAGAACCATCCACAAAACGATCAATCGGGTTGTAATCCAGATCAAGGGCCGCCGCGATGATCCCCGCCAGCAGATCGGGGGGCAGTTCAAAAGCGGATGCCGCGCAGCCGATCAGGGGGATGAGCTGCTCCACCTGATCAACCACCTGATCAGGCAGGAGAAAGCGCCGATCCATGCTGGCCGCGGGGCTGCCAAAGTTGATCATCAACGCATTCCAGCGCCGGGCGCGATCCAGATCAGCCTCAAGTCCGTCGCGGGGGGTGATCAGATAGTGATAATGGGGACAGACCTGTTTCATCACCGCCCGAACCCGCGCCGCTTCATAATCGACGCCGCTGGCCGGAATCGCGGCCGCTGTGATCATGAGGGTGAGGGTGCATAACCAGCGAAACACGGTGATCACTCCATCCATGCCACCGACAAGGCCGGTATTCCCAAATCAATGACCGTCATATCGCTCAAATCCATCAACTGGATCATATTGGATCCGTTCAGAAAGGCCAGTTGCGCCCCATCCGGGCTGAAGGTGGGATCCGTCCCACCCACCACAAATTGGGTGCTGCCATCACGGGTATTCATGAGATAGATTGCGCCGGTGAAATCACTGTAGGCCAAATACATGGCGCTGGGGTGGTAATCCGCACTGGTGATCGCGTGGGCGAGTGTGCTGATCACCTGTTTTTGACTGCGACACTGGGCATCCCCCACACAATCCGCCGGGATGGTGAACAGGGTGGTTGTGCCTTTCTGCTTATCCCAGTCCGCGATCAGGATGCGCCCGGTGGCCGGATCAAAGATCGGGAGGATGGGCAGTGACAGACCCTTCAGGGTGATCATGTCCCACGTTGAATCGTTTTGATTAGTGGCCCGGTGAAGGGTATGAGTGCCTTCAGTATGGGTATAGTAGTAGACAGTTTCACCATCAGCACCCCACGCCAGAATGGTGCCCTGCACCTTAAGGGAGTGCAGCGGTGCATCGTTGTCTAAACGGACGCACACCTCACCGTTAGGGCACACCCCTGCCAAACGCTGCCCAAAAACTGACAGCCCCCAACCCTGCAAATCCGGGATCAACGTCACTGTGGGGTTGGCAAGGGTATGAGGGGCACTGAAGCGGTACAACACCCCATCGGATGCAGTGAAGATCAGACTGCCCTTCAGCGGGCGGGATTGATCTGAGATGCTCACAACCTTGCCGAGAACAGGGACGGGTGTGCCCACATAGATGAATCGCTGGACTCCGAGCGGTGTTCCAGTGCGGGCGTAGTCTAGGTCTGCGCGGTGCATATTCCAACGCATCACCCCCATACAGCTTATGAAACACAGCAGCAGCATTCCTGCCCCAAGCATCAGCGGGATGAAGTTAGATGGAGGGCGATCATCGTACAGATTCCTTTTACTTTTGCGCATTGACCGAGGTCTCCTGAAGCTCAAATGGGCTAGGTAAAGCGGTTGGGCAGCCCTCATCCCCGGAGGCAGTTCTCGGCCTTACGAGGGATTTGGTAGGGACGACCCCACGTGGTCGCCCACCGCGTATGACCAAATACCGGGCAGCCCCGTGTGGCTGCCCCCCACCAGAATGAATTTTGTGGGGGGTGTAACCCCTCACCCCCTTGCGACCGTTTCGCGGTACCCGCTCCCGACCGCCGCTTCGCGGCTAGGAGAGGGGGTAAAAACCTTTTGTGGGGGGAGTCTCCCCACAACCCCCATCGGAGGAGTTTGAGGGGTTTACCCCTCGAAGTCTCTATCCCCCCTTCTCCCGCGTGCGGGAGAAGGGGGCTAGGGGGATGAGGGCTGTCCTTTTAAGGCAGAAGCGCCGATCTCACTTGCGCACTCTGGTGATCACCAGTCCTAACAGCCCGCCCAGCGTGATGATCGCACCGAGGATCATCAGGGCTGTGTTCAGGCTGCGAAAATCATCCCGATCCAAAAAGGGCAGACCCGTTGCAGGCAGCCCCGCGATGGGCTGTCCGCCATTGTTGGACTTGGGCGCAGTCACCACAAATGCAGTGTAGGGTGTGATGATCTTGTAGGTCTCGCCCAGTTTGGTCACTTCTTCGACCAGCTTGGGATCAGGGCCTTCGATGGCCATCTTGCGCACCAGCGCATCGGCTTTACGCTGCGCCCACATCCGGGGCACATAACTGTTGGCGGCATTTTCAGGGGCGCTGACCTTCACGCTGGGATCGATGAATTTGATGTCCTGATAAACCGAGGTGTGCACTTCACCGTTGATCTTGCCCGTCAGGGTGATGGTGGTGGTGCCCCCACCCTTGTAACGTCCGGAGATCACCACCTGACCACCGAGGAACATATCCGGGATGGGGTGGGGATTCAGATCGTAGACCTTCATCGACCCAAAATCGAGGGCCAGATCAACCAACACCGGGGAGTCGATGGCGGCGTAGAAGTCTGCCAGCGGCTTTTCCAGCGGATCGTAGGCATTCACAAAGAGCGAGGTGCCCCGATTCTCACTGGCAAGTGACTCCAGCAGTGGTTGGTTCACATCGCCAATGCCGATGGTGTAAACGCGGCTTTGGGGTTTGATGTTCTCGCGCACGTTGGCGAGGATCGCGGCGGTGTCGGTCACCCCTTCGGTTGCCTGACCATCGGTCAAAAAGACGATGATATGAGGACGTTCCGAAGCCTGATCAACGGTGCGGATCGCAGTCTGCAAACTATCGTTGATGTTGGTACCACCGCCGATCACCCGGCTGTCCACCCATGCGCGGGCATCGTCCCGATAGTCCATGGTGCGCAGGGTGTTATGGTAGGTCTCAACCCCATTATCAAAGGACACAATGGTGAACCGATCTTCGGGGTTGAGGGCATCAAGGATGCGTTTGAGCGCTTTCTGGGCTTGGATGAACTTCTCACCGCTCATGCTGCCGGAACGATCCAGCACAAAGACAAAGTCTTTGGCGATCACTTCGCTCTGATCAACCTTTGCCTGTGGCGCGGCGATTAGCACAAAGTACCCATCCTTATCCTTACCATCGCGGTAGCTGGCGAGATTCAGCCCGAACTTCTCCGACGACTGGGTGTAGACCAGTTCAAAATCGCGGTCAGGGGTGATGTTTTGGGCCCGATAGAGGGCCACGGCTTCGTTGGGTTTATCCCGTGCCACTTCTACTGCATTCTGGTGTGAGGGGGAGTACACTGCCCGAATCTCGTCACCCTCTTTGATCTCTACCTTTACCAACAGGTCTCCCACGGGTTCCGCCGTCATCTTGGTGTGGCTCAGGGGGTACACATAGCGGGTCAGGCCCACTGTGCCGATCAGCACTTCGGTGTAGGTTAGGCGCACGCTGCGTTCAGCATTGGGCGGCAGGATCACCTCGGTTTGAAAGGTCATGGTTGGGTCAATGGCAGTCACGGAGCCGGAGGCCATCGCCGCTTCTTTGCCTTGTTTAGCGGCTTCATCAAATTCCTTTTTGGCGGTCTCTTTCTCTTTCACTTCGGCTTCGATCCATGCGCCATCGATCAACTGGGCAAAACCAGTCACCGTTGCGCCGGGGGGAACAGGGGCAACATAAACGGCGTTCACCTGTTTATCGAGTGGGTTTGAGAAGGTCTGTTCCAGAGTCGTTGTGGCGATCTTGGATTCGATCTTCACCGTGATGTGCGAAACCTGCGGCTGGCGGTAAACGCCCCCGATCAGGATCAGCCCATCGGCGTGGGCGGTGTTGATTCCCACCATAGGCAGGGCAAGCGCCGCGAGAAGGACGACCACAAAAGCCTGATAAAACCAACGCGAGCGAGTCATGAGCGTTTCTCCGTACTTCATTTTTCCCAATCCTTGGGGTAGGTGTCGGACTCTCGAACAGCCACCGGGAAAGCGACGGTGATCACCCGGTAGTCGGCGGTATGAGGGGGATAACAGGTGATAAGGGTGAGCCGCTCATCGCCTGTGGGGGCGATCCAAGCGACCGCCTCTGGGCTGTCCGCCTGTTCAGCAGGGATGGCAAAAGTCAGGGCCACGGCATACGTGATCGTGGTGCTGCCAGCCTTAAGGCGAATCCGATCCCCCGGCCCCAAACGAGGCAGCCCCCGAAAGATCGCGTGTGACCACGTTTGGGGATCGCGTGAGGGGCTGTGCCCCGCGATGACCACATTTTGCCCGGCCCCCGGCGCGCCAGAGGGCACATGCCAGACTGCATCCCCAGTGCGCCAAGATGAACTGGCATGGTCGGTATATACCGGCATGAGCGCATTCCACAGCCCTAAAGCAGGCGCTTCAATGCGGGTGGGCACCCCAGTCACTTTGGACAGTGTCCCCGACGGGTTTGGGTCCCTCAGGGCGTTGGGATGATCGGGACGGGCGTTTAAAAGCCCCGTTATCAGACCGCGCTGTTCCGTTTGGGCAACCCCACGCATTCCAGCCCCCAGCGTGAATACGAAGACACCTGCCACAATCACCCAAATCCATTGACGTAGTGGTTTCACCGCAGCATCCTTCGTGTGAACAGCCTCAGAGTGAGTACACGATATTCTGGTACATAGCGCCTATTTCGGGGGCGCTGCTGATCATCAATATGATCAGCACGAGTGCCAGCATCATCGGAAGTGAGATAAAAAACAGTTTCAGGCTTACCCGCAGCACCACATGTCGCGTGGACATCGACCAATACTCCCTTACACCCGATACCTCTCCTGTAGCATAAGCCGACCAAGGCTCAAGGTGAATAGGCGCTGTGCAGGGGTGATCTATGACAATCGTCCAAGATTTTGGTGTACCCTCGGTGATCCCCCCTCAAGCGCAATCCGGTACAATGGAACCTGTAAAAAACGCCTGAAAACAATACAGGATGGCAGCCATGAAAATTACCCCAGAAGATGTATTTGAGTACCATTCACGTGGTCGTGCAGGCAAGATCGAGGTCAGGCCCACCAAACCCCTGAATACCCAACGTGACCTTTCTCTTGCCTATTCTCCCGGTGTCGCAGAAGCGGTGCGGGCCATCGCGGCTGATCCTTCCACCGCCTACGATTACACGGCCAAAGGTAATCTGGTAGCAGTGGTCAGTAATGGGACTGCGATCCTTGGTCTGGGGCACCTAGGCGCTTTAGCAAGCAAGCCCGTGATGGAAGGTAAAGGCTGTTTGTTTAAGACTTTTGCCGACGTGGATGTTTTTGATATTGAAGTGGACTCGCTTGACCCCGATGAGATCATCGCGGTGTGCCGGGCCCTCGCACCGACCTTTGGGGGGATCAACCTAGAGGACATTAAAGCCCCAGAATGCTTCTACATTGAGCAAAAACTGCGCGAGATGCTTGATATTCCGGTCTTTCACGATGATCAACACGGCACTGCGATCATCAGCGCGGCGGCGCTCACCAACGCACTGCGAATCAGTGGCAAAAAGATCGAGGATTTAAAATTGGTGGTCTCTGGGGCGGGGGCCTCTGCGATCTCGACCAGCCGCCTGTATGTGCGGATGGGGATGCGTTACGAGAACATCCTCATGGTGGACACCAAAGGGGTGATCTACAAGGGACGCACGGCGGGCATGAACGAGTTCAAGCAGGAGTTTGCAGTCGAGACTGACCGCCGCACCCTCGAAGATGCCCTTGAAGGTGCCGATATGCTTCTGGGCTTAAGCTCTGCTGATGTGGTCACCCCCCACATGCTCGAAAAGATGGCCGACCACCCCATTTTGTTCACCCTTGCTAACCCCGACCCAGAGATCAAATATGATCTGGCGCGACAGGTTCGTCCTGACGCCCTCATCGCCACCGGGCGCAGCGATCTGCCCAATCAGGTGAACAATGTCCTCGGTTTCCCCTTCATCTTCCGAGGGGCGCTGGATGTGCGCGCACGCACCATCAACGAAGAAATGAAGATCGCCGCTTCGCGTGCGCTGGCTGAGCTGACCCACGAGGATGTGCCCGACAGTGTGCTGAATGCCTACGGGCTGTCCGCACTGAAGTTTGGGCCGGAGTACCTGATCCCCAAGCCGCTTGATCCTCGGGTGCTGTTATGGGTTGCACCGGCAGTTGCCAAAGCCGCCATTGAGACCGGGGTCGCCCGGCGTGAGTTGAACATTGACGAGTACCGCGAGTCGCTTGACGCCAAGCGCGGACGGGGACGCCGCTTCCGGGTTGAAATGCTTCAAAAAGCCCGTGCAGGGGCGACCCAACGAGTGGCCTTTGGTGAAGGTGAAGAACCCAAGATCATCCGCGCTGCGGCGATCATCGCTGAGGAAAATATCGCCACCCCGATCCTGATCGGGCGCAAAGAGGTGATCAAAGCCAAGCTCAGCGAGTTGGCGCTCTCCGATTTCCGTCCTCAGATCATTGACCCTGCTTCATTTGAGAAGATCGACGCCTACACCAACGCCTACCACCAACTGCGCCAACGTCGTGGGGTCACTCAGGGCAAAGCCTTGGAAATGATGCGTGATCCCAACGTCTTTGGGCCGATGATGGTCAAACAGGGTGACGCCGATGTGTACATCAGCGGCCTGACCTATGAATACCCAGAGGTGATCCGCCCGGCCCTACAGATCTTCCATACCCGGCCGGGGGTTAAGTTCGCCAGCGGTGTGTATGTGATGATCGCCAACGAGAAGATCTACCTATTCACCGATGCCACCGTGAACATTGATCCTGATCCGGAGCAGCTCTCCGAGATCGCTATCCTCGCGGCTGATTTTGCGGGCGAACTGGGGTTGGAACCTCGGATTGCGATGCTTTCCTTCAGCAACTTTGGCAGCACCCGCCACCCTCTGAGTGACAAAGTGCGCGAGGCGGTCTCACTGGTACGGCGCAAACGCCCTGATCTGAAGGTTGATGGTGAGGTGCAGGCGGACGTGGCAGTCTCCTCAGAGGCCATGAAGGAACGTTTCCCCTTCAGCGCGGTCTCCGATGCCAATGTGCTGGTCTTCCCCGATCTAGAAGCGGCCAACACCGCTTACAAACTGCTCTCTACCTTGGGCGGGGCGCAGGCAGTGGGCCCAGTGCTGCTCGGTTTGGGCGCGCCCGTGCACGTCCTCCAAACGGGCGACTCGGTGGATGATATCGTCTCTATCGCGGCTGTTGCGGTTGTTGACGCTCAGACTCGGCGGATTAAAGAAGGCTTGATGGCGTAGCCGATGCGCTAAGGAAGTGTTCGCTTCTCCCCCTTCGGCACCCTGCCGAAGGGGGATTGTGTTTGATCCGCTGATGGATCAGAAGGGGGCACTTTCGCCCTTCTCATCCTGATCGCTTTGTTTGTCCCGGTCGAAGTTCACGTACAGTTTAGCATTGGGGGATTGGGCGATCTGGCGTAAGGTCTCCAATTCCGTGAGCCGGATCAACACCGGATGTTGGGTGAAGGCCTGAGCCGCTTTGGCCCGTTCACCAAGAGCGTTCAGTTCCGCCTCGGTTTTGATCCGAGCTGCTTCGGCTTCACTCAGGGCAGCCTGACGTGCGGTCTCGGCTTGTACCTGCGCCTCTGAGCGCCGAATCTCGGATCGGGTTTGGGACTCCAGCTTTTGCACCTCGGCTTTGGTACGGGCATCCACAAGTTGGGCCTGACTGAGACGCTCCGCCGTCAGCACTTTGTTCATAACTTCCTGCAAATTACCGGGGAAGATGATGTCCTTCACATCCGCCCGCAAAATCTGAACACCATAAGCCCCCGCACTGCCCTTCACATCACTCAGGATATCCTCACTCAACTGGTTGCGGTTGGTCAGAATCTGCTCCAAATTCATGGAGGCCAATGAGCGCCGGGCCGCAAGCTGAACGTCGCTGTAGAGCCGATCTTCGTAGTTTTCTACTTCCTGCACCGCCGCTTTCGGATCGGTCACCCGAAACTGAACGATGATGCTCACCCGGATAGCGACTTTGTCAGAGGTCAGAATCTCCTGCCCTTTAATGGTCAGATCGCGCTGGCGAATATCCACCAGCACCACATCGATTTTGGGGATGCGCTGATTGAGCAGCCGCATGAGGAGCGTTTGTTGGGGCAGCTCATAGCGCCCACCTTCAAGGACTTTGAGCAGTTTCCCATCTTCATACCACAAGGCCCGATGGGTATCCCTGATGATGATCTCCTTCTGTTTTTGAGGAGTCCGTGCCATTGTCCCTCACACCTTCTTCAAGAATACAGACCCTGTCCAGCGTGTTCAATTAAAAAAAGTGGTGAAGTCTCGCAGTCTAGCAGATATGGCGGATAAGCGCCGTGGATTTGACCGCACGCAGGTCACAGTCAGCAGAGCTTGCGACCCGTAGTCATACTGCGCTTACACCTTACCGACCGAGACTTCACGCTGAAAATCAGTATAACACGTTTAACACCACCTATAACACATAGATAGCAGCCAGCCGCCCCTCAGAAGCCATTTGAAAACTCACCCTTCGATGATTAACCTCATCCCCCCTGTGCGACCGCTTCGCGGTGCC
>JACSRJ010000286.1 GCA_014879835.1 Anaerolinea sp.
GGCAGCAGCTTTGACCGGATTGGGAGAATCGGAGATTCGGGCCGTCTTTGCGGAACAGGCGCTTCGGGCAAAGGTCAAAAAGATCGTGGTGGGTGAAGTGCCCATGACCCAACCCCAGATCAAGGTGCGTCATATCTTGGTCAAGACCCGCGAAGAAGCCGAAAAAGTCCTGAAGGCGCTTCAAAATGGGGAATCCTTTGCGGCGCTAGCGGAGGCGGTCTCCACCGACCCCGGCAGCAGCGGTAACGGCGGCGTCTATGACTGGACCCTGAAGGGGCAGTATGTGGCGGAGTTTGAGGAAGCGATTTGGAGCGCTGAAGTAGGGGCCGTGGTTGGGCCTATCGACACCACCGCAAACGGCGCTGATTTTGGTTTCCACATCATCCAAATCATGGGCAAGGAAGATCGCCCGATCACCAATGATCAGCGATCCGACATTGAAAACAAGAAGTTGGATGAATGGCTAAACAGCCAGCGTCAGGAAAAGAATGCCCTGACTTTTGATCAGGTGTGGCGTGAGTGGGTGCCTTCCACCCCCACCCTTGCTGAACTAGGACTGCCCAGCAGCCTGAACTGATCCTCACCTGAACACCTCAACCTCAAAAAGGGCGGGTATCGCACCTGCCCTTTTTTGATTCTCCAGAGTATTTTCCCTGAAGTTTGAATTGTTAGCGGGGGATGAGGGGAAGCCTGAAAATAGCAGGTCAATCTTTTAGGATAACGCTGTAGAATAACGCTGAAGCGAAGCGGGGATCAATTAACAACGCTGGCCTTACGACCCCGTGGACGACGGCGGCGCGGTCGAATGCGCCAATGAAAAATGTTGCGCAGCCAACGGCGGCGTCGTTTGGGTGGAGTACCGCCCTCCTCTTCAACTTCTTCAACCACCAGACCATCATAGGTGGCCATACCCTGACGGATGGCGTTGATGATCTTGGCTTCTACGGCCCGATGGGCCTGAAGAATCGCATTTTTGACCCCTTTGGCATTGGTGCGCCCGTGGGCCACAATCACCACCCCATTCACCCCTAACAGGGGCGCACCTCCAATTTCAAAAGGATCAACCTGCCGATAAAGTTTGCGCAAGGCCGGTCTGGTGAGGATTGCGCCCAACATGCGCAGCGGATTCAGGCTCAGTTCGCGGCGCAGCATCCGAAACATGGTATCACCAGCCGCTTCCAACGATTTGAGCATGATGTTGCCCACAAAACCATCGGCCACCACCACATCCGCTACCCCTTGCAGCACCTCTTTGGGTTCAACATTGCCGATATAGTTCACCCCGGACTGGGGAAACATGTGGGCGGTGTCTCGGACTAATTTGTTGCCCTTGCCTTCTTCCTCTCCGTTCGAGAGCAGGGCCACTTTGGGCTGCGACTGACCTAACACATGCTGTGCATAGAGACTGCCCATGATCCCGAACTGGACAAGCCATTCCGGGCGTGAATCGGCGTTTGCGCCGAGGTCTACCAAGACCACAAGACGATCATTTTCAACCCTCACCAGAGAGGTCAAGGCAGGGCGGCGCACCCCCGGCAGGCGTTTGAGGCTGTGAAGGGTGGCCATGGACAGCACCGCACCAGTGTTGCCGGCGGTCACAAAAGCATCAGCCTGCCCTTTGCCCACCATTTCCATCCCCACCCGCATGGAGGAGTCGGGTTTGGCCCGGACAGCCCGACTCGCCTTTTCGCGCATGTCGATCACCTGACTGGCGTGAACGATTTCCAGCGACAGTCCATGGGTATCCTGTTTTGCCAGTTCTGCGCGGATGGTGGTTTGATCCCCAACCAAAACAATGGTCAAGGACGCTGCATGTTCTTGAAAATGTCGTGCAGCCATCACCGCGCCCTCAATATCGGGGACGGGGCGTTGGTCGCTACCCATCGCGTCTACGACGATGCGCATAATGATTTCTGTTTCCTACCCCTGTTGCTCGTGTCCCTTTATTGTAGACGATAGGCGCGGGGATGATCAATTGCGGGATCGAGATTGCCCCCTCAACCCTAATCCCGGCAGATGAAGGGTTTGCCCGCTTTATGCACCCTCGATTCGGCAGTAGCAGTAGACGAACTGCTGTTCTGTTCCCCACGGGGTATGGTGGGCTTCTTTGGTATCCCGGATCAGCTTGAACTGCGCCCCAAATTCAGCGTGGAGTGATTGAGGATCATAACGAACCACGTCCAAACCGCTGCATTTTTCAGGGCCATCAAGGGCAAAGGTAGCAATGATGATATGCCCCCCTACCCTCACTGAACGGGCTACCTGCTGCACATACTGCTGTCGTGCATGGGGATCAGTCAAGAAGTGAAACACCGCCCGGTCATGCCACACCGCATAATGGTGTTCGGGCAGTGAAGCCGTGGTCACGTCTCCTTCTAGCCATGTAAGCGCACGGGCTTTTTCACCGAGCCGCATTTGCGCCACTTGTAAGGCCTCTGCCGACAGATCAAGCAGGGTGAGGTTTTGATAACCAAGGTTCACAAGATGATCTACCAGTGTGGAAGCCCCCGCCCCCACATCCATAATCGGTTCGTCGAGGGCAATGCCGGTCTGCTGGATCATATGTAGTGACAATGCCGGATTGACCTGATACCAGCTTACTTGATCCGCACCCTTCGTTTGATAAATCTTTGACCAATGGGCCTTGTTGTCCATGGAAAACCTCCTCGATCCTTATCTCACTCCGACGAATGTGAACTACACGGTTCGTGTTAATTCAGAAGCCATTTGAAAACTCACCCTGCGATGATTAACCTCATCCCCCCTGCCCCCCTTCTCCCGCACGCGGGTGAAGGGGGAAATCTAGACTCTGAGAGGTAAACCCCTCAAACTCTGGGGGTGTGGGGGACGCCCCCATCAAAGGTTATTCTCCCCTCTCCTAGCCGCGAAGCGGCGGTCGGGAGCGGGCACCGCGCAGCGGTCGTGGGGTGAGGGCTACCATTCTACCCAAATTTAGTGTCGCCCCCTCAGCCAGCCTGGAGAAGGGGGGAATAAGGTTCTTGAGGGGGCTTCCCCCTCAAACTGTCCCTTTCGATAAACAGGGGGCAAATAGGTTCAATCT
>JACSRJ010000273.1 GCA_014879835.1 Anaerolinea sp.
CTCGATTTCCACCCACGTATTCGCGCCGCACAGAACCCCACAAATCGTGAGCGCTAGAATATCACTCAATAGATGCCGTTCTCCTTGATCCCGTCTTGGATCCTTGACGTCCCCAAAATAGCTCATCAGAACGCGATTTCCCTTCTGGATAGGGTACAATCATCTCCATCCCCATGGGCAGTCAAGAGGAATCACATGAACGACTGGATCGGCAAACAGATCGGAAATTACCTGATTACCGGACTTTTGGGATCAGGTGGTATGGCTGCCGTTTATCAAGCACAGCAGACCAACATCAAACGGGATGTAGCCATCAAGGTGATCCGACCGGGATTGGCGGATAAGTCCCAATCTGCCGATTTTGTGCGGCGCTTTGCACGTGAGGCCGAAACCACCGCCAAACTCGATCATCCCCACATTGTTAAGGTTTTTGATTTTGGGCAGGTGGAGGATAGTTCCTATCTGGTCATGCAGCTTGTCCGTGGGGGGAGTCTGGCACAAGCGATCCAACAGGGGGAAATTCCTTTTGAGCAAGCATCTCAGTGGCTCACCCAAATTGCTGGAGCCCTTGATTATGCCCACAAACAAGGCTTTGTTCATCGTGATCTCAAACCGCAGAATGTTCTGCTGGACGAGATGGGGAATGCGATTCTGACCGACTTTGGGATCGCCCGGATCATGGAAGGTGGAGAATCAACCAAACTTACCCAAACGGGTATGGTCATGGGCACACCTGCTTATATGGCCCCGGAGCAGTGGCAGGCGCGTACAATCGATGCGCGCACCGATCTCTATGCCCTTGGGGTCATGATCTACGAGATTCTCACCCGGCGCACACCCTTTGAAACCGATACCCCTTTTCAGATGATGTATGCGCATGTTTATGAATCACCTCCGCCCATTCATTCCCTACGTCCAGACTTGCCGGGAACCCTCGATCAGGTCATGAATAAAGCCTTGGCCAAAGAACCTCAGGGGCGGTTTCAATCTGGGGCGGAATTTGCGCAGGCCTTCCGTCTTGGTCTCACTGGGCAGTACAAAACGGCTGATCTCACTTCACCCATCGCTGCGATGCCGGAGGGTGTGATCCCTGCATCTCAGGACGCGCCTTCAAGCGCGAAACGCTCCCCGGTGCGAGGGATGCTTCTAGGGGGGATAGCAACTGTAGTGGTATTTGCCCTTGTTGCTGTGATCGCGCTCAGCACGAGAGGCAGCGGGGATCAGATCGGTGGGGTGGGTGAAACCCTTGTCGTTGATCAACCCACCCTTCTTACACCTTCTCTGACTTCGAGTATTGCCCCCTCACTAACCCCATCCTTCACGGCGTCGCCCACAGCGCTGCCTCCCACCCCAACCCATACTCCAACTTTTACCTCCACTTTCACTTCAACTTTCACCAACACACCATCACCTACCTTCACCTTGACGCCTTCACATACCCCTGATCCCCGGTTGGTGGCAAGAGCAACCCTGAATACGATTCTCACCCAAACGGCAACCCGATGGACAACGACGCCCACACCTGACTTTGAGTCCACTGTGAATGCGGAACTGACTCTATTTGCGGTTGCTTCCTACTCCAAAACGCCCACTGAAACGCCCAGCGAGACCCCAAGACCCACTGCTACCGTGAGACCTACAGATCGACCCACCCAGACCCCGCAGGCAGTGGCATCCAACAGCAGTTGGACACCCCAATTTGAGTTATTCGAGGGGGTGGAGATGGCCCTTGTCCCTGCTGGCTGTTTTGTGATGGGCAATGCCAACGGCAAAGCCGATGAGCGCCCCACCACCCGTATATGTTTTGATCGCCCTTTCTGGATTGACCGCTACGAGGTGAGCAACGAGCAGTTCACCCGGTTAGGGGGATCGGCCCTGAGCGCGCCCACTTACCCTGATCAGCCCTTTTTCCCGCGGGATCGCATTTCTTGGGCGGAGGCTCGTGCTTTTTGCATTCAGCGCGGTGGCAGACTTCCCACCGAGGCGGAATGGGAATATGCGGCCCGTGGCCCTGATGGGTGGTTATATCCTTATGGCAACGTTTTTGATCCTGATAAAGCGGTCTTTAACACCTCGCGGGCCTATCAGATCGGGCTGCGTCCGCAAGGGGCTTCATGGGTGGGCGCATACGATATGAGTGGTAATGTGTGGGAGTGGGTCAGCAGCATATTCCGTCCTTATCCTTATGATCCCAATGATGGGCGCGAAAGTCTGACGACCCAAGCCGGTGAAGAACGCGGGGCCAAAGGCGGTTCGTGGAATTTCAGCGCGCCGGGGGATGTTCAGGCCGTTGCCCGCAATGGTGTTGATCCCAGTCGTACCAACAGCATTTATGGGGGCTTCCGGTGCGTGCGCGATCATTAGAGAGACTGTTTGAAAAGGGGGGATTTACGCAGATTGGACCTATTTGCCCGCTATGTATCGAAAGGGGAAGGTTGAGGGAAGTCCCCCTCAGAATCTCTTTTTCCCCTCTCCAAGCCGCAAAGCAGCGGCCGGGAGGGGGGCGGGTCTCAGCGCGTCCGGTTGACTCAGAATCGCGCCAGCAGTTCCTCTGCACTGAGGTCACTGAGTTTGTTGAGCAGCAGGTGAACTTTGGGATGGGGCAGGTGCGCTGTGAGCGTGCCGGGGATGCCCACGCAGCGCAGCCCAGCACTGAGCGCGGCTTCCATCCCGGTGGGCGAATCCTCAAGGGCAAAGCACTGATCAGGGGTTAAGCCCAGCGCCTGTACCACAGCGCTGTACATATCGGGTGCAGGCTTAGCATTTTTGACATCATCACGGGTAAAGACACTCTCAAAATAATGGCGCAGCCCCAAAAACTTGAGCCAGTGCTCTACCCAGTTCCGATCTGAGTTGGAGGCCATGCCCAACTTAAGATTACGCTCACGGGCAAGGTTGAGCACTTCCATCACGCCGGGCAGGATGGGCTGCGCCTCGCACAGGGCGATATATCGTCGATACTGAGCCTCACGGGACAGCCCATCCATCGGTTTGCCTGTGATCTGCTCAAAATAGACCAGTGGATCAAACACATCAGGCGCGCCGTCGTAGTAAACCCTGCCCACCCGTTGTTTCCATAAATCCATCGAAAGTTCTAGTCCAAATTGGCGATAACTTTCGCGCCATGCGGTATAATCAGGAGTCTCTGTATCAATGATGGTGCCATCAAGGTCAAAGATAATGCCGGCAAGTGTCATGTGCATATCCTCGTGACGCGCTTCAAGACGCAATCAGATTTAGCAAGGTGTGGTAGAATTGCTCAGTAGCTTCTGTGATAAGTGATGCGGAGTCGAAATTGTGGACACCAATCAACCCACCACAATGATTGTCGGAAGCCCTGAGAATGATCTGTCGCTTGATACCCCGCGGTACCAGCAGGTGACGCAGTGGATCATCATGCAGCAGTCCAATACATGGCGTCCGCCAACCGATGTTTTTGAACTCGAAGATCGCCTCGTGGTCATGGTGGAGGTTGCGGGGATGCGCGACGGCGAATTTAACGTCGTCCTGCAAGATCGCCGCCTGCTGATCTCTGGCGTTCGGCGACGCATTGTACAGGATCGGATGGCGTTTCACCAGATGGAAGTCCGCTATGGTGAATTCCGAACGGTGGTGAATCTCCCATGGCCCGTTGAACGCGAACGGGTTGCGGCAACCTACAAAGATGGCTTTTTGCGGGTAGAATTACCCCGTGCGCTTAACCAACAGGTTCATATTGTGAATGTCGATATTGAGCGCGACGAACACCCCAAACAGGAAGATGAGTAACCCGGTATGGCTGACGACAAACCCCGTTCCGACAGCACAGACGAACTGCTGTCCACCGTCACTGTAAACGACGACGAACAGGGCGTAGAGTTAAAACCAGACGATCAAGTTCCCCCCGGCGAAAGCTCCCCCCGTGTGCCTGCGGAACTGCCCATTTTGCCCTTACGAGGCTTAGTGGTCTATCCGCAGACAGCCATGCCTCTAAACATCGGCCAGCCCCGTTCGGTGCGTCTGGTGGATGAGGTGGTGTCTGGGGAGCGCCTGATCGGGCTGGTCGCTTCTAAGAATCCAGAATTGGAGACGCCGCAGCCCAGCGATGTCTATACCGTCGGGACGATGGCGGCGATCTTACGCTTGTTTCGTGCGCCCGATGGCACTATTCGACTGCTAGTGCAGGGATTGTCTCGGATTCGGGTGGATGAATACACCACCACTGATCCCTACCTCAAAGCGCGGGTAACGCCCATCCCCGAAAAAGTCGAAAAAGGCATTGAGGTCGAAGCGCTCATGCGCAATGTGATCGATCAGTTCACCAAACTGGCCGATCTGGTGCCCAGCATCCCCGGCGAATTGATCAATTCTGCCCTAAACGTGGAAGACCCCCTTCAACTGGTCTACGCGATTGCCACCTATATCCGTCTGAATCTCGAAAACTACCAAAAGATTCTAGAACTGGACAATGTCGCGGATAAACTGCGCCTGCTCATGAACATCCTCAGCAAAGAAATTGAGGTGTTGGAGCTGGGGCGCAAAATCCAAAACGAAGCCCAGTCCGAGATCGAACGGATGCAGCGGGAGTACTATCTACGGGAGCAGATGAAGGCCATCCGCCGCGAACTGGGCGAAGAAGAGGACACCTCCGCCGAGATCGAGGAGTTCCGCGCCCGCATCGAAGCGGCGGGGATGCCCGACGAAGCCCGCAAAGAGGCCCAACGGGAACTGGATCGGATGTCCCGTCTCGTGCCAGCCTCCGCTGAGTATGGGGTGATCCGCACCTATCTCGACTGGATGACCACTGTCCCATGGAGCGTGCGCACCGAGGACAGTTTGGACATCAAAAACGCCCGTAAGGTGCTGGATGAAGATCACTATGGGCTAAAGGACATTAAGGAACGCATCTTGGAGTTTTTGGCGGTGCGACGCTTGCGCCAAATGCGTTACGGCAGTCTTGCGGAGCGTAAACCCAAAGCGGGCACAAATGTCCGCCGCGACCGTGAAGGTGCGATCCTATGTTTTGTTGGCCCGCCCGGCGTTGGGAAAACCTCGCTGGGGGCGTCCATTGCGCGGGCGATGGGGCGCAAGTTCATCCGCATGAGCCTTGGTGGGGTGCGCGATGAAGCCGAAATCCGAGGCTTCCGACGTACCTATATTGGGGCCATGCCGGGGCGTATCATCCAAACGCTGCGCCGGGTTGAGACCCACAACCCTGTGATCATGTTGGATGAGGTGGACAAACTGGGGCGCGACTTCCGAGGCGACCCTGCTGCCGCGCTGCTTGAAGTCCTCGACCCGGAGCAAAACTTCGAGTTTCGGGATCACTATCTTGATGTGGCCTTTGATCTTTCTGAGGTGATGTTCATCACCACCGCCAATGAACTTGATCCTATCCCCGGCCCCCTGCGGGATCGGATGGAGATCATTTTCCTCTCTGGCTATACTGAGTTGGAGAAACTCCAGATCGCCAAGCGTTATCTGGTTCCCCGCCAGATTCGGGAAAATGGGTTGGTGTCTGGCGAAGTGCAGTTCAACAACGACGCCATCGAGATGTTGATCCGCGACTACACCCGCGAAGCTGGGGTGCGTAATCTGGAACGGGTGATCGGCGGCGCGGTGCGAAAGATCGCTACCCATATCGCGGAGGGCAGCAAAAAGAAAGTCCGGGTGACCACCAAACAAATCCGAGAGTTGCTGGGCAAACCTCGCTTTGGGTATCAAGAAGAACTGGCAGAACGCACCAATATCCCCGGTGTGGCCACAGGACTTTCGGTAACGCCCTTTGGTGGTGAGGTGCTGTTTATCGAAGCCACCCAAATGCCGGGAGGTAAGGGGTTCCAGTACACTGGTCAGTTGGGTGAGGTGATGCAGGAGAGCGCCCGGACGGCGCTCAGCTACATCCGCTCTCGTGCGGCAGAATTAGGCATCTCCGACGTCTTTTTTGAAAAGCATGATATTCACCTACATGTGCCTGCGGGCGCAGTACCCAAAGACGGCCCTTCCGCGGGGGTGACCATGGCAACCGCCTTGGCCTCGATGATCACCGGGCGAATCGTGCGCAAAAACGTCGCCATGACAGGGGAGATCACCTTGCGGGGGCAGGTGCTTCCGGTGGGGGGAATCAAAGACAAAGTGCTGGCGGCCCATCGACTGGGGGTGAATACGGTGATCCTGCCCAAGCGCAATGAACCCGATCTGGATGATGTCCCTCAAGAAATCCGCGAGAGTCTGAAGTTTGTTCTGGCGGAGCGGGTCGAAGAAGTTCTGGATGCGGCGCTGGAACCGGCTTCCACCAAAGATGCCCAGACTTCGTGAATGCAGGTTTTTGATGCATCTGAACTAACGTCAGTAAGCACCGACCAAAACGAATGGAAGGTTGACCTTGCCCAAAGTGATGATTGTAGACGACGACAAGATCACCGTAACCCTTCTGCAGACGCTGCTAGGGTTGGATGGCTTTGATGTTGTGGTCGTACCGCGTGGTGGGGATGTCTTAAGTACCGCCCACCGCGAACAGCCCGATGTCTTTATGATTGATTACAACCTCTCAGATATGACCGGGGTGCAGGTCGTGACCCAGATTCGAGGTGACGCGAATCTGAGCCACACCCCGATCCTGATGGCATCGGGCATGAACGTTGAAGCTGAAGCCCTCCGTGCGGGGGCATCCCAATTCATTATCAAGCCGTTTGATCCCGCTAAACTTGCGGGGATTTTTCACAAGCTGCTTGAGGCGTAGCGTATGATCTGAAAGTCGTATGAGCAACAAACCAACATTACCTAAAAAACCGTACAAGATGCAGTGGTTTCTGATGGATCTGCATCTGCACACGCCGGGATCTATTGATTATCAGGAACCCGGCGTGACCTATTTGGACATTTTGCGCCGCGCTGAGATGCGCGGTTTAGACATCATCGCCTTTACGGACCACAACACGGTGCGCGGCTATGCGGCGATGATGGAAGAGATCAGCGATCTAGAAATGCTGGTCAAAAAAGACCGCGCCCTACCTGAAGAAAAGCGCCGCCTGCTTGAATACAAACGCCTGTTGGACAAAATCCTCGTTTTGCCCGGCTTTGAGTTCACGGCCACCTTTGGTTTTCACATTTTGGGCATTTTTTCGCCGGAAACCCCAGTGCGCCAGATCGAACATGTCCTGCTTAGCCTGCGCATCCCAGCGCATGTGCTTGATGAAGGTAACCCGGCTGTGGGTGCCTCATCCGATGTGTTGAGCGCCTATCGCACGATCAATGATGCCGGCGGATTGGTCATTGCCGCCCACGCCAACTCCACCCATGGGGTTGCGATGCGTGGCTTCGATTTTGGGGGACAGACTCGCATTGCCTACACCCAAGACCCTCAGCTTCACTGTCTCGAGGTAACCGATCTGGATCGGCGTGGGCGCAGCACCACAGCGCGCTTTTTTGACGGTACCAAACCCGAATATCCCCGCCGGATGCGCTGTATTCAGGGGTCAGATGCGCACCGTATCGCCCGCGATCCTCGAGGCGACAAAAATCTAGGGATTGGGGATCGGATTACCGAGGTTTACCTACCAGAACGCAGCTTTAAGGCCCTTTACGAGGTACTGCGAGGTAACGACTTCGCCCGCACTCGCCCCTATCGGGGCAGTGGGCGTGAAGTGTATGATTATGTGCAGGTGGCGCGTGAAGCTGGACCCAGCATCGTCCAGTCCTTCCACGATTCGCTGGCCCGTCAGGGTGGGCGCATGTACGGGGTCATTGCCGATGTGTGCGCGTTTGCCAACACCAATGGCGGCACCATTTATATCGGGGTCTCCCACGATTTGACGGTCGCGCCAATCGGGGTCAGCAGTGTAGGCGAAAGCATCGAAACGCTCCACAACGAGATCAACCACCGCATCAACCCACCCCTAGAGGTGGAAATTGACGCGCAGGAGACCAGCGGTAAAACCGTGATTCGGATTCAGGTGCCACGTGGGGATGATCCCCCTTACGCCATCGACGATAATAAAATCTATGTGCGTGAAGAATCTGAGACCAGTTTGGCCGTGCGCGATGAGATCGTTCAATTGGTCAAAAAGAATCCATCGATGAGTGTGGTCGTTTCCAGCCCTGCGCCTACCCGTCAGCAGCCCCGGAAAGCAGCGGTCAGCACCTCTCCGGAGTCACAGCCAAAGGCTGCCGCCCCTGCACCGACTCCTGCTTCGCCAGCGCGTCATCAACAAGCTCAACCAGCCCCTCAGTCCAAACCCGAAAAGGCTGAAACCCAACCCCAACCCACTGCTGCCGCCACTGGTGAACCCCAACGTCGGCGGCGTGGACGTGGGCGCAGCCAGACAGCCCAACCAGAGGTGGTCGAGTCCGACAACGCGCCTCAATCTGTGGAAACAGCAGTCGAGACACCCTTGGCAGTTGTGCTCCCAATACCGGCTCCGGCCGTACCTTCAATGCCCAATCTGGGGGTCGCTCCGCGCACTGGTGTGGAAGTCATCGGCACGGAGACCCGCAAGAGTGAGCAGTATCACATCATGCGTGACCTGCGCAACAACAATTTGGTCAAAAACGTGACCCGTTCCTCTGCCCGCAAGTTGTGGCATTATGCCATTATTGAGCATGAGACCAACCCTGTGGTAACTGCTCAGGTACAGTGGTCAGGGGAATATGGCTTGTGGAAACGTTATCGACGCAACAACGGGGTGCGTTACGATCTGGTTTACAACGACAGCGGCAATCTGCGGGTGTTCTACGGTGTCACCGAAGATGGGATGCACGGCCCGTGGCAGCAGTTCATCTCTGAAGATGAACCAAGCATTGTCGAGGATGACAACGGCGAAGGCAGTGAGGAATAACTTCTACCTCCGCCTCTTATTCCCTCTCATCTGCGCGAGCGCTGAGGGGGATTAAACCTCGTAGAGGCATCTTCAAGTCCCCTAGATGCCTCTACACCGCTGCTGCCTCATCGATGTGTTGCATCCCCTCAGCTTCCATGATACAGTATCCATCATAAGATAACTAACGATTGTTATCGACACCCTATTTATTCGTTTTTTGTTGGTGATTTTAGAGATTTTATGGATCATCCAACTCCCCCACGAAACACCAATCAGAGTAGGCGTTACGCACCTGCCCTCATCCTCTTAACCCCCTTCTCCATCGGAGAAGGGGGAAAACGAGGTTTTTGAGAGGGATATTCCCTCAAACACCCCCCTTTTTATGGGGTGATCAAGTTCAACTGGGCAATTCCTATCAGATTTCCCTTCGCTGTGGTGTCGCCATTGAGTGATGCCCGGCAGTGCTTGATGGTCCCGTTGGCCAACTCGCCGTCAATAGGGGCTTTGAGGATCAACCGAAAACTGACCCTAACGTGGCGAGCCTACAAGTTACGATGAGGTGAAACACGTTTCCCCGCTAAACGCTGGCTTGGGTAAAGAAGGTCAACCATGAGTAACCTCGATAAAGCGCTTTGCGAGATTGTGGCACATGCCTACACACATGCACCCGCCTTCAAGAACATGATGGATGATAGGGGGATGACCCCAGATGCGGTGCAAACGGTGGCGGATCTCTCTAAGCTCCCTGTCACCGGCAAAGAAAAGCTGCTTCAGATGCAGCAGAAGCAGCCTCCTTTTGGGGGATGGCTGGCAGTCCCCATGACCCAACTACAACGTATCCATTTTTCGCCGGGGATGATCTATAACCCGCAGGCATTCGGAGATGACAATGGTGCACAAGTGGTTAGGGATGCCTTCAAGTCCGCTGGCTTACAGGCCGGCGATATTGCCCTCAATACCTTCCTGTATCATATGGTGCCAGCGGGGTTATGGCTTGACGAAGGGCTGAAACTGACTGGGATGACGGTGATCCCTATTGGCCCGGGCAACACTGACCGCCTGATCGACGTGATGATGGCGGTACAGGTCAACACCTACATTGGTACGCCGAGCTATTTGGAAAGAATCTATACCCGTGCAGGCCAGATGGACATCCTGCCTGACGCCATACCACTGCGAAAAGCCTTCTTTTCTGCCGAACCTTACTTAGCAGCGCAGCGCAAAAAGTTCGAGGGGGAATATGGGCTGCGCACTTCCCAAGCCTATGCCACGGCTGATCTTGGGCTGATCGCTTACGAGACGCCCGGAAAGCCGGGATTCCGTCTGGCCGAGACGATGGTCGTGGAGATCGCTGACCCTGAGAGCGGGCAGGCCCTGCCCGACGGGGAGGTGGGCGAAGTTGTGGTCACGACCTTTAATCGCGCTTTCCCCTTGATCCGCTTTGGCACAGGCGATTTGGGAATAACTGAGACCGATGATGAGGGTGAACGTCGTTTGAAAGGCTTGGTTGGGCGCACCAGTGAAGCGGTCAAGGTGCGGGGTACATTCCTTCATCCCAATCAGGTACGTAGTTTGGCCAACACTTTCCCCCAGATTAAGCATATCAGCACGGTGATCACCCGCGAATCCGCTCAGGACTGCCTGAAGGTGCAGATCGAGTTGTTTGAGGAACATCTTCCGGCCGATCAAGAGGAATTCTCCGATTATTTTGGGGCTGCCTTCAAACAGGGCGCACATCTAGAGGCGGATCAGATTGAATTTGTGGGCGCAGGGGCCATACAGCCCGGCGCGAAGCTTGTAAAGGACGAACGCCGATAAGTAGAGGGCCCTTTGTGCAATCATCGTGGAGGCGGTACCCGCCCGCTGGAGAACGGGTGGGTACCGCGAAGCGTCCGCGAGGTAGGGGATAACGCCTAAACTGCTGTACCAGTCCCCAGTTATCCCACTTTACCCAGCCAGCCGCGCCGTTCTATCCACTTGGTCAGCTCAAGCACAGGAGAGACAGTAAAGGCAAGCCCAACGATGACAGCCCAATCTCCGAGGGACATACTAAAAGTACCAAAGGGTGCTTGCAGGAACGGCACATAAATGATCAGAATGAGCAGTAGAAGTTCCCATACAATGGCTCGATTCAGCCACTTGTTAACAAAAGGTTGGTTCAGAACCGAATGCCGGTCAGAGCGGAAGTTGTAAGCCTTGAAGAACTGGATCAACACCAGCGAAACGAAGGTCATGGTCATGGCTTCGGCATCACTACGACCAGTGCTTCGAGCCCACGTAAAAAGCCCCAGATTGATCAGCGCTGACCACAACCCACCCACTACCATAAGAATGATGATGGGGCGGGTGAAAATACCGACACGCGCCTCCCGCGGTTTACGTTGCATCAAATCGGGTTCAGGCGGATCGACCGACAAGGTCAAAGCAGGCAGACCATCCGTCGCCAGATTGACATATAGAATTTGCACCGCGCTTAAGGGCAGGGGTAGCCCCAGCAGCGTTGCGCCCGCCATCAACATGATCTCACCGATGTTAGACGAGAGCAGGTACATCAGATATTTCTTGATGTTCCCAAAGATGCCGCGGCCCTCTTCGACTGCCGCAACGATGGAGGCGAAATTATCATCGGTGAGGGTCATTGCGGCCGCTTCTTTGGTCACGTCTGTGCCCGTGATCCCCATAGCGACCCCGATGTCGGCTTTTTTGAGTGCAGGCGCATCGTTGACTCCATCACCGGTCATGGCAACGATGTGCCCTTTCTTTTGCAGGGCGGTGACTACCCGAAGTTTATGGGCCGGAGATACACGGGCATATACCTCAATGTTCTCTGCCTCACGCTCAAACTCCGCCTCGCTTAACAGTTCCAGTTCTGCGCCAGTGATTACGCGCCCGTCCTTAAGTAACCCCAACTCACGCGCTACTGCTTGTGCGGTCAATGGATGATCACCCGTGATCATGACAGCGCGGATACCAGCCTGTTCACAAACCTGAATCGCAGCTTTGGCTTCAGGTCGAGGCGGATCGATCATCCCCACCAACCCAAGAAAAGTCATATCTTGTTCGGCGCTGGACAAGGTTGCATCGGATTTGGAGGCGACAGCCAACACCCGCAGTGCCTCACTCGCCATTTGCCGGGCTGTTTCCAGAATTTTCTCCCTGCTTGCAGCGTCGAGTACCGTGTCCCCGTCTTCAGTCAACCGCCGGGAACACGAATCAAGAATGATCTCTGGTGCCCCTTTGGAATAAGCGACTGTTCCTTGTGATCGCGTGTGTAAGGTGGTCATCCGTTTTGTCTCGGAAGTGAATGGGATTTCGTTCACGCGGGGGAACTGTTGGTCGATAGTGCCTTTATCCAGCCCGGCTTTAGCAGCGGCAACAATCAATGCCCCCTCTGTTGGATCGCCCTTGATGTCCCAGCGGTTTCCTGATCCATCATTGACCAAGCGCGCATCGGAAGCGAGCGCACCTGCCTCTAGCAGAGATTTCATCGCGGCAAACGGTTCGACCACAACCCCATCCCGTGTGAACTGACCATGCGGTTCATAGCCTGTTCCCGAAACATCCAACAACTGATCCGCAACAAAAATTTTGCGTACCGTCATTTCATCTTTGGTGAGGGTACCGGTCTTATCGGAGCAAATCACCGAGGTGCGGCCAAGGGTTTCAACCGCCGGAAGACGGCGCACAAGTGCATGGCGTTTGACCATTCGCTGAACCCCAATTGCCAGAGAGATGGTGACTACAGCGGGCAGGGCTTCTGGAACCACAGCGACAGCGAGGGCAATTCCAAACACAAGCATCTCGACAAATGGCTGTCCACGTAACAAGCCAAAGGCCACGATGATTGCCACCACCACCAGCGTCGCCCGGGCCAAGGTGTGGCCAACCTTATCTAGGTTCTCTTGCAGCAGAGTCTTGCCGGATTCGACGGTCTGTAACATTTGGGCGATCTTGCCAAACTCCGTCTTCATACCTGTAGCCACAACGATTGCACGCCCCCGGCCATACGTTGCGGCTGTCCCAGCATAGGCCATGCTTTTGCGGTCACCTAATGCCGATTCAAGCTCTGCCAGTGGCGCTGTTTGTTTTTCCACGGGAACCGACTCACCAGTCAGGGCTGCTTCTTCAATCTGGAGATTGATGGATTCGATAACCCTTGCATCAGCCGGTATTTTGTCGCCAGCCCGTAACATCACAACATCACCCGGCACCAGATCACGCGCCGGAATCTCGACCTCTTGGCCTTCTCGCAAAGCAGTCGCAGTCGGCGCGGCCATTTGGCGCAGCGCTTCAATGGCGCGTTCGGCCCGATATTCCTGCACAAACCCCAGCAGCACCGCAAACAAGACGATGATCGTGATGGCGATAGCCTCGATCCCGTGCCCCAAAAAGGCAGAGAGTATGGTTGCCACAAGCAGAATAATGATCAACACGTTTTTGAACTGCTCAAAGAGGATCGTCCAAGGCGAGACGTGACGAACACCTTGCAGTTCATTGGGGCCGAACTCAATCAAGCGGCGTGCCGCCTCGGCACCTGTTAATCCAGAGGGTGCTGAAGCCAATTGGCTGATCACCGTCTCGACTGGTAAGGTATGCCAAACCGGGGACGTTGGTTCAGGAGATGGTTTCATCGTTTTGTTCCTTAATAAACTTATGAGGGCAGTATTCAACCTTCCGCGGATCCACCTCAGCATCGTCAGCCTGTGTTCTGGTAGGCGCTGCGCACTTGCCCTCAATCTGCCCCTTTTGATAAATACAGGGTAAACAAGTTCAACTGCGTATGCCTTATCTGGACTGACCTCAAACGATGCCGACCCTTGCTTAGATTCAAACTAGCGCTACCTGCCAGCATGTTGGGGGCTTTTTCACGCCAGCCCTACACCCTCCTACACAAAAAAGCGCTGTCAACATCAAGTGGACGGAAGGCTAAATCTTGGACTGTTCTACAACATACCTCCCATACAGAAGATCGCACTTTAAGCTTGTATTTTTGAGACTGCGTTCTGCCCTTCCGATTGTAAAGAAAACGCAGAAGGATTCCTTCCCCCAAAAATAGGGGCTTGTTTTTGAGGTCGTTCTGGTTCCTTGGGCTTGTTCTGGCACCGTCATGACTCACTTGAATATATTCCATTAGTGGAATATCATTAGTGGAACTAAAAGATATAGGAGTCATAACCGCGTGCTGAAGTATGTACTGCTGGGGGCCCTCAGTTATCAACCGCTGACAGGCTACCAGATCAAACAGTTTATCGACCGTTCAGCCAAGCATTTTTGGTATGCCCAGACCAGTCAGGTTTACCGGAATCTGGAAGCGCTTGAAAAGGACGGGCTGCTTGTTTCCGTCGTTGAGGAATCTGGGCGACGTCCTCATCAGCGCATTTATCGCCTGACTGACGCCGGGCGTGCCGATCTATTGGATTGGCTTAGGCACCCGATGACCGAGATCGAGCCGACCAAAGATTCGCTCTTGGTTCGTCTTTTTTTCTCGGCCCAGATTGACAAGGAAACCGTCTTGACTCAACTGCGCGTACAGCGCGCACTGCATGTGCAGTTGTTGACGCTGTATCGCACTGAAATCGTCGCACAGATTCAGTCCGGCTTAGCCCAGCGTCCCGAACTGAAACGCGACGCACTCATGTGGGATGTGTCCCGCCGACAAGGTGAAATGTTGGAGTCCGCTTACATCGCTTGGCTGGACGAAACCATCCAGCGTATCGAAGCCGAGTTTTAGAGGAGTGATCATGACCCCGCTTCCGAAGTCCGCTTCATCCCTTGCCGACCTGTTTAGCGCACCTCGGCCTGTTCGTTACACTGGTGTCGAATGCAGTTCGCGCTACTTGCCCATGCCAGATGGTACCCAAATCGCCATCGATATCATGCTGCCCAAAGGACGTGAGTCAGAAACACGTCTGCCCATCCTCATGATCATGGCGCGCTATTGGCGCAGCATGGACTTACGTGTGCCAGACCGCCCCAACAGGGCGCTCATTGGCCCACGCGAACCGGTGGCTGACTACCTCATCGGCCAAGGGTTTGGTATGGTGGTCGTTGATGGGCGCGGGTCAGGCGCTTCTACAGGTGTGAGCCGCTATCCATTCATGGACGAGGAAATTGCAGACTATGGTATTGTAGCCGCTTGGATCGCCGAACAACCTTGGTGCAATGGGTGCATCGGGGCGTTTGGTATCTCTTACGAAGGGGCGACTGCGCTGCGCTTAGCCTCAACGGGTGTGGCGCAGGTGAAAGCCGTTGTACCACAGGAAATCGAATTTGATGTATACGCCGATGTCGCAATGCCGGGTGGCATCCTGAACGAGTCTTTTATGCACGCTTGGGACGAGAGCAACCGCCGCCTCGATGCAGACAAGGCCTCCAGCCTCTTTCCTTTACTGGTACGTCCCCTTATCAAGGGTATCCGGCCGGTGGATGCGGATCGCAAAACGCGGGCTTTGTTGATGCGGGCATTACACGAGCATCAGAACAATACCAAGTGGTAACCCTGCACCTTACATCCAGTGAGTCGGATGGGGCATTTTTTGTTTACCTCGAAGATATCGATCCGCAGGGTGTGGTGCGTTATATCACGGAGGGACAGCTTCGCGGCATTCATCGCAAACTAGCGGAAACAGCACCATCATACTGGACAGGACTGCCTTACCGCACCTTTAAACGGGCCGATGCAGCACCTCTGCCGCGTGGGGAATTTGTGACCCTGACCTTCGGCTTACAACCGACCTCTGCCTTGTTTCGGGCCGGGCATCGGATTCGGGTGGCGTTGGCGGGGGCGGATCGAGACACTTTTACCCGCATTCCAGCGGTAGGCACGCCAGTGTGGCAGGTCGGGCGGGGTGGAATACACGCTTCTGCGATCCTGCTGCCAGTGGTGCACTGAGGGTAGTCTCACTGTCCTTTCTCCCCCCGCCGCGACTATCTCCGGCGGGGGGAGAAAAAGATGAAAAAGGCTATTGGACGGTGAAGATCATGCTGCTCCATGGCCCGCCACCGCCTAGACTGTACCCGCCGATCCACCAACTGTACCCACCTGCCGCGAGGTTCAGGGTCGGGGTATAGGTGCAGGTGCTGCCGGGGGTCTGGCTGGGGCAGACGGTGTTTGCCTGAAGGGTTGTCTGGTGGAGGGGCGTGCTGCCCTGCCCGATCCAGATGCCATACTCGAAGGCGTCGCGGTTGCGCTGCCACGTGAACGACGGGTTGGACTGGTTGATCGTGCCCTGCGGCCCCAGTTGAATCACCGCCGCCGGGGTCACGGTCACATGGAAGCCGTTGCCGTTCCA
>JACSRJ010000009.1 GCA_014879835.1 Anaerolinea sp.
AGTGAAGTCGATTGGGAACGGGCACGCAGGGTTGAGGCAATCGGCGCTGGTATTGGCGCCGCAACCGCAGCCAGCGCGTTATTTGCGCTCTCCCAAATCTCCGGGCTTATCGCCGCAAGTGTGCAGCATGGCGTCTATTCGTTAGGATTCACCCAAGCTGCCCATGCTGCCATGTGGAACATCGGCGGCACCTTGGTGATGGACAGTTTGGCGTATCACGGACTGTCTGAGTATGTCGAAACTGGACGCGTAGATGTTGGGGCATTGCTCCGTGAAGAAAGCCACAATCCCCTTCTCGCAGGGATGTTCCTCGCCGACTTTGGCTTCAGCGCCTATGCACAATTCCAAGCCTATGGCGGACTGCCCGCACTCCGGGCGCGGTTGCCGCGGTTATTCCGGAGTCCATTCTCTGTTCCCAGTCGTCAGCTCTCCATGCGCGAACTTGACCTCGTGGTGGGGGGGAGTAACGATGACGGAACGATAATAGTGTCTCATTATACTAGCAAAGAAGGGGCTGAGAAGATTCTCGAATCGGGTGAAATTCGCTCTTCAGTGCGTGAACAACATGTTTATGTATTTCGAGGAAAAGTGAACGCAGAGACAGCAGCAGATGCCGGCGCAGTTCACACAAACGCTCGTATCATCTTTAACGCGAGAATCAGCGAACTTGAACTTGATCCGGAACAAGCTATGAGATTCAAGAATCCCTCCTTGGGTAGATTTATTCCCGAAGCCCTTAGATTTCGGGTTCCTGGTTCGATTTCACTTGCAGAACGTGATGCTCATATAGAACTCAGAGGGTTTCTGGGTAGATGGATTCGCAGATGAACGAAAGAGCTGATGACCATATACGATTAAATTCCGTTGAGTATGATGGCTTGATCAATTCGATGCCTCCTTTTACTCTCGCTTCATTTTCCGCTGTGCTCCACTTTGGACATGCCTATCTACTGGATAGTGGGGAAAATAGTGGTAGTTGGATAGTCAGTTGGATGATTGGAGGAATGATTCCGGCAGGACAAGGAGACATCTTGCGTGATGGGATGCCCTACACGCTAGAACAGAGAAGAAAAGATGCTTGGTGTGTACGTTATAGTCAGGCATTCAGGAGCATCTTTGCACGGAATCCGAGTGTACAACAGCAGGTGAGATATGGATTAAGGCGCTTTAACACAAGCGATTTGAAATCGGAACAGGAGGTTATGGAATACTTTGAACTGACTCCCCAAAGGTTCGCTCGCCCATTGACAAAAATGAGTCATGAAGCTTGGCGTGCAAGTTGTGCGATAGGAATTGTCAATAACAAGCGGATATTTTGCTTCCCTTATTTGGATCCCACCCATATTGAGTCAACTTTTATGAACTGGTTTCCTCGATTGATTGGCAATTTGAAGAAGTACAACGCGCTCATCATCTTACCTACAATAGAAACACCCATTACCAAGACACTCGTTGACAAGGTAATCAGATTGTAGCAATTTTCTGAATCGGATCGATCAGGGAGCTAACCGATCCCAACGACCTACTATACCTCCGCGCCCGGTACTACAATCCCAAGTTGGGAGCCTTCACCAGCGTCGATCCGGTGCTGGGGGTGGGAGGAAGCACGGGCTGGAATGGCTACCTCTACGCCAACGCGAATCCCGCAAACCTCACTGACCCAAGTGGGGAATGCCCTGAAGGATTGTCCTTTGGTGAGTGTCTCAGTTACGATTTCTGGAATGCCCTCAGTGATGTCTCCACCTCTGCCACCAAACTGATCGGCATTGGTGCTTACACCTTCAGCACCGAAATCTCGCCCCGTGCTGCTGCCATCGGTGATTGGGTGCTGGATCACAGCGGTACTTACGATCTGTTGGATGAGATGTCTTACAATGTGCGCTGGTTGATCGGGGATAAAGCGGTGATGCGCGGGCAAATGCGCCATGCTCTCCAAGGAGCGCTTACCACTGCCCATCTGGGTAATGCCCATTACCAACAAGTGCGCAATGACTTGGAGCCATCCGGTTGGGTGGTGAGTCTGGCAACCCTGCTCAACGGGGTGCGCGGTATCGGACAGATTGCAGGGGGCGTAAGCAGCTTCCTCCAAGCGGGAGGTGGCATTGGTGGTGTTTCAGCCTCGGTAGGGGCGTTGAGTTGGCAACTCGCCCTAAACTGGAGCGCCGCCGGGCAGATCGTGGTGGGCACCACAGGAGTCATTCAAGGTGCCGCCGCAATCAATACTTGGAGCAGTAATTGGATTCTGGCAGGCGATAAACCGGATTTTCTACGCCCACACGAAGAACAGATCAAGCAGAAGGTGCCTGAAGCATGGGAAGAGGCACCAACACGAAAGGGGACTGGGTGGCGATGGCGTGATCCCAGTAACATATCGGGAAACAGTATTCGTATTGACAAAGGCGATCCCTCAAATCCTCAACCATCCCAACAAGTTGATCATGTAGTTATCCGAAGCAATGGCAAGGGCATCGGTCGTGGTGGAGTTCCTTACGATAGCATTCAGGACAATTGGTTTGATGCGCATATTCCCCTTGAGGATTGGTTGGCATGGCAATTGTGGAACAAACCCTGAACTTTGGAGTAGTTTCATGAAGATCCTCTATCCATCAATGCGAGATGAGATCATTCAATTTGTACGTGAATTTGCTGATATTGACTTTCAGAGACGGGTTTGGATGCATGGTGGTATAGAGTTGGGGCATGAAAGAAGCACATTGGATGGTGCAGTCCATTATTTCTTTGATGACACATCAATAGCTGCCGATCCCTTTGGGCAAATTGGACTTTGTCTCACCAGTGAAGCAGAAGCAAATGCTATTCAGAGGATCTTAAAGCGTCTTGACGACTTACTGAGTGAAGTAGGCAAGAATGCTAGTGATATGGAATGTATCCAACACCCTCAATGGCAAGGTGTTGTGGAAGCGGCCAAAACTGCACTTCAGATAATGGAAAGGAATAATCCCCTTTCACCAGATTCATAAGGTTGGACAGGACCGGCACCCCCACCCACGCCCTGAACTACGACCCCTACGGCGTACCTTTACAACCGAATAC